>NZ_AP014510.1:1562580-1875096 GCF_000828675.1 Thermotoga profunda AZM34c06 | reverse complement strand
GTTATTGGTATTTAAACTAAAAGAACTACCCATACCTTTGAGAGTATTGGAGTCTATCGCTAAAAATCCGTACTTAACAAAGACTTCTGGATTATCGAGTTTCATTGTCTCGACAATATAATCGGTCTGCTCAAACTTTTCTTTCAGCTTTTCTAAAGCCATCTTGGTTTTTTCCACATCGCCATTTGTATAGGCAATTATGGTAAGGGTATTTGATGAGAGTTTTTCAGCTAAGAAATCAATCTGATCGACATAAAAGTCTGCACCCTTTGGTGCAAGACTGGCTAAGTCAGAATTGATAGTAAGGTTTGCGATTCCATAATAACCAAGTACCACCGAAAGAACGATAAAGACTATTAAGATCAACAATCGATATTTCACAACAAAGTTACCGAAAACCAACGTCTCACCACCAATATAACCAGTATGCAGACCACCGTTCGAATTATATGAACCGACAATCTATAGCAATTGAAGGAAAACAGCAATGAATGAACAAAACCTATAGAGATAGAAAATATAGGTGGTAAATCAAGAATTTCAAGGATTCTGAGATATATGGGAACAAAAAAATACGGAATGAAAAATAAGGGCAGAGAGAAGATTTTTTTGAAATTTCTTTCAAGTAGTGCAACAACCCCACAGAGAATAGCAATATAAATGAAGACGATCAGATTAAACTCAATGTAATAGGAAAAATAATTCGTGTTTAAAAGCACATATCGTATTTTATCTGACAATGAAAACCACAGTGTGTTGACGAGTATAAAAGGTATCAACAATGTCCAATAACCAGCAACTTTCATGATCTTCTTTGGTGAATACAAAAGCTCCAGACAATTCATTGGGCTTTAACCACCTCTATACCGTATTTGTAAGACATCGATACAAGAGATCCGATTAATTGATCTTGACTTTTTTGCAAATCGACATCTGGTCCTTCACCATTCAAAGCCATCAAAATCACCTTTGCCACATCAATATGATCGCTTAGGACATATCCATCGTTGGTTAAAGTCACCCTCGGTTTATAAATAAACTGCACATCTTTGAATACAAATGATGAATAAATCAGATATTCATAATTTTGAATTTTCAAGATGATTTTCTTTTCTACAGGCTTCATTCCAGCTTTTTTTTCGACTTCATTTATCATCTCTTGATAAGCAGAAAACGATCTCGCCCGAACAACTGAATTTCTAAATGATAAATTCAAAGTTATCTTTTGTCCCATTGAAAGAGCCTTTTTGTAAAAAAAAATCTGTTCCGCAACGGTTTTCAATCTACTGAACAAAGAGATAAAAGGTGAAGACATTACAACACGTGGGAATGGGTTTATGGTGAAAGATTCTCCCTGTTTGTTCACCGGAAAATAAATGATCGTGAAAACGACGAAACAAACCAGGAAAACCACCACAGCCATTCCCACTGATGTCATTTGACCATCTCCAGAAGAACCTCCAGACCTTTGATTATATAAGGATCGTTCATGTCAAGCTCGATTATTTTTTTCGTATAATCAACTGCAGCTGATTGACGTGCGGTACTCGTCGCTTCTTCAACAAAAACATCCGGATCGATTCCTATTTTGTGAATATCCTTTCCAGATGGAGTCATGTAATGTGCCGTGGTCAAATAGAGTGTACCGCCATTACTCAATGGAAATCCTGTTTGTACCGATCCTTTTCCAAAGGTTTTCTGTCCGACGACTTTTGCAATCTGGTAATCTTTTAATGCTCCAGTCAATATCTCAGACGCTGAGGCAGAACCTTTATTAACCAAGACAACGATAGGTACATTTGGATAGTTATTGCCCTTCGATTCATATACCTCCTCTATTCCGTAACCATTCTTCGTTTTGACAACAACGCCTTTGTCTATGAAGTAGCTGGCGACCTCTATAGCACTATTCAAATAACCTCCTGGATTGTCTCTCAAGTCTATGATCAAACCCTTAACACCCTTTTGAAAGATCTCATTCAGTGCCTCTGCCATTTCTTCAGATGTCTTTGCGCCAAATCTCGTTATGAGTGTGTACCCAATACGCCCTTTGGATGTCTCGACGAATGTATGCTTCACTGGAATTATCTGTATCTTCTCTCTCACGAGTTCAAAAGTCAACAATGAATCGACACCTTCTCTTAGGATTTTTATCCTAACTGTCGATCCCGGTTGACCACGTAGCCTTCTGACTGCTTCCATGTATTCCATTTCGCTAACGGGTTGATCATCTATGGTGACTATCCTGTCACCAGCCTTCAGACCGGCTCTCCACGCAGGTGTACCATACATGGGTGAGACAACCTTCACGGCTTTGTACTCACTGTCATATGTAACCTCAATACCAAGACCACCATATTCTCCTTCGAGTTCTATTTGTTTTTCTTCCATCTCTTCTGGGTTTTCATAGTAAGAGAAATCATCACCCAGTCCTTTGACTAAACCATCTATTGCCGAGTCCATCAGTTTATTCAAGTTAATTTCATCTTTCTGATAATATGCGTTCAATATATAAGACAGGGTCTGATAGAAAGGTTCAAGCGCTTTGTTCACATCTTTTGGTGTAACAGCTGCTGAAAGAATCCAACTTGCGAGTACCACAGAGACTGAGAGAATAATGACAAACAGCAGAGAATTTCTTTTCATTTTCATCCCTCCTCAAAATTCACTGACTTTCCTGGCAAATATCATGAAAGCCGTGTGAGCAACCATTCTATCAAATGGTCTAAGCCTTTCATGAACGGGCTTGTATTGTCTGAATAAACTTTCCCACACTTCTACACCGACAAAACCGTATTTTTCAAGTTCGGCAAGAACCATTTGTACTTGGTTGGTTGTCGGACAAACGATACCTATATTTCCCGATCCAATCAACGCATTATAGCAATTTTGAATGTAATTCCAAGGATCAGGCACATCCAAGAAAATAGCATCCACGATTTCGTCAAAACCTTCTTTTATATCCTTGAGTTTGATAACAACCCTTTCCAATAGACCCCATTTCGATAGATTGGACTGTGCAAGGTTTTTAAAATCCTCTCTCTTTTCATATGCAAAAACTTTTCCAGAAGGTCCAACGCATCTTGCAAGTGCTGCACACATTGCACCACTACCAATCCCAGCGTCTATTACGAGATCACCCTCTTTAATATCCAACATCAGTAATATATAACCTATGTCCTTTGGGTAAACAATTTGTGTTCTCCTATTCATTTTGAAGATTTCATCGACAAATCTGGGACGCATTATCCTGAAATGATTTCCATTTCTCGACTCACATTTACTGCCATATGGCTTGCCAATTAGATTCCCCAAATCAATAACACCTTTGTGAGTTCCAAGAGTTGTATCTTGAACTTGTACAATAAAACTCGAACCATCTTCAAACTCAAGGATTACTCTATCATCTGGCTTCACAAGATTCTCTCTCATGATCCTCCCTCAACTGGCCAAGTAGACCATATCTGCCTTGGAAATCCATAACGTATGTCGACGTAATTGACAAGTTTATCGGCTCTTTTACCGTCGATTGTAATATAGACAGAATCTATTGCTTTGAAATTTTCAAAAATAGTCCTCAAGATCTGATGAATCAGATACCGCTCTTGTTGGAAATCAATGCCCAAAAGGACAGCCGATCTGAAATCAATGACTAAGGATTTCTCGACAAAAAAATATGCCCTTAGAATATTTTTTGGAACAAAACTCGTCATACCTGACACAGGCTCTGCGAGTTTATCAAACAAGAAATTCAATACATCATCCTTATCATAACTCACATTCACACTCATTGGCAACAAATTTTCATTCAGATAAAACAGAGTATAATTTCTGCATAGAATAACTACCGGCAATAAGACAAGAAAAATCAAAAATTGCTTTCTCATTTATTGAAGCAACTCCTTTATATAATCTTCTATTTGAGATATCTTGGTATCATCCGAAAGCAATAAAACCATGGATATTCTTCCAACGGGCAAGCTGTACAGTGGACATATTTCTAATTTGAGATTAAAACGTGTTGCTATTTGTTGAGCTATTTTTCTGTTCTGTGCGTAAATCGGCCAATCGGAACCTTCAAAATCTGGTGAATAAGGTCTGATAATTATTCTGTCATCGCCATTTGAATAAAAAAGAAGAACGCCATCTTCGGGGATTTCAGAAGCTTGATCGAAATTCAAGAGAACGATCTCGCCAGTTGAAAAAGTTTCTTTCATGAGAATGATACGAATGAGCCCCGGCATTTCAATCTTTTGCTCGATCTTTTTGTCAGTCCGCACAGTCTTTATCAATTGACCTGGTTTATAAATTTGACCATTGATCGCGACGAATCCATCACTAACAATATCTATTTGATTTTGTCTCTGTGTGAACACAAGTCTATTTGAACCGCTATATGTTATATCGATTATGTCATCTGTTTGGATTATCTTGTTTATTATCATATCGGCTAATACAATCCCAGATTCTTCTTTAATGAATGGCAATTGAAAGGCTGTCAAAATGCTATCCATAGGGACTGCCTTACTCTTGACTGTAATTCCATCTACCACAAAGACATTAGAACCAGCGGCAAATCCCACCGTGTGTCCATTCCACACAAGATATTGAAAATCCCCGATCTCTCCGATAGATAGACTATCAATACCGATCATTCTTGCATAGTTTTCCATAAAAGAAACAAAAGAAGCCCAATTCATGGTATTCTCAAGATCCGCCGATGAATACATGAGTTTTTTACCGATGTATAGATCAAATGAAAAACAACTCAGAGCGATAGCAACTACAACGAAAAATACCACTCTTTTCAATATTTGAAAACACTCCTTCCAACAAATTCTCTGAGAATAGAACTTCTTGGGATATCTTCGATGTTCGTGATTGGTAAGAAATAATCTAAAAGCTTTGTCAATCTCAATGCCTCTGAATATTCCGGTTCATCTGGAGAAATCTGGACTAAAAGCTGTTCTGCAAAGATCTTGAGTACTGCGAGTTCATATACAATAGCCGAATTGAACATGACATCTGCCTCTTCTTGAAATGGGAAGATATTTCTCTCTTCTCCTCTTCTGACATTCGGCCACATTCTGAGTGTGGTGAGTGCAGAATGACCTCTGAATTTGTAATCCCGTACAATTCTTCTCAACAACCTGGTATCGGTCGTCGTTATCCGATTGTGTGCATCGAGATTGAGTTGAGTCAAAGCACTTACATATATTTTGAATTTATACGATCTGTCGATCGAAGATGTCAATCTCTCGTTTAAACCATGGATACCTTCAACGACAATTGGCTGATTTTTATCCAACTTAACAGGCTTATCTGTCCAGATTCTTTTACCAACTTTGAAATCAAAACGAGGTAGTCGTACTTCTTTTCCTTCAAGTAGATCTATCAAATTTTGATTGAATAGTTCTAAATCTATCGCTTCAATCGACTCGAAATCGAAGTTTCCCGATTCATCACGCGGCGTCTTTTCTCTGTCTACAAAATAGTCGTCAAGAGAGATGCTCAAAGGCTTGAAACCAAAAACCTTCAACTGAATCAATAAACGTTTTGCGAAGGTAGTTTTACCAGAAGACGATGGGCCAGCTATGAGAATCACGCGAGCACCGCTATTGGCGAATTGCTCAGCGATTTGGGCGATTCTTTTCTCATGCAATGCCTCGCTGAGAAGCATCAAATCAATCACTGCGCGTTCACCACTGGCTATGAGTTCGTTCAGATCAGCCACAGTGTTTATTCCTATGACATCAAGCCAGCGAGCATATTCCAGGAAAACCGACGACAACTTCGGCAATGGGTTTGGTTTTTTGACATTCTTAGGATCAGATTGATTCGGCAAAATCAACAAAAGACCGTCGTTTTGCTTATCAATGTCAAAATACTTCAGATAACCCGTACTTGGTGGCATATAACCGTAATAATAGTCATAGTAATCCAGACATTTATACAATTTCACCGTCTTCTTTTTTCTGAATTTGAATAGTCTGATTCTGTCTGCATCACCTTGATTTGAAAAAATCTCGAAGGCTTCATTTTTGTAAAATTCATGTTTTTCAAATTTTATGTCTTGCTGGATTAGTTGCTGCATTCTATCTTTGATCCTTGATATATCTTCATTGGTGAAATTTTTTCTCTCGCCGTTTCTTCTCAACTCGCAATACAACGCATTTCCAATGGAATGCAATACCCACAACTGATAGTCTTTGTACAATTCTTTCAAAACCATGTGTAATAAGAACAACACACCTCTCTGATAGATCCTCAAACCATCTAACGTGGAAAGATCTATGAAATCAACTGTTCCACCCCTATCAAGTGGTTTATTCAGTTCTACTATCGCATTGTCAATTCTTGCTGCAACAATTGGTGTTGAATGGTATTTACTGTACTTTGAAACATAATCTATCAATCTTTCGCCTTGATCGATCATTAATTCTTCTTTAGTATCGTTGATCTTGAGTTTGAGCTTCTCCAAAAATATCACCTCTTTTGAAATGTTGACGTTGTTCCCTGACAATGGTAAAATTATATCACGGTGGGGCGTCGCCAAGCTGGTAAGGCATCGGACTTTGGATCCGACATTCGGAGGTTCGAATCCTCCCGCCCCAGCCAAATAAAAGCGGGCTTTTGCCCGCTTTTGTTTTTTGACGACTTCACTTGAGTTCGTTCAGGGCTGCTTCAAAATCGATATAACTTGGGTCGATTTTCTTGAGCTCCTCTAAATAAAACCTGGCACTTGTCGCATCTTCGAGTGATTTGCTCAGGTCGTACAGATTGTAATAAGAACTGGCACGCATCTCTGTTGAAGCCTTTGTATCCAATGCTATACTCGAAAAGCCTGACTCGATTTCTATAATACTCTGGAGCAGATACTGAAGATACTCAGGGTATAGATAAGGCTTTATCTCTGAGTATAGTAATGAAAAGTAATTGTACTTCACGTCCAAATTCTGATTATCGATGTCATACATTCTCCTGGCTACTTCTAATGAACTGGGATACTGCTCGTACAAATTTTTCACGAGTAATGTTTTCTCATTCTGGAGTTGCTGCCATTTTTCTTTGGTTTCGGTGGTATCTGAACTCAAAGAATCTTGAATCTTTTCAATCAAGACCACATAGGCACTCTTTAATGTATCGGGTGCATCGGGCAAGATCGTACCATCTTCAGAAAAGATCTTTTTCTTTAGATCCTGCTGAATCTGTTCAAGTTCAGTAGATGTTGAAGTCTCGCTTATCTTTCTCCAAGAATCGTAGATCTCGTTTGCAAAAACTAACTCTACATTGTTCTGTTTGACATAGCTATCATACCATTCTTGCATTTTTTGCGACTGCAGTGAATTTTTCTCCGTTTCATAGGCATCCGAGAGGGTAAAGGAATTGAAATCTTTGACTACTGTAGCATCTTCTACTTCTAAGATATACCAAGAATTACCCAATGCAATTGGTCCGACGACTGTCCCCGTTGCACCAGAGAATATGTCATTCTCGTATTTTTCATCGAAGATACCCCTGGTCAAACCGGGATAATCCATCACGCTCAGATTCATCTCACTCGCGGCAGAATCAAAGTCGAGTTCCAAAAGTTTTTTCATGAATGTTTTTGCTTGATTTTCATCAGAGAAAGATACCAACTTAGCATCGACTTTGTCGTAATTTTTCTTTATCTGATCAAGATTCTCTTCAAAGTGTTTTTTCATCTCATCGGTATCTACTTTGGCAACGCTATTCATTACCTTTTCTTGGGTCAAAGATTTTTCAATAGAAGGTTTTAAAACCTTTGTTAAGTAGACATCTACACTCCCATATTGTTGTTTGAAATATTGGGATAAGGATTGATCCTTCTCTATTTGCTTTTTGTATTCGTTCAGTTTTGCCTCTATCTCTTTTTTAGTGACAGTCAATTTATTCTGTTTGGCGTAATGAATTATTACTTTTTCTCTCAACAACTGTGCGAGTAAATTGGCTTTTTGTTGTGGCTCTTGGAACAATGGATCAAGCGAATTGATGCCGTATCTGCTTAGAAGGTTACTGTACTCGCTGTCGAGTTCTGCTGGCAAAACCCACGTTGCAGAATCTGAAATTGATGAGCCGTTGATTTTGATATAACCTACTGCTTGGTCGATAGAAGAACTTCCACTTGAAGTCCTTGTGGAAAGATAACTGGCAACTGACCACCAAGCGATTCCTGCAATGAAAGAAGCCGCTATAATCCAGACTATGACCTTTTGCCATTTCTTGAACCATTCTCTCATTCTGCCGCACTCCCTTCGAACACGTCCTCATCATCACTTTGAGTGACAAGTGGAAAAGCTATGACATCTCTAATAGATGGTGAATCTGTCAAAAGCATCATCAATCTGTCAATACCTATACCAAGACCTCCCGTTGGTGGTAATCCATATTCCAGAGCTCTTATGAAATCTAAATCCATCCTGTGTGCTTCCTCATCACCGGCGTCTCTGAGTTTCAACTGAGATTTGAACCTCTCAAACTGATCGTCTGGATCGTTCAACTCACTGAATGCATTGCCCAGTTCCATTCCAAAAATAATGGGTTCAAATCGTTCAGTCAATCTTGGATCTTCTCTGTGTCTCTTAGCTAAGGGAGAGATTTCCACCGGATGGTCCATCAAGAAAGTTGGCTGAACGACCTGATCTTCAACCAAATCCCAAAGTTTCTCTATCATTCTGGCTCTTGTGTTTGTATCGAGTTCAACACCTCGATCTTTCAAAACCTTTTCAAGTAGTCTTTCGTCGTCTCCGAGTATATCAACACCGAGTTTATCTTTTATAAACTCTCTCATTTTGAGTCTCCTCCAAGGGGGAGTGAAGTCAAGCTCGGTGCCTTGATAATTTACTTTGTAAGAACCGTATAAGTGGAAAACAAGGCTTGAGATAAGTGTTTCAGTCAATTCCATCATATCGTGATAATCCGCATAAGCTTGATAAATCTCTATCGATGTGAATTCTGGACTATGTTTATACGATATGCCTTCATTTCTAAAATTCTTACCAAGCTCGAACACCCTTTCAAACCCACCAACGATATACCTTTTCAAATGAAGTTCCGGTGCTATTCTCAAATACATTTCACAATCAAGCGCCTCGAGCTTCGTGACAAAAGGCTTTGCTGCACCACCACCAGGTATGAAATTCAGTATTGGGGTTTCGACTTCGACAAAGCCTCTTTTGATCAAAAACTCTCTTATAAAGGATATGGCTTTGTAACGAATTTTGAATCTCTCTAAAGTCGAATCGTTGGCTATCATATCGACATATCGCTGTCGGTATGCTACTTCTTTATCCTTCAAACCATGCCATTTTTCTGGCAATGGTCTTCTCGATTTGCTCAACAATTGGTATTCTTTGACATATATAGTCAATTCCCCTGTCTTGCTTTTGAATGGAAAACCAATTATTCCTACAAAATCACCTGGTGCAACATATTTCTTGAACAGGTCGTATTTTTGCTCCGAAACCTCTTCTTGCCTGATGTAAGCCTGTATTTTCCCATCAAAATCGCGCAATGTGAAAAAACACGATTTGCCATGAAGTCTGATCGTCATAACACGACCAGCAGTTATGATTTTTTCATTTTCCAGTACCTGTCCTGGCTGCAAAAAATCATAAGATTGGTGAATAATCTTCGTAGTGTGCTTTTTTTCAAATTTGTATGGATATGGGTTAATTCCAAGAGATCTAAGTTCCTCAATTTCTTTCGCACGTTGTTTGCGAATTTCTTCTATCACATGATCACCTCATTCTTGTTCCATGGATCTTGTACTTATACCAACTATTTCATACCTGACTGAACCTGAAGGTGCCTTCAACTTCACAATTTCACCAACTTTTCTTCCCACAAGTGCCCTTCCCACAGGTGAATCGACACTGATTTTATTTGAGAAAACATCGGCCTCCTGTGGGCTGACAAGTCTCACTGAACGTTCTTCACCTGTGTTCAGATTCTTTATCAAAACCCATGAACCTACGGAAATCTGACTTGAGTCCATATTTTCAATGATCTCGGAGTTGTTCAAAATTTGTTCGAGTTCTGCTATTCTGCTTCCTATCCTTCCTTGTTCGTTCTTGGCTTCATCATATTCGGCGTTCTCAGAAAGATCGCCCAGTTCACGTGCTTCCTTTATCCTCTGTGAAATCTCATACATGAGCTTTTGCTTGAGTGAGTCCAGTTCTTGCTTGAGTTCTTCATACCCTTCCTTTGTTAATTGAATCACATTTTTCTTGTTCATTTTTCCACCTCCTGATCTTTTTTCAGTTCTTTCACTATTTCAAGAAATTGGTCTATTTCACGAAAATCTTTATAAACAGATGCAAATCTCACATAAGCAACTTGGTCTATCTGTCTAAGCTTTGTCATGACTAATTCACCTATGAGCTTTGATGGTATCTCAGTGGTACCCTGCCTTTGCAGAGTCAATTCAACTTCCTCGACGAGTCTCTCGAGAGTTTCGTAAGAGATTGGTCTTTTCTCACAAGCCTTTAAGACTCCATTCAAAAGCTTTGAGCGATCGAATACCTCTCTTCGACCATCTTTTTTTACCACTATCAAAGGCAATAGTTCGTATCTTTCATATGTTGTAAATCTCGCACCACATTCAGGGCATTCTCTCCTTCTTCTGATAGCCGTTCCATCGAGTGTGGGCCTTGAATCCAAGACCCTACTATCCGGAAAACCGCAAAAGGGGCATTTCATTTGATCTGCCCTCTTTCTATTTTATCTGCAAGTTGCATGATTTTTCTCATTCTCGAGTAAATCATCGATTTACTCATCTTTGGCTCCATCATCTCTCCAAGTTCTCTCAGGCTAAGATCTTCGTTTTCGATCCGTAATTTAGCCAGTTTTTTCAGATCGTCTTCCAATGAATCTATTCCAATGCTCTGGTCAATTATCTCAATAGCTCGTACCTGCTTTACGGTACTAATTCCTATTCTATCAGCATTTGCAGACAAAAAGTTCATACTTCTGTTAACATCAGATGCCACAGAACGCCTTTGTACTATCTGCTCAACCAATGTAGCAGATTCTATGGCTCCAATCAAGTTGAGAGTCTCAATCAAATCATTCGCTCTTCTGATAGAAAGTTTGTAATTGTGACGTGATTGCCAGACTCTCGATTCTATACCAAATTTGTCCTTTAAAGAGATACGAATCTGTTCCAGAAATTCTTGAGAACCACTGGCAATTTCCAAATGGTATGAAACAATAGGATCAATTATCGAACCCGATGCCAAGTAAAGACCCCTTAAAAAATCCCCAAAAAGCGCCGCATCATCTGATATCTTTTTTGGAATCTTTTCGCTGAAAAGTTCTTGCTGAAGATTTTCCAGGAATAAAACGGGTAGATTGAACTGAACTCCTTTTTGTTTCCACAATTGCCTGGTTTGTATAACCACCGTTTCGTGTTCTGCAATCGACAATTGATCCATGAGTTTCAAAAACCTTCTTGCAGTTTGTATATTCGGTAATGTCACAGAAATAGTCTTATCGTCTTTTGACAATCTCAGAACACCTTTGGCTTTTATAAAGCCCATCAATTCAGCTTCGGCTTCTGCAAGATTTGAAATTTCCATCGAACACAATTCGTATCTCACTTTCTCAGAAAAACTCGTCTTTCTCATTTTGTTCCTCTCCAGCAAATTTCAAGAACGGTTTTAGCGAGCAAGTCACTATCATGCCTTGCTTTGAGTCGAGGATCACTTGGTTCATAAACTGTTTTGAGCAAGGGTTTCAAAATATACCTATCGTCAATCGCACCCTTAGGAATCACGGGTTCGGCTCCCTGAAGTGAGTACGAATCAATGATCTCTTTTGGAAAATTCGAACTGTTAGCGATAATGAAATCCACAGAGCTTTGTAAATACTTTTCTACCTCGCTGACGTGATCTTGTAGGTTCATATTCAATGTTTCACCTGGTTGAGTCATTATGTTTGCAATGTAAATCTTTATGGCTTTTTTGTTGTGATTTATTGCCTGTGAAACGCCATCAACAAGGAAATTTGTTATCACACTTGTATAGAGACTTCCAGGACCAATGAGTATCACGTCTGATGTCTCTAAAGTCTCGATAACTTCATCAAGTGCCTTGGCTGGTTTGTCGAGTTCCACAGAGATTATTCTCGCGCGTTTTTGAATGATCTGAGTTTCGCCAATCACCGTTGCGCCGTCATCATAATGGGCAACAAGTCTTATCAACTGCTCACATACAGGTAGTACCTTTCCTTTGATAGCAAGAATATTCGAAGCCAACTTGACAGCCATATTGAAACTACCCGTCATTCTTGTGAGCGCAGCTAAGATGATGTTTCCCACACTGTGGTTTGAAAGCGTACCATTGCTCTGAAATCTGTAAGAGAAAATACGGCTCATTAAACTCTCATCTTGTGCGAGCGCTATGATATTGTTCCTAACATCACCAGGAGGAGGAATCTCCAATTCTTGCCTGATCTTACCTGAACTTCCTCCTTCATCCGTCACTGCCACAATCGCGGTTAGATCTAAATCATAATTTTTCAAACCTCTCAACAACACCGAGAGACCTGTTCCTCCACCAATAGCAACAACCTTCATTTATCCACATCCCTGTGTTCTACATGGACAACAAAACTGTCTTTGAGCGTCTCGAAAAGTCTTTCGACTATGTAAACAGATCTATGCCTTCCACCAGTACATCCTATGGAAACAGTCATGACCGCTCTTCCTTCTTTTACGTATCCGTGTGCCGCCAGAGTTATCATCTTTGCAGTGTATTCTATAAATTGTTCTACAACATCATGCCTTTTGAAAAATTCCCTTACTCTCTCGTTTCTACCATCAAGCGCCGCCAGTTCTCTTTCATAAAAAGGATTTGGTAAAAAACGAGTGTCTATTACAAAATCTGTATCAAGCGGTATACCATATTTGAATCCAAAACTTCTGATTCTGATCATAAAACGCTCTTCTTCTCTCAACAAAGAACCTATCTTCTCGCGCAGTGAATGTATATCAAGATCCGTTGTATCTATTACTATTGAAATTTCTCTCATTTCTCTGAGCATTTCTTTCTCTTTCAAAATAGCCTGTTCAAGGTTCAAAACTCCTTCTAAAGGATGACGTCTACGTGTTGTTGCAAATCTTCTGAGCAGTTCCTCAACGGAGGCTTCAAGAAAGATCACAGTGACTATGCCATTGTAGCTTTCAATCAGTTTATTGACTGCTTGGACAGCATCTCCTAACTGAGCGCTTCTCACATCTATAACCAGTGCAACTTTTTCAACAGAAGAACTGGCTAAAAGTGCCATGAAATCGTTAAGCAAAACAGGCGGGAGATTGTCTATACAGAAAAAACCTATGTCTTCGAGAACTTTAATCGCCGTGCTCTTACCGGCACCAGATAATCCTGAGACAATTAAGACTCTTTTCACCTTTCTGAATCCCCCAAATCAATTTTTTGGATAGTGAAAGGCAATGAGAAAAACCGCTGATTTCTCAATATTTTCTTGGAGAAATTTGAAAGATCACTCGTGGTAAAAAAATTCACTTTCCCTTGGCTGTTGCTGGTCTTTGGAAATTTTTGCGAAACTTTTTCTGCAACTGTTTGTGCAGGATCAAAAATATTGATCTGCGGAAAATGTGACTTTATGCGATCGGATAAAAATGGAAAGTGAGTACAACCTAATATTAAAGTGGAAATATCGGTGTTTCTGAGTATACTCAAACAGCTTTCAATCTCCTGATCAGCCACCGGCGAATCTATTAAATCATCTTCAACTATCTTTACAAAACCTTGGCACGGTATCTCAAGCACTTCCTTAACACCTTTAGATTTCAAGATCTTTGAGTAAATCTTACTTTCAGCGGTGAACTTCGTAGCAATCACAGCCACCTTTTCAAGATTTTCAGGAATCTCGAAATCGAG
Organism: Thermotoga profunda AZM34c06; assembly: GCF_000828675.1. NCBI lineage: Bacteria > Thermotogati > Thermotogota > Thermotogae > Thermotogales > Thermotogaceae > Pseudothermotoga > Pseudothermotoga profunda. Next base: position 1,861,171 of record NZ_AP014510.1, on the reverse strand, counting down.
TATTCCAAAATACGGTATCTGAAACTCTATTTTTGAAAATCTAATCGATGCGTCAGCTGTATTACACGCCGTTACCACACAATCAACGCCATTTTTTTGGAGAAAATTGATAATTCTAACCGATATTTTCAGTATTTGATCCTGTGTCTTGGTTCCAAAAGGGGCATTCAAGGTATCTGCAACGTAAAAATACTCGGCATCCGGAATATATCTTCCAAGTTGAGCTAAAACAGTCAAGCCTCCGATACCTGAGTCGAAAAGTCCTATTCTCAACTTGTCTTCCCCTCTTTCCTATCAACAAACTGACTGAGTTTTGTAACCAATTGTGAGATAGTCTTTTCATATCTCACTTGATCCAATAAAGCATTCGCAAGCATTACGAGTAGAATTTCATCTATTTCGGCGTCTTGTACACTATTTTTGAGTTGAGAATACTGAGTCTGAAGACGATTCAGAATATTTATAAGTTCTTCCTCATTTGCATCAGTCATGAGATCATACGTTCTCTCACCGAGTCTAATTGTGATACTTTTCCTCATATGCATTCTCCGTAACTCCTATTATTTTCTGCAATCTTTCGACCAGTGACGTCAAAGAATTGCGATAATTTTCTACAAGTGTCTCGAGTTCTCTTTTTTCCTTATCCAGTCTTTCAATTCTACTCAATGCTTCGTTCATCTGATTCCAAAGTTGTTCATTCTCCTCTTTTAATCTTTTGTAATCTTGTAAAACTCTATCAACGAGAACCTCAAGTTCGTTGAGTTTGTCCAACGTTTTCACCCCTTGGAAATAAAGTATATCACAATTAAATCATGTTTTTTCGCTATACTATGAATGGTAAACATAGTTTGGGGGCGATCGAGTGGTTGTAATTGGTGAGTTTATGACGATACAAGATGTTGTCAAGGTTGCCAGGTATTTTGAGCAGGTCTCGCTTTCACCAAAATCGATCGAAAAAATGCAAAAAAGTAGGCAAGTTGTAGAACAGATCCTCCAAAGCGAAAAAACCGTTTATGGTGTTAACACAGGTTTTGGTGCTCTTGCAACAACAAAGATCTCAAATGATGATTTAATCAAGATTCAGCACAATATTCTACTTTCACATGCTTGTGGGATTGGTGAACCATTCAACGAAGAAGTCGTTCGAGCAATGATGCTAATAAGGGCAAACTCTTTGGCTCTTGGTTTTTCTGGGGTTAGACCCATTGTGGTTGAAAAGATTTGTGAACTCCTCAACAAAGGAATCACTCCCTTTGTCCCGGCAAAGGGATCTGTGGGTGCCAGCGGCGATCTATCTCCACTTGCGCACATGGCTTTGGTGATCATTGGTGAAGGCTATGTGTTGGAGAATGGCAAAAAGGTGCCATCAGATAAAGTTTTAAAAGAAAAACATGTAGAGCCTATACGTTTAGCCGAAAAAGAAGGACTGAGTCTTGTGAACGGCACACAAGCGATGTCGGCAAATTTATGCATAGCAATTAATGATGCTTTAAATTTAATACATCTTGCAACTCAAATTGCTTCCTTGTCGGCTGATGTTCTTTTTGCCTCTCCTGATGCTTATGAAGATGTTGTTTGGCTTGCAAGGCCGCATGAAGGTCAGAAAATAATTGCAAAGTTGATGAAAAAACTCCTTGAGAATAGTCAGATAAGAGAATCCCATAGAAATTGTTCTCGAGTACAAGATGCCTATTCATTGAGATGTGTGCCACAGGTCTATGGAGCAGTTTTAGATACGATAAATTATGTCAAAAATATCGTGCAAACAGAGATCAATTCCGCAACAGATAACCCCTTAGTCTTTGATGACCAAGTTATATCCCAGGGTAATTTCCATGGAGAACCTCTGGCATTTGCCGCGGACTTTCTTTCAATAGCACTTGCAGATCTTGGAAATATGATTGAAAGAAGAATCGATAGACTTTTAAATCCAAAGGTGAATGAGGGTCTACCGCCTTTCTTAGCACAAAGAGGCGGTCTCAACTCCGGTTATATGATCTGGCAGTACACAGCCGCTGCTCTGTGCAATGAGAACAAGATTTTGTCACATCCGGCATCAGTCGATTCGATTCCAACAAGTGCCTATCAAGAAGATCATGTGAGTATGGGAATGAATGCATGTCTCAAAGTTTTAAAGATTTTAGAAAACATCGTTGCGTTAGCTTCCATCGAATTAATGTGTGCTGTGAAAGCCCTTGAATTTCGCCGTCCAATGAAATCTTCGATTCAAAACGAGTCATTGGCTGACCAAGTCAGACCACTTTTAGAAAACAATCTTGATGATACCTTTCTCAATGATCAATTTCTCAGAGTTCATTCCTTCGTTAAGGAAAAAGTCAAACTGGTCGCACATGATTGGTGGAATGAGTATGGATGAAGAAATCTGGTTCGAGGATGTAGAACAATTTTTGATATGTCCAAGAAGATATTGTTTAGAAAAAGAGTATAAAAACAAGCGGGGTATTATTTCTGAACAGGAAACCAGAGAAATGATGAAACTCGGTTTTTCAGTTGAAAAACCTATTTTGAGTACAGAATTGTTTGGATTGAATCTTGTATCTGATCCACAAGCAGTTGTTCCAGATGGCGATAAATGGAAGATAATACTCAACAAAAGCGCCAAAACTTTTAAGAATAAATACATAACAGAAGCCGCTTTCCATGGTTATATTTTTTCAAGCGTAGGATACATCGTCTCAGAGGTGATTATAGTTTCACCATATTTCACAAAACGAATCGATTGGAGAGATGGTTTGACACGCTTGTTTGCCTTGATCGAAAATCTCGCAGAGTTGAGAATGCAAGATTTACCAGAACCTAAACCTGTCTCACAGTGTAAAACTTGTCCCCATGTTTTAGACTGTACTGGTGTTTTAGTAGAAAAACAAGACTTGTTGGCAATTCATGGGTTGAGTGATAAAACAAGAATCAAATTGATTGAAGAAGGCGTCAATAATTTATCGGCGATCATTCAAATTCAAGAACTGAAGGATATTTCCAAAGAAAGCCTTGAAAAACTCAAGAAAAAAGCATTAGCTCTTATCGAAAAAAAGGAAGTAGTCCTCTCCCAATATCAAGAGCTCCCAGATGGCATTTTTCTTGACATTGAGTCACACACCAGCAGAAATTTTGATTATCTATTTGGTGTACTTGTGAATGATAAATATATTCCATTCTTGTGCGAGAACGAAGAACAAGAATACAGAGTTTTTGCAGATACCATCGATTTTCTTGATCAAACCGATGGTCCGATTTATCATTATTGTGCTTATGAACCATCGAGATTTTCCAGCCTATCAGAAAGATGGTCAGACCTGAAACCTGTATTCTCAAAAATCAAAAAAAGATTCGCTGATATTTACCAGATTCTCTCTAAACACGTTGCTCTCCCACTTTTCACCTATTCTCTGAAGAGTGTGGCCCGTTTGTATGGCTTTCATTGGAGAACGAACCTCGATGGTTTAAGGGCAAGTAGATATTTCCAACTCTGGTTGAACACACACGATGAACTCTATTTGAAAACGGTCTTGGACTACAATGAAGACGATACCCGCGCCGCAAAAGTGGTGTGGGAGAGGTTGAATCTGCTGCGCAACAATTAAGTTACCTTATGTTAATTCAAAAGTCATTTACATCCTTCATAATTTGACCGACCAGTCAGTAAAGGAGGTATGATTATGCCTGTGGTGGGAGGAATTAAAGGTGCGATTTACAGGCAAGCGGGAAAGCTTGTCTCAGCAGTTCTTCATCACACCGATGAAGATGGTCTTTACAGACTTTTTTCGACACTCAGCGCGTTCACAAGGGAACCATCAAAGAGCGCTTTGAAGAAATTGGCGATCATGGCAAAGGAAAAGCACCCGATGATAACAAGCTGGGTGAATGTTTTTAGAAGATCGAGTCCAAAGTGTGTGGAGAAAATAATAAACAACCTCATCATCAACGAATTTGCAATTGGTGAACCATTAAGACAGCAGAAAATGCATGAACACAAAGTTGTTCTGCCAAAACTCGGTGTTATAAGTCCAACTTATGCTTGCAATTTGAACTGCGTGGGTTGTTATGCGGGAATGTATGGTCGAAAGTATGAGCTCACAAAAGAAGAGGTTGAAAAAGTTATAAGAGAAGCCAACGAATTGGGAATCTACTTCTGGGTTATCACTGGTGGAGAACCATTCTATTGGCCTCATCTATTGGAAATATTTGAAGAATTCGATGACAATTATTTCCTCATTTACACAAACGGTACGTTGATAACCGATGAAGTTGCTGAGAAACTTTCGAAACTCGGGAACGCAACCCCGGCGATATCCGTTGAAGGCTTTGAACTCGATACAGACTGGAGACGTGGTAGAGGCGTTTTCAAGAGCATTATGGAAACTTGGGAAAGACTCAGAAAATATGGTGTGCCTTTTGGAGCTTCAATAACTGCAACCAGAATGAATCACGACACGTTGATGAAAGACGAATTTTGGAAATTTCTCGAAGAACAACAGGTTGTCTATGCCTGGGTCTTCCAGTACATGCCTGTGGGAATTAACGCGTCGATGGACCTTGTCCCAACAGCTCAGCAAAGATACGAGAGATTCTTCAAAACAGACGAAGTCAGGCTTGGAGGAAAGTTTGCATTTGTGGCAGACTTCTGGAATCATGGCTTTTTGACCCATGGTTGTCTCGCAGCCGGTGCGAAATACTTCCACGTCAACGCTAAGGGATACGTTGAACCCTGTGTCTTCCAGCAGTTTGCAGTTGACAGTATCAGAGAAAAATCAGTTTTGGAAATACTCAAATCACCATTCTTTGAGTCCTATAAACGAATGGTACCGTATTCAAATAACTTGTTCAGACCATGTCCTATTATCGACAATCCAAAAGTCTACAGAGCCATGGTTAAACATTTCAATGCGATACCACAACACGAAGGTTCAGAAAGGGTTGTAGAAGATCTGGCAGAGGAACTCGACAAATTAGCTGAAGAATGGAAGACCTATGCCGACAAGTTATGGTATGAACATGGATATGTTGATAGATATCCCGTCAACAGAGGAATATACAACTACGAAACTCGCATGAAACGATACATGAACAAGGAGGAAGCTCTTGCCGTAGATAAGAAATTGAAGTGAGGGAGATTCCCTCACTTCCTTGTACTGGCAAGGAGTGAAAAAATGTCAGATACACGTGAAAGGATTCTTGAGGCTGCGAGAACTGCTTTCTCTGAAAAAGGTTTTGATGGTGTGAGTGTTGAGGAAATAGCACAACGCGCTGGTGTGCGTAAAGCGTTAATATACTATTACTTTCCCAGCAAAGAAATTCTTTTTGAAGAGATCTGGAATAATGCACTTGAAGAACTCGAAAAACACATCTTCAAAGAAATAGAAAATGAAAATTATTATGTGAAAAAGATCAAGCGATTCTTGAAGGCTTACATAGATTTCGTCACAAGCAGAAAGGTCTTGTCCAGAGTCATAGAAAGAGAAAGACCAGCTGTTCTCAGCAGCAACATCGACAATCCTGAAGCAACCTGGTCGCGACTGAAAGAACGATATGATGTTTTTGTTGACAGAGTTGCAAAACTCATCGAAGAAGGCAAAGAAAATCAAATTGTTCATCCAGATGTAGATCCAAAAGCCGCTGCGAAGTTAATTGCTCAGGTCATGAGTGGATCTTCTGCGACTGAAGCCATACAAACTCTAATCCTGCGTGGTTTGATGAAAGAAAGTTGAAAGTTTCAAAAGATGAGATTATAATTTGTGTGTCGGGGCCGTAGCTCAGCTGGGAGAGCGCTACCTTCGCAAGGTAGAAGCCGTGGGTTCGAGTCCCATCGGCTCCACCAGGACGGAGCTTCTTTGGCTCCGTTTTTTGTGTTAAATTTTCTATTGGGAGTGATTACATGACCCAGATGATCCCACCTAATAACCTTGAAGCGGAAGAAGCGGTACTGGGAAGTATTTTGATAGATCCAAGTGTTGTCAACGATGTGATGGAAATACTCAGAAATGGGGATTTCTATTCAAAAAAACATCAAGCCATTTTTTCAGTGATGGAAAGACTCTATGAAAAAGGAGATCCTATCGACATACTCTCTGTCTGCGAAGAGTTGAAAAAAAACGGGCAGATGAAGTTTGTAGGTAGTGATTTGGACGTGGCAAAACTGGCAGAGGCTGTACCCACTTCGGCTCATGTGATGCACTATGCGAAGATAGTCAGAGATAAATCTATCTTACGAAGTCTCATAGAAGCAGGGAGAAATATCGTCGAGTCAGCTTATGGAGAAAAAGAAGTCGATGATATCCTTGATGAAGCCGAAAGAGTTGTTTTTGATATCGCAGAGTCTCGAACCACAAAGACTTATGAACATATTGGCGTGATTATGCATCAGGTGTTTGAAAACCTTGAAGAATTAAGGGCAAGGAGTTCAAATGTTTTGGAGCCGGGGGCAGTTGTAAGTGGTTTACCGACAGGTCTAAAATCCCTTGATAGGCAAACGACAGGCTTTCACAAATCCGATCTTGTAATCGTTGCAGCTCGCCCTTCAGTTGGAAAAACCGCCTTCGCACTGACAATAGCACGAAATATGGCTGTTAAATTCAATCTTTCTGTTGGTCTTTTCAGTCTGGAGATGTCAAAAGAACAACTCGCCCAGAGATTACTCTGTACAGAGTCAAGGGTTGATTTGCACAAACTTCGAACGGGTTTTTTGTCCAACGAAGAATGGGAAAGATTGACTGTGGGTGCATCAGTACTTTACAAAGCGAATTTAATCGTTGACGATGAACCTTCATTAGATCCAAGGACATTGCGTGCAAAAGCTCGAAGAATGAAGAGAGAGTACAATATAGACGCTATTTTCATCGATTATCTACAACTAATGCACGTACGTGGTGGTTTTTCTGAAAGCCGTCAACAAGAGATTTCGGAGATATCAAGATCTCTAAAACTTCTATCCAGGGAATTAAACATAGTTGTCGTGGCACTTTCGCAACTTTCTCGTGCCGTTGAAGCTCGAGAGGACAAAAGACCTCGCTTGAGTGACCTGAGAGAATCTGGCGCGATTGAACAAGATGCAGATACCGTCCTTTTCATATACAGAGACGAATATTACAAGAAGAGCGACCGCATCCACGAACCACATGAAGCTGAAATAATCATAGGCAAGCAGAGAAATGGACCAATCGGTACGGTGATATTGATGTTCGAACCTAAAACCGCTTCCTTTTACGAAGTAGAACAGGTGGAAAGAGAATGAATCTGAGAGTCGGATTAGGAACTGACAGGCATCCTTTCAAAAAGGATAGAAAATTCATTCTGGGTGGCGTTCAAATAGATTTTCCACTTGGTCTTGATGGTCATTCAGATGCAGATGTGCTGTGCCATGCAGTGATCGATTCTCTGCTCGGTGCAGCATCTTTACAAGATATAGGAGTACATTTTCCAGAAATAGACGAATGGAAGAACGCATCAAGCCTACAAATGCTTGTGAAAATTACTGAATTGTTGAGAAAAGAAAATTGGCAGATAGTCAATCTCGATACAACTGTAGTTTGTGGTGCTGTTAGACTTTCAGAATACAGAGATCAAATGATTGCCAATCTATCGAAAGCCATGCAAATACCAAAAGAATGTGTTTCGATCAAATTCAAGAGTTCGAATCATCTTGGTTTTGAATCGAATGAAGGAGTTTCAGCAATAGCAGTATGTCTGATCTCAAGGAGTTCTGCCAGTTGAAGGTCTGTCTCCATCGAGAACCTGCTTTGCCAGGGTGAGTAACCATTCTTCGTTGGAAAAGATCAAGACACCTGTCTTGGCAAAGGGTTCATTTACATTGATGATCTTTTCTGATCTATTGAGTACCACTATAGCACCTTCGAGTACCTGTCTACGAACATTTTCAACTATTGAAAGATCTACACTCAAATCTACTTTATTTTTTGGTAATTTACCACTCGCTGTGCCATCCATGAAAACACACACCGCATCATACCCGAGCTGTCTAAGTCTGTCTATCTTTGCTTCATTCTCCACGAAAACAGGATATATCACTTTTCTATTTATCAAAGCTCTTACCACATTGGGATCTATTTTATCTAAACCATTCAAAATCGGTGTGACACCACTGTTGAACAAACCTTCACCCAGATAAGTGAGTACCTGTGCCGTGATGAATGCAGAACGAGAAATTCTATCGAGTGGATTTGAATCAAATTCATCAAGTGTATCAAGTGTTCCAAAGACGACATACTCAAAGCCATAAGAACGTGCAACCATGCCTGCTGCAAAACCCACTTCTCGCGCAATTTCAAGGTTTTGATTACATCCAAGCGAGAGTAAACTGACGTCTTTTACGATTCTTTGAATTGGTACCACCAAGATCGATTCCTCAGTCACGCTCTTCAGTTCAAAGGAAACTTCAATTGATAAGACCACGCTGGAGCATATCAAGAATGAAAATACCAGGGCCACCCTCTGTATTCTCCTCAACAACGACATCTGCGACCTCCTTCAACGCCTTGGTACCGTTCTTGACTGCGATTTTCAAACCAACTGCTCTGAGTAATGCGATATCGTTATCGTTGTCTCCAAATGCAACGGCATCTTTCAAGTCCCATTTTTTGTAGTTTGCGATCAACTGAAGTGCTCGACCTTTATCAACTTGAGCAGGGACAAAATCCAGGTAATTGATAAAAGATTTGAAAATAGCAAGGTTTGGAAAAATCTTTCTCAAGTGAATTATCACAGAATCGAGTTTTTGTGGTTCGTCTATTGCGAGCAGTTTTGTCGCGCCCTTCTCTCTGACAACTTGAACCAGATCTGGTACAACTGTTAATTCTATCTGCGAATGATCGCTGTATGCCTTTGCATGATCGTTTTCTTCTTCGACAACGAGCTTGTCTTCGACATAAGCCTGCCTGTGAATCTTCATCTCTCTGAGAATTTCTATTACTTTTACCGCTGTCTGAGGATCTATTTTGACATCCAAAATCTTTCCAACTTCAGGCAGCCAGGCAACAGAACCATTGTATGCTATCAATGGAAATTGTTGCGAAAAGTACCTTTTGAGTAACTTTACCATAGACGGCAACATCCGACCACTTGCAAAAACAATTTCTTTTTCAAGTTCTATGAGTTTTTCAATGGCTTCAAGATTCTTTGGATGAATATCATGAGTATCTTGTAAGATCGTCCCATCTAAATCAAAGACAAATATCTTCAAGGTATCTCTCCTTCCATCCAGATATCTTCAAAGTACTTTACATATCTCTGACACAACTGTCTATCTTGTAAAATGACAATCATCTCTGCGTTGCTCACATATCCACTCTTAGTCGCATTTGCAGATCCAGTTATAACTGTTCGTCCATCGATTATAAACAACTTACTGTGCAAAGTAAAGTCGCGTATTACCCTTAATTCGATACCTCCAAAGGGTAGTTTTGACAGATTCGAATTCTTGAAAAACCATTCATCCAGTAAAATTCTCACTCGGACTCCTCTGCTTGAAAGTATCTTAACCAGTGCCCATACTTGCGGGTGTGTGAATGCGTACATAGCCACATCAAGTGTTTTGGTTGCTTTACTCAGCTGTTCGAGTATCGTCTGTTCTATATGAAAATTCTTAAAGTAGATCTTTGGTGTTTTTGCTTCGATTCTTTTTTCGTAACCTTCCCACAGATCGTCGAAAAATTGCTCAAATACAGTTGCTACACTCATATCTTCGATGACAAGAATATCGTTGTATGAATTAAACAGACTATGAGTGGTGAAATTTGCAGAACCGATGATCAGCACTTTTGAATCGACTATCATCACTTTCATGTGAAAAAGAGAATTCTCGGCATCTATTTTCGTAGGGATACAGCAACTCGTGAATGGTGTTTCAGAGATCACTCTAACCTTTACACCTCTTTTGACGGCATTCTCGAGTGCAAGAACTATCTTTGGTTCATCTATAGAAAAGGTACATATCGATACTTCAAATTCAGCACAATCGATTAAACCTGCAATTATAGCAGAAGAATTCAACGGAGTAAATAAAACCTGTTGTGCCAAGACTGTACATGATATTATTAAGAACAGAACTGTGTATCTCATCAAAATGATTATACAGGAGTGGTATCTATGACATCAAAAATCAATGCTCACATAACACACACTTTAACAGGACCAATAGGTACAAATACCTACGTTCTGGAAAATAATCCACCAATAGTGATAGACCCAGGATACGGTGTGGGAAAGATCGTTGATCAAGAGTGTATTGTTCTTTTGACACACATGCATTTTGACCATATCTGTGGTTTGACCGAACTCAAGCCATTGAAGGTGTATATTTCAAAATCTGATCTGAAAGGTCTTTCAGATGCAATGCTGAACAAGTCTCATTTTTTCGGTACCAGTTATCGTTACATGAATCAATGCGAAATATTCGCTAACGAGCTGAAGATAGGAGATTGGCACTTTCAGATAATTGAAACGCCAGGTCACACACCAGGTTCTGTTGTTTTCGTGACAGACAAGGTATTCTTCACAGGTGATACAATCTTTATTGACAGTATAGGTAGGACTGATTTTCCTGAATCCGATGAAAATTCTATGTTGGAAAGTCTGAAAAAACTATCGATCATTTTCAAAAAAACCGATCCAAATTCTTTGATATTACCAGGGCATATGGAATATGGTACTGTTGCAGATGTACTTGAGAAGAATCTTTTTCTCAGGGAGGCTTTAAGATGAAAAAAATAATTGTTACTTTCTTTGCCTTACTTTTAACTGGTTGCATGTTAAGACCTGTTTATGTTCCTCCAAATGCGTATTCTCTCACTTCGGCTCTCAGATCCGTTCAAGATGGATATACATTGATCTTTTCTGAAGAAATAGATGGATATGGAACTGTCAAACAAAAAGGTGCTGTGGCGAGTTATTTGAAAGACGGGGCAAACTATCTTTTCTATGGCTTCAAATTCTACAATGGATCTGCAAAAGATGGTTGGAAAGAGATAGTTAAGAATTTCGGTATTTGGAGTTCGAGGACGTATTTGGACTTCCCGACCAGTGGTTTGTACAGTACAAAGAAAGATGGGAAGTACATCGTTGCGTGGTGGAAAGACACTTGGCTATTTGTCGTTGAATCTTCTTCAAATGCTGAAGTCTTTGCAAATTACGTGATGGACAATTTTGCTCGAATAGGAGGATTAAGAAGATGGTGATTTTTGCACACAGAGGATATTCTGCAAAGTTCCCCGAGAATACTTTAAAGGCTTTCAAAAAAGGTTTTGAATACGGTGCAGATGGTCTTGAATTGGATTTGAGAATGACGGCAGATGGAAAGATCGTGGTAATTCACGATGAAGATCTGCAAAGACTCTTCGGTGTCCAGCTTAAAGTCGCCGAATTGACTTTGAATGAGCTTAAAAAATACAATCGGGATGGTGAATCCATTCCAACTTTTGAAGAGGTACTTTCGATCATTCCAAAAGAAAAGTTGTTGAACGCCGAATTCAAAGAACACAGGGTAGCCGAGAATGCCATAGAGTTGATCAGAAAATATTCGTTGGTCGAAAACAGCGTTATCTCATCATTTCATCATGATCTCATAGCTGATTTGATAAAGAAATACCCGCAGATGAAATTTGGTTTTTTGGTTGGTGAAGAATTGAAAGATGACCCAATTAAACTTGTAGAAAGTTTGCTCGAGCATAAACCATATTCGATGCATCTGCCTCATCAATTGATTGATTATCCTGATTATTTCAATATTATATGCAATCTGATCAAAAAGCACAACGTGAAGATCTTTATATGGACATTGGATGATTTACAAAAATATGAAAAGGTCAAGAACAGTATAGATGGTGTCATAACAAACGATGTCGATAGTTTTGTGAAGTATTTGAGAGCGAAAAATTGATTTGATCAAATCACTCGTGGGGTGGTTTATCACATGAAAAATCTGGTTTTTATCTTGACCATTCTTGGTGTTTTTTATTTTGGTTTTACCTTTAAATTTGATGGATGGATCGAATACGATTTTGATCAGCCAACTGACCTTACCAAATTCTCTGTGATAGTACCTTTCATGGGAACTTCCTTTACAGCGAGCGGTGGTTTCAAAAGGGACAATCAGGTAATTCCACCGTACGCAGATGATCTTTGGTGCAATTATTGGTATTGGGATGAAGGCTTTTTTGAATGGAAAAACGATATCTTTTTGATCCAAGTAGGTGTAAAAGGACATTCAATAGGACCTGGGAATATTTACAAACTCTTTGTCGATGAAAGTGATTTTTCATATCCATCGATCTACTACGGATCTTTTGGGAAGTTCAGAGTTGAAACCCTGTGGGGCGGTCTTAGATTTGTGGAAAACGATAGCAAGCCAATCAAGGGTTTTAATTACAGATCCATCATTTACTCGCCTTTAGATGGCCTTGAAATAGCCTATGAAGAGAGCGTTCTATATTTAAAAAGATTTTTCGATCCATATTATTTTTTCATTCCAATTCCAGCGCCTGGTATACAGGAATTCTGGCATTTAAACGCACCTTGGGAATATCCCACATCTGAATTAGACGACAATTCAATGATTGGTGGCTGGGTAAGGTATACTGGTAAAAATTATTCTGTTTATTCAGAAATTCTCATAGATGACATCAACATGAACAGATTTCTCAATCCACAAGGCTTCCAAAATCCAGATAAGATGGCTTTCCTGTTTGGCTTTTCCGGAAAAAGTGGACCATACAGGTTGACATTCGAAGTAGCAGGTGCCACTGCATTTACTTTTCAAAGAACGACTTCCAGTAGACCATACGAATATGTCTATTTCGAAGGCTCAAATCTTCCCATCGAAGAGAATATGATCGGTTATAAACACGGTGAAAACAACATAGCTTGTTCTATTTCTCTGGAATATTCGAATGAAGGATGGTCGATCAGCGCAATTTACGAAGGGTTGATATATGGTACAAGAACGCCGGATAAACCTTGGCATGGTGGAACGATACCCTCAGGTACTCACTGGCTCATCGGTGATGTGAAATCGCAGTATTCGCTTGCTGCCAGAGTTGCTTATACCTTCGAGAACCTTCTACCACAGTTTGAAGAATTGACGGCTGGCTTGAGATTTGGTTTTGAAAGTGAAAAACCCTTTATCGGTTTTGATCTTTCTTCTGTCTTTCTGATAAATCAATGAGGAGGTGATTCAGTGAAGGGACTTGTATTGTGTGCTGGAAAGGGTACCAGACTCAGACCCTTGACCTATACCACGGCAAAGCACTTGATACCCGTGGCGAACAGACCTGTTATTCAGTACACGCTCGATTTTATGAAAAATGCCGGCGTCACACAAATAGCAATAGTCGTGAGTCCAGAGAATAGAGATCTGTTTGTGAATGTTCTGAAAGATGGTCATGAATTTGGACTTTCAATCGAGTATGTTGTTCAGGAACAACCAAGAGGAATCGCTCATGCGGTATATCAGGCGAAAGATTTCATAAAAGACGACCCATTCTTAATGGTTCTTGGAGATAATCTGATTTTTGAAGATATAAGTCCCGTTATTGAGAATTTCATGAAAACTGAGACCGACGCCATTGTTTTGCTCGCACACGTTCAAGATCCAAGGGCTTATGGAGTGGCTGTTCTGGAAAATGAGAGAATAAAATACGTTGTTGAAAAGCCAAAGGAACCACCCAGTGATCTTGCAATAGTTGGTGTGTATATGTTTCGAGAGAATGTCTTCACTGCAATAGAAAACATCAAACCATCTTGGAGGGGTGAACTTGAAATAACAGATGCTATTGATTATCTTGTAAAGAATGGACATTCTGTAAAAGCGCATGTAATAACAGGCTGGTGGAAAGACACGGGAAAACCCGAAGATTTACTCGAAGCAAACAGAAAGATCTTAGACAATGTGAAAAAAGAATATCTTTTAGGTAAGTTGGACGAGACCAGTACAATTCAGGGTAGGGTATGTGTTGGAAACGGCTCTATTATAGTAGGTTCACTCATTCGCGGACCTGTCATCATAGGGGGAAATTGCAAAATCATAAACAGCTATATTGGACCATACACAGCTGTTGGTAACAATGTATCTTTAGAAAATTGTGAGATAGAAAATTCTATTCTCATGGATCAAAGTAGCATCACAAATGTCACAACTCGTATTGATTCTTCTATACTCGGTAAAGGTGCCAGAGTTTTCCAAAATGGTGGGATTCCAAAGGCAGCTCGATTAGTTGTGGGAGATCTAAGCTCGATTCAACTTTGAAAAAAGCCCCCTTTACAGGGGGCTTTGATCACCTATTTTTGACCCAACGTATCACCAATGGACTTGCGATGTAAATCGATGAATATGTTCCAACAACTGTACCGATTGTCATACCAAATGCAAAAGGTTTAATGGCATTACCGGCAAAGAGTAAAAGAACAAAGACCACAAAAAATGTAGTCAAGGAAGTGTTTATGGTTCTTCTAAAAACTTGGTTTATACTGTCATTCACAACAAATGATATTTCCTTACCTTTGAATTTCTTCATGTTTTCCCTTATTCTGTCGTATACGATTATTGTGTTGTTCAATGAATAACCGATTAATGTCAAAAACGCTGCTACAGCCGGAACATTCAACTCATAACTGAAAATCGAGAAGAACCCCATCGTCACAACAACATCATGTACCAGAGCAAGGGTTGCACCAACACCGAAGACGAAGTTGAATCTCAATGTGATATAAACGAGTATCGCAACAAGTGTTATTATTACCGCACGCCATGTGAGTCTTCTGACTTCTTCTGCGGCAGAACCACCTGTTTCATTAAATGAAACCACTTGACCCTTTATATTTCTCTCAGATACCTTTGATTCTATTTTTGCTTGAAGATCTGCCTTTTCCTCTGCGCTAAAGGTTTTTGTCAAAGTTATTGAGAACTTAACTATATCCTCTGGATCTCCGACAGATCTCACTCTTGTTACACGTGCCGATGAAAATTCAGTTGATATATCGCTTAAAATCTTTCTCACATCAGCTTCTGTGAAATTGGAAGATTCAACTCTCAATATCAACTCTGAGCCGCCCAAGAATTCCACGCCGAAATTAAAACCCTTTGTGAAAATGAAAACCAAACTCAATGCTACCAATATAACAGAGATTGATATGAAAATTCTTCTTTTACCTACAAAATCAAAGTGTTTCATGACTGAGCTCCCCCTTCTTCAACGACTGCTGGTTTACGAATTAGAGAGCTAAAAGCCTCAGTCAGGAGTCGTGAAAGGACTATGTTCACAAAGAAACTTCCAAGCACACCTATGATCAGTGTTATAGCAAATCCCTTGACTGTTCCAGTACCAAAATAATACAGTGCCAAACCAGCGATAATGGTAGTGAGATTGGCATCAAACAATGTGATAAAGCATCTGCCAAAACCAGAGTTTATTGCCGCTTTTATCGATTTTCCAGCTCTCAACTCCTCTTTAATTCTCTCGGCAATGATGATGTTTCCATCAACGGTTGTTCCAATTGTGAAGATTATACCGGCGATACCTGGGAGTGTCAGTATCGAACCAGTCGCGGCGAGCACACCGAGCAACAATATGGTGTTGTAAATTAACGCTATGTCAGCTATGATTCCTTGTATTCCATAGACTAAAATCATGTAAATAAATACTATTATCAATCCCACTATTCCTGCCCAAAGAGATGTTCTCACGATATCCGAACCGAGCAGTGGAGCTACCCATCCCGCAGAGACTTTTTCAAGTCTTGCCGGCAGAGCTCCACTTCTGAGTATCGCTGCAAGTTGCTTTGCTTCTTCGATGGAGAAATTGCCAGTTATCTCAGCCTTTCCATCTGGAATAACAGAGATGACATAACCAGCGAATTGTACCACGTTGTCCAAAACAATGGCAAGGCGTTTTTCCTTTGCCGTGGCACTGCCAATAGAAGCTTCCGGCACAACCAATTGTTGTGTAATCTTCTTGAACATCTCTGCATCTTTGCTGGCTAATTCAAAGGTCACTTTGTACCCAAATCTTCCCGCACGGGTCTCGGGCACTGGGCTGGCTGAAACTATTTGAGGTGAAACCAATTTCAAATCTTTCACAAGCATTATTTCCTGTCTTACGAGATACCAAATCTTTTGATCTCTTGCAGGTAACCATTCGGCTCTTTTTATCTTAGCCAGATCTCTGAGTCTTGGGTCTGTTTGGGGATCAATTTGGCTTTCTTCCAAGACCTGTCCAAAATACATCACACCAGTAGAGCCGAGTAACTTTTCAGCCTTCGTCGTGTCTGTTGCCGCGGGAATTTCTATTACTATGAAAGAATTATTTTCTCTAAAGGCTTTCCTCACCGTTGCCTCGGTATATCCCGCTGCATCGAGCCTATTTCTCAAAACTGTCCAGACATTGTCAACAACTTCGCTTGGATTCTCAACTCCCGCCTCTACATCTACCCTGTATTCCAGACGCGCTCCGCCTTTGATATCGAGTCCCAAAGGTATGCGCTGAAAGATCGCTGCCAGGCCTTTATAACTTTGACCCTTACTGGGCCACAACAAAGCAAGGAAGGCAGCAAAGATGACAGCAATTACAACTATGAGCCTCACTCTGTTTGCTCTCATGGTCATGTTCCCTCCTCAATTTTGTTCCTTGTCTTTTTCCTCCTGTTCCTTTGTTTCCTCTTTCTCTTTGACTTCTTCCTTTAAAACAGTTGCTATTGCCCTTTTTGTAACTTCAAGTTCTGTCGTCATGGCTGTCTTGATTTTGATTGTATCTTTCTTGATGTCTATGACTTTCCCCACGATTCCGCCAACAGTCACAACCGTATCGCCACGCTTCATATTTGAAATCATATCGCGGAACTGTTTCTCTCTTCTTCTCTGTGGCAAAATCATGAGAAAATAAAACATCGCAAAGAGTATAATCAAAAGAAAGATGAAACTGAAACCTGATCCTGTAGCAGTTGTACTTGGAGCGCTGCTTGTCGCTCCCGGCGCCGCACTGTAGATTATTTCCACCTTAAATACCTCCTTTTTGTTTTTCGATCTTAAATGATTTTACCAGAATTTTTTGAATCATCGGAATAAAAATCATCTGTAAACTCAAACCAACCAGTCCTAATAGAATGTCGGTTTGTATCTTCATATCTACTCTGAACAAATATGCAGTTACTGCTACGACCATTTTCGCTAAAACGAAATCAATTGCTATTGTTAGATACAATTTTTTCACCTTTGCGTATAAAAAGCACGTCAACAGACCAATTATCACTGGCTCAAGAATCATCAGCACGAGAAAGTCTATCTGTGGGAAACCAGTAGCAAGAAAGCCCGCCAAAGGAGCAAAGAATCCAACCAACGTTGCAATCAATGTACCATGAATAAGAGCAACAACAATCGATATGAAATTCACTGGTAAAAAGACTCTCGTAAGCGCTTGTGAATTATTCAATTGCAAAAAGTACAACACAGCCACTGTCAGAGATATCCAAAGTAAGAGAAACGTTATTTTTTTGATCAAATTATTTCCTCCTAAACTACATTTTTCTCACGTACCACGCCTTTTTCAAATCTATCGAGATTCAACTCGCTTATATCTACGTGCAATGTTTTGCCATACAATATCATCTGTGCCAGTGCTTCACCAACTGCTGGTGCGAGCATGAAACCATGACCACTGAAACCCACTGCGTAATAGAAATTGGGAACCTTTGGGGACTCTCCTATGATCGGTTGAGCATCGGGTGACATGTTATAGTGACCAGACCAGTGACGCACTATTCTCAACTTTGATAAGAAAGGAAAAATTTTGCTCATTTTTTTTGCCATCTCTTTCTCAAATTTATAGGTGACATCGTTGTTTATACCGGGTTTTTCATCTATATCACCTTGGCCCATGATGAACTGCCCATGTTTTGTTTGTCTCATATAAAAATTACCAGAAAAACTTATAGCCATGGGATCAAAGAAATTCTTCACAGCCTCTGTAACCATTATTTGATGTCTATAACTCTCTGTTGGAAGATCCACACCAACCATTTTTCCAATCTCTCTCGAATAAGGCCCAGCTGCATTTATCAATATTTGAGATCTTACTATACCTTTGTTTGTGAACAATTCAAACCCATCTTTGAGCACCTCAACTGCGATGACTTCAGTATGTGTCAAAATATCTACACCCAGTCTTCGTGCGGCTTTTGCATATGCGAAGTTTGCAAGATGTGGATTTGCATGACCATCTTTCTGACAGAAGGTTGCCAATCTAACTCCATCGACATCGATATATGGGTATCTCTCTTTGACTTGCTTTGGTGTGAGAATTTGAACATCTAATCCGAGTCCCCTTTGCATTTCAACGTTTTTCTCAAATTGTGCGGCTTCTTGATCATCGTAGGAAAGAACTAAATATCCTCCTTGCTCGTACTCTATATCAACACCTGTCTCTTGTGAGAGTTTTTCGAAGAGTGAAACACTTCTCATGGCTAATATCACGTTATTTGGTGAGCTCCATTGTTGCCTTATCCCACCTGCACATCGTCCCGTTGAACCTGAACTTAAATAACTTTTTTCAAAGACCACTACATCACTCTCACCGAATTTTGCAAGGTGGTAAGCTATCGAACAACCAACTATTCCTCCACCTATGATAGCTACTTTATATTCATTTTTCATGTTCAATCTCTCCCTTGATGATCGAATCAAATTTCACCGGCATCGAAGGTGGTCTGAATGTGCCGCAACTTATCTCCTTTAAGCTCTTTCCTGTCTTTTTTGAAAGTATTCCGAGCGTGATTGTTCTACAAGTTCTCCCACCGCATGGTCCCATTCCGATCCTCAGGTATCTTTTGAGTTCTTCATAGTCTGTGTAACCTTCATCTATTGCCTTTTCAATTTCTTCAACAGTTATCTCTTCGCATCTACAAACAAGTGAATCAGCTTTTTGTGGGATGCGAAAACTTCTGACTTTCTGCGCTAAACCAGCTGGCACCACAATATGAATTAAATTAGTTTTGTTGGCTGATTTGATAACCTTTAAAACCTCTGCCTGTGCAACATCTTTCCCATCTCGATCGAGTGCGATGACCTTTTGACCTTTCTCCGGTAAAGGTAAGAATTCGTAAGGTAAGACAACCAAGTCTTTACCAGGTTGGAAATTTTCCTGAACCATAAAGATGGCAAGGCCTGGGCATTTCATCACGCATATTCCACAACCAGTACATTTTGAATAATCAACGATTGGCAAACTGTTTATATTGCCAGGTACATCAATTGCACCAGAAGGACAAGATGTTTGGCATGGGTTACACGGTATATTTTCATAACACTCTATTATGGGTCTTAGTTTTCCAGTTGGTCCCAAATCTTTTTGTCCATCTTTAGAATAACTCACTATTTGTTGTGAGAAAAATCTTTCCAATCCCTTTCGAACTTTATCTGAAAATGGTCCAGATCTAAATTCAATCAGCTCTTGTTGCATCCTTTCAAGATCTGGCTGATCTGTACCTGTCAATTCTCTTGCAACAACAAGTCCTGCTATTCTACCTTCTATCATGGCAGTTGTTGCCTCTTCGATTCCCGCAAGATCTCCTGCAACAAAGATGTTTTTAATATTAGTCCTCATTTCTCTATCCCTATAGGGTACATATCCTCCAAGCTCTGGAATGTATTCGATCTTCACACCAGCCATTTGAGCAAGTTCAACTGACGGTACAAGTCCTACTGCCACACATATCACATCGACGGCGAATTCTCTCTCAGTACCAGGGATTATGTTGAACCTGTCATCGACTTGTCCTATCACGGCACCTTCGACTTTTTCTTCTCCGATTGCTTTTTTGATCGTGTGCCTGAGCAGTATAGGAACACCAAATCTTTTCACCTTTGCCGCATGAACTTGATAACCTCCAACTTTGTCTGCTATCTCGACAATCGCCTTAACCTGTGCACCTGCTTGTAGAAGTTGATATGAAACGATCAAACCGATATTTCCAGAACCGATCATTAAGATTCTCTTGCCAGGTAGGACTCTGAACTGATTCATCAGTGTCTGTACCGCTCCAGCGCCGTACACACCAGGAAGATGGTTATTTTCAAATGGAATGAAACGTTCACTTGCACCAACAGAGATGAGAATATACTTTGGTTCTATTTCAATAACACTATCTTTCTCTCTATCGTAGGCGGTAATGACATCTTCATATATACCAGTTACAGTTGTTTGTTTCATAATCACAACATTTTCATTCAGCTGTGAAACCAGTTTTTTTGCTATTTCAAAACCTCTAACTGATGCATAGAATCCCTCGTGTCCAAAAAATTTATGTGTCTGTTTAACCAACTGCCCACCGAGTTCTACACCTTCATCAATAACCAGTGTCTTTATATTTCTTTTACCTGTTTCAATTGCAGCACTTAAACCAGCAGGTCCACCTCCAATTATCAAGAAATCTGTTTTCACCATGTTATTTCACCTCTACCAATCTGCCGTTTCACCTGCATGCCTTCCTTCACAAGCGTGATACAACTCCTCACATTGGATACACCGTCGACAATCATCAAGCATGATGAACATTTACCTATGGCACAGTAGAATCCTCTTGGTCTTGAATGTTCCGTCCGTCCAAAGACATCTACACCATTTGCGACAAGTGCTGCAGCTATCGTTTCGCCTTCAAAAGCTTCAAGCTCCTTGCCTTCAAAGAAAAACTTCACAACCTTTGGCTTTTCGACATCCAAGATTGGATGAGCCAATATTCTGCGCAAAATCACCACCTCCATAGATGTATAAAGGGGGCATAGCCCCCTTTTTATTATAGATGTATTGGCATCTCAACGATACCTTCCATGGCACCGAGAATCGTCTCCGTCAAAGTTGGATGTGGGTGGATAGATTCCTCTAATTCTTTTGCATTCAGTCCATTTTTGATGGCTATCACACCTTCCATTATCATATCAGTCGCGGATGGTCCCACGATTGTCATACCCAAAATCTTTTTCGTCTCTTTTTCTGCTATGACTTTGACAAATCCTTCTCTTTCAAGTATCGTTCTTGCCCTACCATTTGCACTCAACGGGAATGAAAAGATTTTGACCTTTGAAGGATCTGCATCTTTCTCACGGATTCCTACGCTTGCGACCTCCGGATTTGAGAATATAACGCTCGGTACGGCAGAATAATCCATATATGCCTCTTCACCGCAGATATTTTTCGCGGCAACGACACCCTCATACATCGCGACATGAGCCAGCATTATTTGACCTCTCACATCACCGATTGCATAGATATTCGGAATATTAGTTTGCATCTTTTGGTTTGTTTTAATGCCCCTTTGTATCTCAATACCAAGTTTCTTCACATCTTCACCAATCTTTGGTCTTCTTCCAACAGAGACAAGGACTTTCTGCACAGTCTTTTCTATGGTCCCTTCCTTGGTCTCTATCAAACATTTAAAACCTTCATCTGTTGCTTGAACATCAATAACCTTCGAAGATTCATATATCTGAACTTCCTTTTTTCTAAGTGATTTGGCGATGATCTCCGCTACATCTTTATCTTCTGTTGGAAGTATGTGTTCCATGAGTTCAACGATGGTAACTGGTACTTTCAGGGTGGAGAAAAAGGTTGCAAACTCAACACCTATCACCCCTCCACCGACTATTAAAATACTCTCTGGTAATTTTTCCATTTTGAAAACATCATCACTCGTCCAGATATTCGGCACTTTATCAAAAGGCGGTATAAGTGCCGGATAAGAACCCGTCGCGATAACAATATTTTTTGCTTCAAGTTTTGTATCTGCTACCTTAACAAGATTAGGAGATTCGATCGTCGCTTCGCCATTTATCAATTCCACATTGTATTTTTTCAATAGATACTCGATGCCTTTTCTGGACATCGTGACGACCTTGTTCATGTGGTTTTTCATCGTGGAAAAATCGTATTGCACATTTTCTACATTCACACCCAATTGTTTTGATTTTTCTGTGATTTCCAGATAAAGATGAGTGCTGCTCAAAAGCGCTTTTGTCGGTATACATCCCCAATTTGTACATGTACCACCGACAAAGGATTTTTCCACCAAGGCGACCTTTTTACCTTTCTGCGAAAGTTTTATCGCGGCGACATAACCACCTGGTCCAGCACCAATAATAACTGCATCGTACAACACAATCACCTCCTATGACATGACAAAGAAATTGTACCATTTGTGTCCAATTTATTCAAAACTTCGAGCTAACTCCACCGTGACCTCCTCCCATCCTCTGAAGGAGATGGGCTTCCTGCTTCATCGAAGGAAACTTATCAGGACATTTGGATTTTCTCCAAATATCCTGACAGTGGTCTCCTTCTCCACAGGCGTTACTTCGGGCCGGTCCAGCCCTACGAATCTCAACATGTTATAGGCTGAGTTTAAATCACGATCAATACTTAATCTACAGTTTGGACAATTAAACGTTCTTTCGCTGAGTGCAATATCGATTTTTGTCCCACAGTTACTACATGTCTTGGTTGTTGGCTGAAATCTGTCCAGTACGTGGACTTGGGTTCGAAGATTGTAGCCCAATCTCCTTTTGATTGACCCAATACCACTGTACTGGACAGACTTTGAGAACTTGCCTTGATGCCATTGCTTCATGGCATCTTCTTGATGGTTTCAAGTCTCGATTGCCTGATTTTTTCGGCTTTTGTCACATAACCAGCTCCTTATAGTACTTTATACCACAGCTTGTGTTTTAAATTTCTTACAGCCATTCATCACAATCCTATGAATGTGATGTGCTTTCTGGCTTGTTTCTGTAAATTATCTCACAATTGCGGATCAACGAAGATCGCTATACTACCCACCTTGGCTTCATTGTGCCTTTGAATTAACTCCATCAATGAACCTTTCGCTGCTTCATAAGCCTCTTCAGCAAATTGCGAAGGTACAGCAGTCACAAAATACTCCCACATGAACACCAAAGCCGTGCCAGGAGACTTGGCAACCTTGTATGCAAGGTCTTCTCCGAAAAACCACGAATATATTTCTATCTCAACAGACCAGACTATTTGTGCGGCCTTCAAAGGCGGATATAACTCTGCAAATACCGATATCGCCGTGTCAATGGTATCGGCGGCTATCCTTTCACCATAAGCGGTTTTCATGATTGGATCATCGGTAGTTGAGAAATTGTAAATATCATAACCAACTTCGATTGCACCAGTTGCAATGGCAAGTGCGACTTGGCCTTTCTTTGTAGCGATTACACCGAGTTTTGTTGCCTTACCAGCGTAACCAAGATTTGATTTGGCAAGGTTGACCAATTCGGGCGCTGCTCCAACTGCTGAAGACACTGACTTGAGTGCATAATATCCGACTTTTACATAATCACCCTCTTTGAATGCAACCCATGCTTGATAACCATTTGTCACAATAGAGACAGCACCGGTCACGACCTCGAGCCCTGATTTTATGTTCGAAAATTTATTGGATTTCGCCCAATGATCGCCTGGTAATTTATCAAGATCATCGATTTTATAAACTGACTTAACACTTGCTTCAGTCAAAGAACAGACCTTCTTACCAAATTCAGCGGATTTTGTTGTAATCATTCCAACCGTCTGAAACACTTCCATAGCGGTGATACTGTTTTTTTCAGAACTGGGATCTTTTTGCAAGATTCCAAACCATTCAGAACTCGTCTTGACATCACCTGAAGCTGCAAAGTCCCGCTGAGACATAATTCCGCTGGCAAGCGCTTCGAAACTATCAAATTCCTCACGCATTACCCTGCTATTACCAAAACTGTCCTGCAAATAGATCGTTTCACGGACAATACCAGTTATATTCCATTTTGGAAACATGGGGATGTATGAAACCGAACTTCCATTTTTTTCCACCCAGATAGGCGTGATTTTCAAATAACTAAAGCCATGCACGGCTTTGTCAGCTGGAATCTCTATGACAAAATGAAAGATCCCAGGTTTCTCAATCAATGCTATAGTCAGACCTTGGTGATAAGGCAGATTTTTATCATCATCGAAATTGTTCGAAGCATAGAATGAATAGAGAAACCCTGGTATTTTGTAGTGAGAATCATCAAGATAATTCAAATCACTGTACATCGAGAAATCTGCGAACTGGACAGAGAGTTTTGCCCTATAACCTGGGACTAACCTGATGGGATAGAGTATATAGCGATAGAACTGATATGGATCTGGATATCTAATTTCTTTGTTGTTTTTCATGCATACAATTCTAAAATCTTGCAGAAAATCGTAATAAAACCTGTACTCGTTGTGATGAAGAATATCGGCAAGGTAGAAATACTGAAATTCAGATCTGTAATCTGGTTTGGAAGACCATGATAGTTGAAATATATTGCTCTTTTTTAAATCGTATACTGTGAAATTCTCCGACTCAAAGAGATGATCTAAATTTTTTCTATAACTATCTTCATTCATCTTGCTGTGCCTGACACCATCTGATTCAGATCGCCTTAGGTAGACTAAATCCATAGAAGATAGATCCATGGTATAAATATCCACCCAACCGTGTAATCCATAAAAAACAACAGGCTGTTCAACACGAACCATGCCTGGCTCCTGGAGTTCTTTAAGCACTGGTTCTGATGGATCAATACTCGGTGAAAGATCATCTGCATCAGACAGAATATCCCAATCTGTATTTGAATTGTTGATATCTGTACCTTGAAGATATTCCACCCAGTCGTTTATACCATCACCATCTGTGTCCTTTGGCAATACATTCACTGTGAATTCACGGCTTGTTCTTTCAGTTTTCAAGGTCAGAACATAGACCCCTGGTTCAAAAGGTGTCTTCCAGGTATTTTTTCCAACGATTGTGCCTGCGTTTGCTGTTAATTGAGCTATATCTGGAGTACATGAAATTTCGATGGTACTGTCGGTGTACACAAACTCTGGAATGTTTAGAGTAAAGTCATACTCCGAAACCTTTACTACGAAATCTTGTTTCAATTGTCCCATTGTCAATGTGAGAATATATGTTCCTGGATCATGCGGTGTCGTCCAGAGGTTATTCTGTGAGATTATACCAGCATTTGCGGAAAGAGTTGCCAAAGTCGGTGAATAAATCACTTCAACGGTCGAATCGGGGTAGATTGGTTCAGAAACCTTCAACGTGGCATTCCACCAGCCTTTGTTTTCTAATGGTATGCGAAAGACCGTCACCTTCTCCTGTGATTCGAATGAAACAAATAAATGCGAAGAATTTATACCGCCATTTCTAAAATATCCCAATTCTTCTGAGAAAGGATAAAAAGCAGTTATCTGTCCATTGTATCTATCGATTCCAACAACTGTATTCGCACCTTTTTCACCTTCACCCATTTTGCAAAAAGTCCACATGTATAGATCTCTATCCTTTTGTACACTGATATCATTTGCGACCAAAGAAGAACTGTAGTCTTTTTCAAAAATCAAATTCAAAGTGGCATCAAAACTTTTAACACGAAAATCATCTTGATAATCACCATATACCATGGTCAGTCTATTCGATTGATCTAATCCTATGTAATGAAGATTCACGTACCCAAAATCCCTGTATGCCAAAAGATTGCCATTTGAATCAAAACTTAAAAGCATCATTCTATCAGCGATCGATGGTGTATCTGGACGAAGTCCAACTACAAGAATGGAGTTTCTCCCAGATCCAATGGCATCTTGGAAAATTATCCTCCACTTTTCTCTTGTCAACATCAAATTCTGAGTTTCAAAGATTTTACACGTTCCGTCTTCTTTGAGTAAGAGAAAGCGTGTAGGTGTGGTTTTAAGACCTTTTTTCGAAGCCAATAAAATTGGAAAGGCTTTCAAAGAGATGTTATCTTGGTACAAAGGCTCATTTGAAAGAAAATCAATTACTTCTTGAGAAAACCTTTGGTTTGTCCATTCAATTGAACCATCTTTCAATGAAAAAAGTAAGGGCTTTTTGTTTTTCTTATCTACGAAAACTATTTTCTCGCCAACTAAAGCTACAAAGGATTTTCCTCTTATCAGATCATCTTTGAACCAGTTTTTCGTATTTAGATCAAGAACATAGAAATCGGCTGCGCCTTTCAAGACAAGTCGATTATCAAAATATCCCACGACAGGTTCCATACGCCTCAAGAAGTCTTGATTGTAATTTGAATAAGGATCTTCACCAGTATATAGATCAAGTACATAGGTTCGCTCAAAATCTGATGACTTCTCTTTCCCATAAAAAACCAGCCATTGTCCAATAATTCTTACTGGCTGAATATTTGTGTATATCTCACTATAGGATTTTTGCCACAACAAAGTTCCTTCGGGCTCCTTGATAACTTGAAGAATATAATCTTGTTCTGAATGAAAAAGTAGTACCAACGTACTGTTAGAAACCACTAAATCCAGCAATGAACCCAGACTAACCTGAAGATGTGTGAAGGATTCAAAAGAATTACCAAATGTCAACACAGGTGTCATAAGAAAAATCAACAAGAAAATCAAGCATCTTGCTGAAATTTGCTTTTTATTCATACCGACCCCTCCTTACAACCAACATGAAAACCCCTTGGATGTTTCTGAGTGTATTCTAATACAAATCATTACAGAGAAATGACTCACCTTCGACACATTGACAAAACAACTGTTCGTGCTTATGATATATTTTTGATTTCTCATAAAGCAACAAGGAGGTATTGTTGTGAAACTATCTTTGAAATTCTACGGCATAGTACTTGTTCTGGTGATCCTTGCCGTTAGTTTAGTTCCATTTATTGTATTATCGACAGGTCAAAATCAGAAAGTCACATCTGATCTCTCAAATCAGATGTACAGAAATATGCTAAACGGTGCACTTGAAGTTCTCAGAGAATATGTGAGAGACGAATATGGTACATTGAGATTACAGAATTCAGAACTTGTCGATAAAGACGGAATAGCTATCAAAAATAGGTTTGAAGTCGTAGACAAAATCAGCAAGCAGATGAACATCGTTGCCACGATCTTTCAAGCCAAAGACGACGATTTCTTGAGAGTTGCCACTTCTATTAGAAAAGACGACAGTACAAGAGCAGTTGGAACCTTTCTTGGCAAAGACAGTGCGGCATACAGGCCAATCGTTCAAAAACAAAGATATATTGGACAAGCCAAGATTCTATCTAAAGATTATGCAACAGGTTATGATCCAATATTAGATGAAAGCGGAAACGTCATAGGCATTCTCTTTGTTGGTGTACCTCAAGAACAGATAAACAAGATCATCAACAAGGCAAAGAGCGATTTTGTCAAAAACAATATTATCCTTACCGCAATACTCGTTGTTGTAGCAATAATCATTGGAATGTTTTTCGTCAATGCTATTTTGATAAAACCATTCTCTGTCATATCAACTGCCATTGCCAATATAGCTCAAGGAGATCTTACTTACAAAATTTCTTCAAAATTTCGAAGTAAAGAATTCGAGGGGCTTTCAAGAGCACTTGCAAAGATGCAAAAAGATTTATCCACAATGGTATCAGATATCTCCCACAGTTCACAGAAAATCTCATCTTCAAGTCAAGTTTTGGCATCGACTTCTCAAGAACTTGGCGCAACCAGTGAAGAATTATCCTCACAGATGGAAGAAGTAAATAAATCAGCACAGAATGCAAGTGCATCGATACAAGAAGTGACAAGTGGTATAGAAGAAGTAGCAGCCAGTGCACAGAACGTATCTAAATCAGCTCAAGGATTAACAGAAAAAGCATCAGAGGTGAACAATGCAGCCAAAGAAGGAGAGAAAGCAGTACAGAGTATAGTACAGATAATAAACCAGACCAAAGAGAAATCAACACAAACAGAGAAGGCAGTGAATGAATTAAGTGAAAGGGCAAAGAACATACAAGAGATAGTACAAACAATAAACTCAATAGCAGAACAGACAAACTTATTGGCATTGAATGCAGCGATAGAAGCAGCGAGGGCAGGAGAAGCAGGTAGGGGATTTGCAGTAGTAGCAGATGAGATAAGAAAACTTGCAGAAGAGAGTAAGAAAGCGACAGACAAGATAGGACAGATATTGAATCAGATCCAACAAGGAGCACAACAAGCGAGTATAGTTACAACTGAGACGGTGAAGGTAGTAGAGAAGGCAACAGAACAATCTGAGGTAGTAAGAGAAAGGTTAATGAATATTCTAAAACAAGTAGAGACGATAAGTAGTCAGATAGAGAGTTTAGCAGCGAGTGCACAGGAACAGAGTGCAGCAGCACAAGAGATGAGTAGTGCAATGGACAGTGCAACAAAGTCAATAACATCCATAGCACAACAGATAGAAGAGATGACTCAAGCAGTAAAACAACAAGCTGATTCAAGTCAAAGTGTTTCAAGTGCTTCTGAAGAGTTATCTTCTATCGCTGAAACTCTTGTTGAACAGGTTAGAAAGTTTAGATTGAGTTGAGAACACAGTTAATAAAAAGAGGGGCTTGAGCCCCTCTTTGGAGTAATTAATGTTTTATAAGGAGCGATATCAACCACCAATCAATCCAGGAAATTCGAACATCTCAATAAATTCATTATATCCATCCATAACGGTGATCTTTCTGTACCTTGGAATTTGCATGGATACAGGTAAACCTAAATAGGCAGCATCTCCAAAGGCCATGTAAACATCATAGACACCTGGCTCAATACCGCTCATTTGTAAAAAGCCGTATATGTCAGATTTTCCATAATACACTGGTACAGTATCGTTTTGTGGATACATGGTTACATAAACTTCTGGTGCGT
Source organism: Thermotoga profunda AZM34c06 (assembly GCF_000828675.1). Taxonomy (NCBI): domain Bacteria; kingdom Thermotogati; phylum Thermotogota; class Thermotogae; order Thermotogales; family Thermotogaceae; genus Pseudothermotoga; species Pseudothermotoga profunda. Next base: position 1,832,423 of record NZ_AP014510.1, on the reverse strand, counting down.
AATAGATTCCACCTTCCTGATCCTGCAAATAGAAACTGAAAATTACATTTGCTCCTTTTTCATCATCTAATGGGTGTGTAAGTGCTTTGTACGCATTTACTCGTCCCCATCCGCTGTCATGGTCAAATCCTATAGCCATTATGTCATCCGCTGTCGACGCAATGTGTTTTCTAATCTGATATACCGTATAATCAGAATTTTCTTCATCGAGTTTTTGCAATAACAAGGCTATTACACCACTGACATGTGGCGTTGCCATGCTTGTACCACCATAAAGTGCATATGGATTTTCTGAGTCGAAAAATTCAGTAGTATCCCAGAGTGGCACGGAAGATAGTATCGTAAAGTCACCAGGAGCGGCAATTGTTATCCATCTACCACGAGTTGAAAAATTAGTTATTCCATCTACAGCAGTACTCGCAGCAACATTTATCACACCAGGATAACATGAAGGATAGTGAATCTCATCTGTGTGACTATTTCCAGCAGATGCTACGACAACCCCACCGCTCTCAATCACTGCACTTATAACATTGGCAAGTGTAATTGAATAACCTTTTCCACCCCAGCTGTTTGAAAAGATCCTTGCACCATTATGAAGTGCCCAGATAAAACCTACAGCGACAAGATCATCACCTATATAATCTCCATCTCCACCTGGCTCAGGATCACCTGTATCAAATATCACTATCGGCATGATTTTTGCATTAGGTGCAACCCCAACAACGCCTGTACCATCCATCTTTGCGGCAATGGTACCTGCAACATGAGTTCCGTGTGCGCCACCAAAAGAACTATCTGAAGCTGCTGGTAAAATCTCATCTGTCAAAGGTCTATAACCTTCAACAAGTTGACCTTGTAGATCGGGATGGGTGCCATCGACGCCTGTATCAATCACAGCAACGATTATTCCTTCACCGGTGTGACCAAGTTCCCACGCTTCAGGTGCTTTGACCTTTCTTATACCCCAGAGCCATTCCCAATATTCTTCTTCTTCGGGTTCAAATTGCTTCGTCTTGGCAACTGTCCTTTCAAGCAAATCTTTTGCGTTGTCGTTCTTGACAGGTTCGATCAAATATCTTTTGTAACTTGGCTCAACATATTTGATCTTTTCTCTGAGGCTGATGTTGTTTTTCAACTCTTGCATGATCTTTTCTCTCATTTCTTTATAAGAAACAGATGTTTTAAAACTTATTGCATTGATCTTTTCAAGATCTGCTCTGATCTCTGCATTCTCATCAATCGATTTTATAAGATCTATTGCATCTTGTTTGTTTTCTTTATATCCAATTATGATTATTCCTTCCATGATTTCCGCATCTTTATCTATGGCAACAACGATATTTTCAATATTATCAACTGTATTGGAGCTTTTGCTATTGGTCATACAGCCAGCAAGCAATAAAACCAAAATTAAACTGAGAAAAACGATGATTTTTTTCATCTTCGCTCACCCCCTTTTCACTCTTCGCCTGTGGTGAATCTGTTGAAGTAGTCAGCTTCGTTAGTCCATCTGTCAAAACCATATCCATAGTCTATCGTTGTTGAAATCCAAAGTCCGTCATCTGTTTCATAATAAGCTGACGCTGCATCAAGCCCCCATTCATAGGTCTTGAATTTCTCAAGGGGTTCAGTTTGATAGTCTTCTTCACCATTAGGATATATTCTGATCCAATATCCACTAGTTGGATCAAATGGAATACTTATTTGGCTGGGTCCGTTTGTTCCAGTTAGGGGTCCATAATAGATATGCTGATCACTCACCGCTTGGTCATAGATCCATGGACCGTAGTATACAAAAATTATATTTTCATCGTCTATGAGATCTCCACCGATGTGTGGTGTTGAAGTGTTATCTCTCCAGTCAACAGGTTCCCATATGAACGTCGGAGTTCTTGAAACATTGGTTTGGTTATCGGCAGGTGAGATCAATTTTACCTTGAAAAGATCAAGTGGTATGACTTCTATTATATTACTATTTCCAGATTCAGAACCATCTCTGTAGACTGTTCTGACGGTATAATAATATCTTTGACCTGGTACTAAATCAACAGCCTTATCAAAAGTGTAATAAGTGGTTGTAAAGGCGATCTTTTCCCAGTTTTCTTGATCTGTTGATCTATAGACATTATAACCAGCTCTGTTCGTACTTGGCGCATGTGTCCAGGCAAGTTGTACTAAAATGTTCGAATTTGTTATGTTGTGTTCTGGTTTGTAATTTTCAAGCTCCTTTTGCATCTCTTTTGGCATATTTTTGGATAGAAATTCTCTAAAAGGCTTTGGCAAGCTATAATATTCAAGATCAACATCACTTGTCCATCCATAATACCATAAACCTGTTGGAGCAATTCTTTCGGTAACTTCTGGAACGGTTCTGTTGATTGTTAAATAAATCAATTTATCAACACGTGTATCATTTGGTGTATATGCAACTACGTGAACTGGAATCGTCACATCTTGAAAACGTCTTATATCGAGTAGACCTGTGGTGAATTCATAAGTATTGAGTGCTCTACTATCACGAGCTACCGCACTTGGAGTATAATCAAGCCCAATGTATAATACGCCGATAACTACATCACTTGTCACATGCACTTTGATGTAATCAAATGTGATGGTCGTTGCCTCTGGATCTGGTATGACATTGTTATTCTGATCGAGTATTTCTACTTCTAAATTGGGTATTTGATCGTTATCAGTCATCTGTCTTCTTGAGAGTGTTTCAATTTTTTCGACAATCTGTGGATCGTAATTGTAGATCATGCTTGTGGCTTTTCCTTCACCTGTGATTTTGATATCATATCTGCCATCTGGTAGGTAAAATTCCGCATGGCCTTCGCTGTTGGTGAGATCAGAAATCACAACAGAGTCATTTTGAAGGATCTCCACCTTTGCACCTACCGTCGCAGGACCGGTGGTAAAATCAGCCACTTTAATCAACGAGTGATTCCCACCAACTGTGAAACTCCACACAGGACTTGGTACGGAATTTGTTCCGTCTGAAACGACGACTTTCCAGTAGTAAGTCTGTCCTGGCGTTAAGTCACTAACAGTGTACTCAGGTTCATCAACAGTTGCGATCTTTGAAAGATTTGAAGCACTCGTTCCCAAATAAACATCAAAGGTTAGAGAGAGTCCTTCGGGATCTGAAGCAGTGGATTTGAGCGTCACAGCCTTCGTTGAAGCAAGGACTGCAACTTGTGCACCATCTTCTGGATAGATCAGAGAAACTTGCGGATTACGATTAGCAGGTCCAAGGCATCCATACAATGCCAAAACAACAACGGCAATCAGTAATAACCACTTTTTACTCATTAATACACCCCCTTTATGAAGTTGTGAGAAATCGGTGTTTTAGTTATGATAAATTCCAGAAATTTATAATAAATTTATACGATTATATAAATTTAATTATCGCTATGAGTATATCACCCACTCTTATCCAAGTCAAATGAAAGATAGGTTTAATCAAAGAACGTTCACAAGATAAAAAAATAAATTAATAAATCAAAAAAATCATCTGGTGGGAGATAATCGAGAATGATTTTTTAATTTGGTTCTCAATTTTACTGATAATAGCCAAATCTTATCACATTTCAACAAATATGTATCCTTAAAACTCTATTCCCTTTCTTGCCTGTACACCTTTTTGGTAATAGTGTTTCACTTCTACTATCTCTGAAACCAGATCTGCATAATCGATAAACTCTCTTGGTGCATATCGACCCGTGAGAACTATTTCGGATCGTTCGCTTCTGTTTTTCAACACTTGAAGCACTTCATCTGTTGTGAGAAGTTTAAGATATACCGCGATATTGATTTCGTCCAGTATAATGAGATCGAAAGTACCATCTAAGATATACTTTGAAACCTTCTCAAACCCATTCTTAGCGGCATCAATGTCTTCCTGAGCAGGAGCGCCTTTGATGAAACAACCTCTACCAAATTGTTCAACGATGATATTTGGTATGTATTTTGGTACATCAAGTTCACTGTATTTCATCCCCTTTATGAATTGACCTATATAAACACTCTTACCCGCACATGCCGCCCTGAGTGCAAGGCCAAATGCCGCCGTTGTTTTCCCCTTGCCATTACCTGTGTAGACATGAACATAGCCCATTGAGATCACTCCCTTTACAAATCTTGTGAATGACACTCTCAGATAGTTTACACTAAACAAAATTTTTCCCGAAAAATCCCAAGTTTTCGGGAAAAACAATCTGCTCAAAGCAGGTCTCCCGGCTTGTGGATCAATCTACTCGCCACGCCTTCCCAGCTTCAACCAGTGGCAATTGTGTGGCTTTCGTCCCCACTCACGGTTGCTGGACAGCCCCGGACTTTCACCGGTGTTCCCTTAGCTTTCAGCATTTATCTATTTACTTTTTACTTTTTTCATTGTACCACGACCGTGAAATCTATTAAGATGTCTCTATGGACACAATGGTATAAAATCATAGTGCAGAAAGGAGTGCTCAGATGAACGATTTGGAGTTATCCGTTGTGGAAATGTGTGTGGAATCTTTGAGAAAAGGGTGTTTGCCGATAGGCTCAATCGTAGTTGATGAGATGGGAAAGATAATCTCTCGGGGCAGGAATATGATCAACGAGGATTCTGGTAGACACAGGGAAATCTACGGCAATGCGATCGCTCATGCTGAACTGAATGCACTTGCAAAGCTCGACGGAGAACATATAAACAAATACACAATTTATTGTTCCATGGAACCATGCGTGATGTGTGCCGGCGCCATATACATGTCTGGTATTAGAAATATCGTCTATGGGATGAAAGATTATTTGGCAGGTGGGCTCAATCTTTATGGATCAACGGAATACTACAGCCGAAAGAAAATGAAGATACAACATAATCAAGATCTTCAAATTGTTCAAGCGGTGTTGATAGGTTTTCTTGAGGACAAAGAATATATACACAGGGGTGGTTTTTGGGAAATGTACTTAAAATATTATGAAAAGGAATATCTAACGGCAAGAAAATTACTTTTAGAAGGTATCTTCACTTTGCTCGTAAATTCAATAATTGATGTAAATGAGTTCATAGAAGTGGTTCACAAAAATTACTGTTGATATGAATTTTCAAAATCTTTTGAGCAACAAAAAAGCGGTCACTCAAGGACCGCTTTTATAGTTATTCTTTTTAGATACTCTCATTGAGTTGATTTTAAAACATATTTTTCTCGCATCATCGATCAAAAAGGTTTTTCCTGTAGATTTTTTTGAACTCTTTTCTAAATACATAATTTGATACAAGTTTTCATAATCATCTGAGTGTTTTTTATTTTTTCCAATGGTATTGTTTTGTGGAAAGTTTTCTTTGTCTTGAATTGACCAACAAATCTCCAACAGCTTAGACCTATCCCGATGTACACTTTACCGTGTGCACACAGCTGCCCAGGCATTACTCTCCATTATATAATATACGAAGTTACATACCCCAAAAATTAAAAAAATTCCTCATCATTAATGATTTTTTTGATGTTTATCGTCATCTTTTTAGGTCCATATGAGTCTTTCGCTTGTTTATCGAATATTGTTACGTTGAGTTAATCATAACGTTTCAATGCAATCTATGCTATCATCTTGTCAGGAGTGATGTGCGTGTATATTTCATCAAATGCGAAAATCGGTGAAAATGTAATCCTTGGACACAATGTGGTAATTGAAGATGGTGTAGTTATAAATAGCAATGTGACCGTTGGACACAACGTGGTGATCAAAAAAGATACCGTGGTTGGTGAAGGCTGTATAATTGGAGATAATACCATCTTGGGCAAGGAACCCTTCAAAGCTACTATATCAGCAACTACTGAAAAGAAAACTCTTCCAGCTTTAATCATAGGAAAATATGTGACGATAGGTGCAAATTGTGTTATCTATCGAGGCGCATCTTTGAAGGACTATGTTTTCGTTGGAGATCTTGCCAGCATTCGAGAAGATGTGGTGATTGGAGAATATACAGTAATAGGTAGAGGAGTAGCCGTTGAAAATAAAACAACGATAGGAAGATATGTAAAGATAGAAACAGAAGCATATATCACTGCCATGTCAACAATCGAAGATTACTGTTTCATAGCCCCTGAGGTCACTTTTACAAACGACAACTTTCTTGGACGAACAGAAGAAAGAAAGAAATATTTCAAAGGTCCAACAATTCGAAAAGGTGCAAGAATAGGAGCGAATGCAACTATTTTACCTGGTATAGAAATTGGTGAAGATGCCCTTATCGCTGCAGGTGCTGTTGTAACAAGAAATGTGCCTCCTAAAAAAGTGTATGCTGGAATCCCAGCAAGAGAATTGAAAGACGTTCCACAGGAACAACTCTTAGAAAATCAAAGTTATTATAAAGATAATTAATGATTTCATGCCTTATTTGATAATCTCTTTTGCCTGGTCTCCTGTGCAATAATAGGGTATGATTTTTTCACACCAAGTTTTTTCAAGGCGTCTGTTACTCTTTTTTGTTCTTCTTTCAAAGGTATTTCAAACCACGCTTTTGTAATGACCATGGCTTATTATCTTTTCAACTTTTGTCGAATCTTTTCTCAGGATACTGGCATTTTTCATGAAAACATCACTGTTACCAATATCAAAAAGAATTGGTGATTGATCATCTTTCTCTATGAAAACTGAAAAGCCGTGTTCGGTAAAAAGTGGTGATGTGAGTTTATCATCACATAAAACAGTCAATTTGGTTTTGGATATACTCACCTTAAAAAGTTTCGAATTTTTGAGATCTTGCCTGTTTTATTCACTTTTGCTACAATATTTGTAGTGAAGCTAAATTCCCATGGGAGGGATCAAAGATGAAAAAGATTTTTCTTGGCATTATCATGTCTTTGATTGCTGTAACAGCCTTCTGTGCCGCAAAGTTGAATGTTTCAACATGGGGTTTTAACCTTGATCTTCTGGATAAGAACATCTCTAAACCGTTTTTGGAAAAATATGGCGTTGAAATTGTCAGAGAAGTTGGAAATAATTCTGTAAGGTTGACCAAGTTAATCTCTCAAAAAAGTAATCCTGTAATCGATGTAGTTCATTTTGTTGATTATTATGCCATGCTTGCTGTTAAAGAAGGTCTTTTGCAACCCATTGACGTGAGTAAATTGAAAAATTACACAGAAATCTATGATTTTGCCAAGGATCCAATTGGAGGAAATTACGGCATTGGCTATACAGTTTATAGCATGGGTATCGTGTATCGAACGGATAAGATCAAAGGACCAATCACTTCATGGAAAGATTTTTGGAATAAGGAAGTAGCCGGACATATAAGTCTACCAGATATAACGACGACACAAGGACCGGCATTGATGATGCTTTTTAATGAAATCTATGGTGGAAATGCTTATGATCCTGAATTGAAAGCGGCATTTGAAAAGCTCAACCAACTCAAGAAAAATGTCGTCACTTTTTATAAGACTTCATCGGAACTCATCAATCTCTTCAAGATGGGTGAAGTCTGGATGGCTCCAGTTCAGAGGTTTTCATGGGGTCAATTTCTTGATACTGGTTTACCCCTTGCGTGGGTAACACCTAAGGAAGGTATGCCAGGTTTTCTGAATGTAATCAGTATAGTGAAAGGCGCAAAGAATCTCGAGGAAGCCTACAAGTACATAGATTTCATGATAAGTCAAGAAGTGCAGTATGCAGAAGCAATGGATCTTGTGGATTCGCCAGTGAATGTCAATGTCACAGTTCCCCAAGATATAGCAGAGAAATTGACTTATGGTGTTGATCATATAAAATCTCTCATTTTCTACAAAACAGATTTCATCGTAGAAAATTACGATAAATGGATCAACAAATGGAACGAGTTGATAGCACAATAAGATGAAAAAGTACGTCATAATCTTGCCAACATTGCTGTTTTTGCTCGTGTTTTTTCTTCTACCCATCTTTTTGATAATGGTTGAAAGTGTCTATCAACCTCAAAAAGGATGGGTGATTAATAAATATGTCCAGTTCTTCACTCAAAGAGTTTCGCGTGTGGCTTATACAAGAAGTCTTACGATAAGTCTTCTTGTGACTGTTGTTTCACTGGCAATTGGATATCCATCTGCCTTAGCCATCGTGAATATAGCAAATGATTCGCTAAAGAGTTTGTTAATGACCTTAGTGGTATTTCCATTGATGACAAATTCTGTGGCGAGGACCTTTTCGTGGCTTGCCGTACTTGGTCGAGAGGGTTTGATCAACAATCTATTGATCTCGCTTAAACTCATAGACAGCCCTAAAAGACTTCTTTACACACCTGGGGCTGTCTTTTTTGGACTTTTGCAGTTGTTTCTCCCTTTGATGGTTATTTCCCTTGTGAGTGCCCTTGAAAACCTTCCAAAGGAAGTACCCTTGGCAGCAAAAAGTCTTGGTGCAAACGCTCTTAATCTTTTTACAAAGATTTATATTCCACTCACAGTCGAAGGTATTGTTGCAGGATCCACACTGGTTTTCACTGGTTGCATAACTGCGTATGTCACACCAGCGGTACTCGGTGGAAGTCGCGTCTTGATGTTGAGTACTTTGCTTTATCAAAAGACATCGGTGACCTTAGATTGGAGCATGGCGACTGTAATCGCTGTGGTGATGTTCGTAACGACCCTTGCTGTGAATTACCTTTCCAGAAAGATCAGTAGCTTGGGAGTGAGTAAGCAATGAAGATCAATAGATGGCTTGTTTTTTGCTTAATAATTGTATTTGCTATATTACTCGGTCCATTTTTGGTGATCTTCTTTGCTTCTTTTGAACCATCTTCTACACTGAGATTTCCACCAACGGGGTTCACGTTATCATGGTTCAAGAAAGTTATCGCAATGCCCATGTTTCAAAAGAGTTTTATCTTCAGCTTGCAGTTAGCTTTGTATTCATCTTTTCTCTCTTTATTGCTGGGTGTACCTGTGGCTTATATCACAGCGAGATATAATTTCAAAGGCAAGCGCCTGATAGAACTTGTCACAACTCTGCCTGTGATAATACCTGGGATGGTCGCTGGGCTCGCTTTGCTCAGATTTTTTGTCTTGTTGAATATTTTTTCAGTTCAGGCAACTTTGTTAATTGGCCATACAGCTATTGTTTTGCCTTACGTGGTCAGATCCACTCTGGCAAGTCTGGTGAATTTACCTTTTTCAATTGAAGAAGCAGCGCAGAGCCTTGGGGCACATCCATTGAAAAGTTTTTTCTTAGTTGTTCTTCCAAACATCAGAGTTGGCATAATCTCAGCTTTCATAATGACATTCATCACATCTTTTAACAATGTACCGATCTCTCTTTTTCTCACCGGTCCTGGTGTGAGTACCTTGCCAATAGTGATGATGACATATATGGAGTATTACTATAATCCAAGCATTGCAGCCCTTTCGACGTTGTTGATAGGTGCGACACTGGTAGTTGTTTTGTTGGTTCAGAAAATCTTTGGTATATCCAAACTTTTGTGAGGGATGAAAATGGCCTTTCTTGAAATTGTGGATGTATCCGTTGCTTACCAAAATAATGTTGTTGTGTTGAAAAATCTCAGTTTAAGTGTTGAAAAAGGCTCGTTTTTGTCACTGCTTGGCCCGTCGGGATGTGGAAAAACTACGACACTGAGAACTTTGGCTGGTTTTATATCACCAATGAATGGGAAGATCATTGTGAATGGTAAAGATTATACGAGAGTGCCACCACATAAGAGAAATATGGGGATTGTATTTCAAAGCTATGCCTTATTTCCACATCTGAATGTCTTTGAAAATATCGCGTTTGGGTTGAAAATGAGAAAATTGAATAAATCAGAGATAGATCAGAGAGTTAAAAGAGCGATAGATTTAGTTGGGCTTTCAGGACTTGAATATAGACTGCCATCTCAACTTTCGGGAGGACAGCAGCAAAGAGTTGGGATTGCGAGGGCTATCGTAATAGAGCCAGATGTTCTTCTCATGGACGAGCCATTGTCAAATTTGGATGCAAATTTGAGAATTGAAATGAGAAATGAAATAAGAAGAATTCAACAAAAATTGGGAATAACTACTATCTATGTCACACATGACCAATCTGAAGCCGTGGCATTGTCAGACCAAATTGCCGTCATGAACAATGGTAAGATCGTGCAACTTGACACTCCAAAAGAAGTGTTTTCAAACCCAAAAACAAGGTTTGTAGCAAATTTCATGGGTTTTCAAGAAATCGCCAAGGGTGTTGTGGAAAAAGTAGAAGGTGATTTTGCAACCATAAAGACTGTAGAAAAATCGCTCAAAGCCCGTACAACCACCAGCATGAAAGAAAATGAAAAGGTTGTACTTTGCGCCAGAGCAAGAAGGATGATGGTCGACGTTCATGACGGTGAGAATAAACTATCATCTCTGGTTGCATCGAAGATTTTTCAAGGTGAGAGCGTCTCTCTGATTTTGAAGATGTCAGATGGCAATCTTGTAGGTGTCGAAACGGAATTATCTCAGTTGGAAAATATCACCGAAGGTGACAGAGTGTTTTTACACATACCTGCAGAGCATCTTTTGGCAATTAAGGAGGAAGAAGAATGAGTGTTCAAAAACATATCAGGTGCAAAGAGGGAGATGTGGGAAGATATGTGTTCATACCGGGTGATGAAGCAAGGGCAGCTAAAATAGCCAAGCGGCTTGAGAGTGTAAGTCAGATCTCAATGAATAGGGCATATCATGTTTATACTGGAAAATTGCTCGGTGAGACTGTCAGCGTTTGCTCAACTGGTATCGGTGGTCCATCGGCTTCGATAGCAATTGAAGAATTGGCAAGAGTTGGAGCAAAAACATTGATAAGAGTTGGTTCAGCCGGAGGTAGACAACCAAATATGCCAATTGGTAGTTTGGTAATAGCCACAGCGGCGTATAGGGGTGAAGGCACTTCACACGCCTATGCTCCTGCTCCATTTCCCGCAGTTGCCGATCTAAAAGTCACACTTGCCTTGATGAAAGCTGCAGAAGAATTGAATTACCAATATTACCATGGTATTGTGTTTACAAGAGATGCATATTACGTTCAAGATGAGCATTTAAATAAATTTCTGACCGACTGTGGTGTTGTGGCAGCTGAACAAGAGTGTTCGATTGCCTTTGTTCTTGGATCTTTGAGACATCTTTCTGTAGGCGCTATACTCGCAACGGATTCAAATATCTGGCTTAATCCACAACCAACTTTGGAAGAAAAAGAGAGACTATTCTATGAAGCCGAAAAGAAGATGATAGATGTTGCCATAAGAGCAGTCGAAATATTGATAGAGAGGGATCGTTCTGGAGAGAAGACTTTTTAAAAATGCAAAGATCGTAGATGTTTTCAGACAACGTATCTTTCAAGGATGGTTTTTGGTAAAAGATGGTGTTTTCGAATTTGTCGAAGAAGGAGAAATCACGGAAAACGAACCAGTTGAAATTGTCGATCTAAAAAACATGTATGTAGTACCAGGACTGATAGATGCTCATATGCATGTTGAAAGTTCTCTTGTCACATGTAGTGGATTTGCAGAAGTTGCCTTAAAACATGGGACGATCGCAGTGTTACAAGACCCCCATGAGATGGCCAATGTCTTTGGAATAGATGGAGTAAGGTTCATGATTGAAAATGGAAAAGATCAACCTTTGAAGTTTTATACCGCTATTCCAAGTTGTGTTCCAACAACCAATAAGAATCTGGAAACACCAAATGCATCTATCGAACCTGAAGATGTAGAAAAACTTGCAAAGATAGAGAATGTGATAGCACTTGGAGAGGTTATGGATTACATAGGAGTATTGAATGACAACGAAAAACTCCTTGAAATTATCGAAATAGCAAAAAAGCACAATTTGTTGATCGAAGGGCACTGTCCTACCTTGAAAGGGAAAGATCTATCGAAATACATATCAACTGGTATTGGTTCAGACCATACCTTAACAAACCCACAGAAACTTTCAGAACAACTTTCAAAAGGTATGTGCGTGATGATTCAAGAAAAATCCCTTACCGAGGAAAATATCCAGGCAATTTCAAAATTGAAAGATAAGTCTCAGATACTCCTTGTTACCGATGACACACCAACCACAAAATTGCTAAAAGGTCATCTGAACAAAGTTGTGTCCCTGGCAGCGAAAAAGGGATGGGACCTTCTTGATGCAATCGCATCTGCAACTATCAAGCCTGCAAGATATTTGAAGTTACCAAATCTTGGAGCGATAGCTCCAGCGAAATATGCGAACTTCTTTGTTACTGAGAATCTTGAAGAATTAGAACCTATCAATACTTTTTGCAAAGGTGTTGAATATGAAAGACTTCTACCACAGAAATTTGAGGGAAGATTGACCTTGAGATTTGATAAAAAAACTTTTAGTGAAAGAGAATTTCACTTGTCGAATGTCGGCGATGGTATTAAAAAATTGAATGTAGTTATATGTAACGATCGAAACAGTTTCACGGAACTAATCCAAGAATCGATTAGTATCAAAAACGGTTTTGCGATTGGTGATTATGTCAATGTAGCTGTGTTTCACAGAAAGTCTTTGAAAGGACACGTCGGATTGTTGAAAGGTTTTGGAATGCATAAAGGAGCCTTTGCTTCAAGTTTCTCACACGATTCGCACAATATTGTTGTGGTGGGAAAGTGTTCAAGATGCATGAAAATGGCTGTTGAGGAGCTCTTGAATATTGGTGGTGGTATGGTGTATCATGACTGTTCAGATTCTGTGAGTTTACCACTTGAGATAGGTGGGATAATAAGCACACAAAAGGTTGAAACAGTCGCTCGAAGGCTCGAGAAAATAGAAAATGCACTCAGGGAAGCTGGTGTTAGGCACAAAAATCCTGTGATCTTTCTCTCTGTTCTGGCTTTGACAGTCAGTCCACTCTATAAATTCTCCGATCTTGGCATAGTTGATACAGAAAGAGCGAAAGTTCTTGCAAATTATTCTTCTTGAATTGATACCAGAATTTGAGAAATCGACCAAAAAAGGGTTTATAATTATTCATTCACAAATTGATACTTGATATATTTTCTCTCTTCGATGACTCAAGAGATTTTTCAAGCAAATGGTCCTATTGTTATGTCATTCTTTAAAAATTCATTTTTTCTTATATTGAAAAAACAAAACCAATCCAACAGTTGATACAATAGATCTGAAAAGGGGTGATAAAGTGGAATTTTTGATGTGTGATCTTCCTGAGGATGTGCAACGAGAGGAAAAGATCGGTAACTTCACCTTGGCATTCAGATTGATTGACAAATGGCTCAAAGATGAAAGAATCACACAGATTCAAAGACAGAGACTTTTATACGAGAGAGAAAGAATCAACATGCTTTTAGAGAATTATCCATTTGATGAAGAAGAAGCATTAAAAAAAGCCAAGGAAAAGATCACAGATTTTACCTACGACGAGTTTTATGAACTTCTTGAAAATGGATATATCGATTACATACTCGTAGATGGTAAGAGAAAATTTCAGGAAAGATTCATCCCCAACATTGGTTTTGCTTTACCAAAATACAAAGAAAGAATGCAGAAAGATAAAGATTCAGAAAGGGCAAAAGAGCTTTTACACAAAAGATTAGATGAGCTTTTAAGTGGCAATTTACCAAGAGAGTACAAGGTTCGCATAAAGATGAATGCAAAGATAAAAGGAGATGGTAAATCATTCCGTGTTTGGCTTCCATTTCCAAAAGAAGAACTTCAAGTCAGAGATGTGAAGTTGATATCCGCAAGTCATGAGAACTACTTCATCGCACCGAATGATACGCCACAAAGAACGATATATTTCGAATCAAAAGACAAAGAGTACTTCATCGAGTTTGAATACACGGTGAGCGAATGGATCAATAAAGTAGACCCCAGCAAAGTTGAAAGACCAGATATCGATGAACATTTGAATGAAGATCCACCGCATATAGTCTTCAGTCCATATTTGAAAAGATTGACAAATGAGATATTACAAGGTGAATCAAATGATTATCTCAAAGCAATGAAAATCTATGACTGGATCACAAATCATGTCAGGTATTCTTATGTCAGACCTTATGCAACCTTTGAGAATATATCAAAATACGTATCAGAAAATCTGAAGGGTGATTGTGGATTTCAAGCAATCTTGTTTATAACCATGTGTAGAATAGCTGGTATACCTGCAAGATGGCAATCTGGTTGGTACGCAAATCCCGTATTTGCTTCTTCACATGACTGGGCACTGTTTTATGTAAAACCATACGGTTGGCTTCCAGTCGATCCTTCTTTTGGTGGTGCAAGAAGAGATAATGAGCCATACCGAAGATTTTATTTTGGCAATCTCGATGGTTTTAGAATGGTCGCTAATTCAGATTTTATGAAGGATTTTGAACCAAAGACCGTGTTTTACAGAGAAGATCCAACGGACAATCAAACAGGAGAAGCCGAGTCAGAGGGCAAGAAAGTCAAATTGCAAACAAAGATCGAGGTAATTTCATTTCAGCAATTATAAAGGAGGGAAATACAAGTGAGTAAGATAAAGAATATAGAATTTTCTTTGAAAACATATGAGTATGAAAAACCTTTTCATATAACAGGAAGTATTGCATCTTGTGCAACAAATATTGAGGTGAAAATAACACTGGAAAATGGCATACAAGGTTACGGAGAGGCATCGCCTTCTTTCAGAGTGAATGGCGAAAAACCAGAGATGATCATGGCACTTGAGGATTTTGTAAAGGAAATGCTCTTGGAAATGGATGTCAAAGAATACAAAAGGATCTTTCAAGCTACAGATAAACTTTTTGCAACACCAAGTTTAAAAGCAGCAATTCAATTTGCCGTTTTGGATGCGCTCAGTGAAGAGACGGGATTAGAGGTTTATCAGCTGTTGGGTGGAGCAACAAAACAAATAGAGACGGACAAGACCGTTGGTATTGATACACTGGAAAACAGAGTAAAGGATGCAAAAAAGATATTCGATGCAGGTTTTAGAACTATTAAGATAAAGGTAGGAGAGAATTTAAAAGAAGATATCGAAGCGATGTATGAAATCTACAAAGTCAGCAAAGGTGCAAAGTACATAGTCGACGCAAATATGGGTTACACACCAAAGCAAGCAGTTGAATTTGCAAATCAGTTATATCAAGCCGGAATAGATATCGCTGTCTATGAACAACCTGTGCATATGAGTGATATCGATGGACTCAGATTTGTCAGATTCAACGTGTCATTTCCAGTTGCAGCAGATGAATCGGCGAAGACAAAATTTGATGTTTTGAGATTGATAAAAGAAGAAGCCGTTGATTATGTGAATATAAAATTGATGAAATCAGGCATAAGCGATGCACTTTCAATAGTTGAGCTCGCAAAGAGTGCAAACATAAAACTGATGATCGGTTGTATGGGTGAATCGAGCGTGGGTATAAATCAAAGTGTGCATTTTGCGATGGGAACCGGTGCATTCGATTTTTGTGATCTTGACAGTCATTTGATGTTGAAAGAAGATAAATTCAGAGGCAAATTCCTTCAAGATGGTCCAAGGATGATTGCAAGGAAGTGATAAGATGTACATTTACGAAGCACAGAAATTATTAAGGCAAAAAAAGATAACTCCAACAACGATCTTAAAACAGTGCATAGAAAAAATAGAACAGCACAAAGATTTGAATGCCTTTATAACTTTAACGATTGATCAAGCTTTAGAACAAGCAAAGGAACAAGATCAGATATTAAAAACTGCAGATGTGGATAACTTGCCACCACTTTTCGGAATACCTATAGCTTTGAAGGATCTTGTTCATACCAAAGGGGTAAGAACAACGGCAGGAAGTCTTTTTTGGAAGGATTTCATTCCCGATGAAGACGCAACTGTAGTGAAAAAATTGAAAAAAGCCGGGGCTATAATCGTTGGAAAAACCAATCTGCATGAAATAGCACTTGGTGTGACAAACAACAATATCCATTTTGGTGCTTGTAAAAATCCATATGATCCTGCAAAGATCTCCGGTGGTTCGTCTGGAGGCTCTGCCGTTGCAGTAGCCACAGGTATGGTACTGGCGGCAATTGGGACTGATACAGGTGGTTCAATAAGAATCCCATCAGCACTCTGTGGTGTTGTGGGCTTAAAACCAACCTATGCAAGGGTGAGTACTAAAGGAGTCATACCACTTGCATGGCATTTAGACCATGTTGGACCAATAACAAATTGTGTGAAAGATGCATGGATTGTTCTGAGTGTGATAGAAGGTTATGACTCAGAAGATCCATTTTCTTTAAGGCATAGAAAAACAAACACTCCAGATTTCGATAACTTCTTAAGTGGTATTAAAATGATAAAAGCAGTTGGAGAGTTTTTTGAAAAAACTGATCCAAGGATCTTAGAAAGATTAAACATCGTGGCACAATTATCCGAAAAACTCGGTATGATTGTAGATTCACAAAATATGGATTGGCTCAAGGAAGCTGCAGCAGCAAATGGCTTGATGACGCAAACCGAAGCTGCAACCTTTCACAGACAGAGATTGAAAGAAAAGCCAGAATGGTTTTCAGAAGATGTGAGGCAAAGACTAACTGAAGGTTTACAGACAACCGGTAGTGATTACGCCTTTGCAAGATACACACAAAGTCTTGTCAAACACAGATTTAAAAAATTATTTCAGAAATACGATATTCTACTACTCCCAACAGTCCCTATAACTGCACCACCTATTTCTGGAGAAGGTGCAGTTGAAATGGCAAGAAGGCTCACAAGATTTACAGCATCTTTTAATATCGCTGGTCTGCCAGCTATCTCATTACCCGTTGGAAAAATAGATGGTCTACCCATAGGTGTACAACTGGTATCTGATGTATGGAATGAAACTCTTTTACTCAAGGTAGCTCATAAATTGGAATCAATGATACAAAAAACAAGCTACTTGGTGTGAGTCTTCAACGATTTTGAGTTCAGGTACATTTTCATGACATATCTTCATGGCGTAAGGGCATCTTGAAGCAAATAAGCATGCTCTGGGTGGATCTATTGGAGATGTGATCTCACCTTGGATTGGCTGTATCTTTGCCAATTTTCGTACCTTTGGATCTGCAACTGGTACAGATGCTATTAAAGCTTGAGTGTAAGGATGTAGTGGATGATTGAATAGATCTTTTGAAGTCGAAAGCTCTACTAATTTTCCAAGATACATCACAGCAATCCTGTCACTGATGTATTTGACAACTGCCAAATCATGCGCAATAAAGATATAGGTGAGATTGTATTTTTCTTTAAGAGATATCAGTAAATTAATCACCTGAGCCTGGACAGAGACATCAAGCGCAGAGACAGGTTCATCACAGATCAAAAGCTCTGGTTGCATTATGAGTGCACGAGCGATGCCAATTCTTTGCCTTTGACCTCCAGAGAATTCATGAGGATACCTGTAAAGATATTCCGATCTGAGACCAACACTCTCCAAAGTTTGTGATGCCAAATGTCTTTTGTCAGAAATCGATAGACTTGGAGATGACAAACCTTCGGTTACTATTTGTAGAACGGTCAATCTTGGATTGAGAGAACTGTATGGGTCTTGGAAGATCATTTGAATCTTCGCACGATATTTTTGAAAACTTTTTTCATTGAGTGAAAAAAGATCAACCGAATTATTATCGTGATAAACAGCCTTACCAGAGGTTGGTTGATACAGTCTGACAATCAACCTACCAAGGGTAGTCTTGCCACAACCAGATTCTCCAACCAATCCAAAGGTTTCACCACGATTCACAAAAAAATGAACACTATCGACAGCCTTCAAATATGATCTTTTACCAAAATGCCTTTTTATAGGAAACCACTTACTGACGTTTTCAAGTTCAAGGATTTTCTCCATCTGTCTTTCCCTCACTGTAAAGCCAGCATTTGACCATGTGATTCAAACTAACAGAGACGTTCTGTGGTTTTTGTCGTGAACAGATATCTTTTTTGAAAACACATCTTGGATGAAATCTACAACCAGCTGGATATCTTGCTGGATGCGGAACTACTCCTTCGATCGATGCGAGTTTTTCTCTGCGTGATTCATCTTGATGTATCTTTGGAACGGAATTCAGAAGGGCTTTTGTATATGGATGTAGTGGATTTTCAAAGATCTCGTAAACATCGGCTTTTTCTATCACTTGGCCCGCATACATGACAACAACTCTGTCACACATTTCAGCAACGACCGCAAGATTGTGTGTTATCAATAAAACTGCTGTGTTGAATTTTTCCTTAAGATCAAGCATCAGCTTCAATACCTGGGCTTGTATTGTAACATCAAGTGCGGTAGTTGGTTCATCGGCTATCAGGAGTTTTGGGCTACATGCCAAAGCCATTGCTATCATTACACGTTGTCTCATTCCACCAGACAATTGGTTAGGATAGTGACTATATCTACTATTTGGTTCCGGTATCTTCACACCTGTCAGCATTTGTATGGCTTTGGTTTTCCTCTCTTCCTTACTCATTTTCTCATGAAGTTCGTAAACTTCCTCTATTTGCCAACCCACTGTGTAAACGGGATTCAAGGAAGACATTGGTTCTTGAAAGATCATCGAGATTTCTTTACCTCTGATCTTGTACAATTCATCTCTATGTAAAGCTAAAAGATCAGTACCATTGAACCATATATGTGAATCTTCTGAGATGAAGGCATTCTTTGGCAAAAGTCTTGTGATCGCATATGCCGTGACAGTTTTACCACAACCAGACTCACCTACAATACCCAGTATTTCACCATTGTCTATCTCAAAAGAAACATCGTCTACAGGAACAATCTTTCCCATATTCGTCTTAAACCCAACTTTTAGGTTTTCTACCTTTAAAAGCATTCAATCACCTCAAGTTTCGCTGACAAATCTCGGATCAAGGGCATCACGAAGTCCATCACCCAGAAAGTTAACACTCAAAACTGTTATGAAAATCATAAAACCCGGAAAGAATACCAGCCACCATGGCACAGTGTTTGAGTGACCTGTAGATAGAATGTAATTCATTGACCTTTGAAGCATATTACCCCAAGATGGAGTGGGAGGCTGTATACCAAGACCAAGATAGCTCAGAGAAGACTCTGAAAGTATCGCATAAGAGAGATTGAGTGTCATTGAAACAATCGTTATAGGCATGGCATTTGGTAAGATGTGTTTGAACAAAACCTTTAACCTATTTGTGCCAAGAACACGTGCCGCCATTATGTATTCATTTTCCCTTATTGACAGAACGACTCCTCTAACAAGTCTTGATATACCCATCCAGCCAAAGACAGATAATACAAGTATTGTATTTGTTAAACCCGAACCAAAGACCATTGTGAGAATGAGAAGTATCGGAAAAAGAGGTATTGAAAGCATTACATCGACAAATCTCATGAGTAATCTGTCAACAATCCCACCGAAATACCCGGAAATCAATCCAATCAATAAACCAATCGCCGTTGTAATTAAAGACGATACAAACCCAACAAAAAGCGATATTCTCCCACCGTACATAACCCTTACAAGTACATCTCTTCCGAGTTCATCTGTACCAAAAAGATGATTCTGTGAAAAAGGTGGTGCAAAGATAGCAGAAAGATCGAATTCGTCATAAGTGGTTTTTATAAATAACGGTCCAATGAGACTGAACATAGTTACAAAAACAAGAATTACCAGTCCAAAGAGTGCCAAGCGATGCTTTAGAAATCTTTTTCTCACCAATTGCCAGTAAGTACCAATTGGTATAAAAGAACTATCTTGCAATTGCTCGATCTTTTTTTTCATTAAAAACACCTTATCACACCGCCTTCGCACCAAGTCTTATTCTTGGATCTACTACGGCATAGAGAATATCCGCAAGTAAATTCGACAGTAAAGTGATAACAGCAATGAACATCAAACAATTCACAGCAAGATTGTAATCACTTGCTAAAACTGCTTCGTACATCAATCTTCCCATGCCAGGCCATGAAAAGACCGTCTCAACGATCAACGCACCACCAAAGAAATATGGTATGTCAAGCGCTATTATGGTGATTATCGGTATCATGGCATTTCTCAAAGCATGCTTTAGGATTACCCTTCTTTCTTTTGCACCTTTTGAGTAGGCAGTTCTTATATATTCTTGATCGAGAACTTCCAGTAGTGATGTCCTTATGTATCTCACCCAATAGGCAACTTGAACTAAACCAAGAACCAAGGCTGGTAAAGTCAGGTGTCTGAGTTTATCTACAAAGATATTCCAGGAACCTGTGACACCATAAGTCTGAACACCAGATATAGGGAACCAACCAAGTATTACAGAAAACACGATTATTGCCATCAGTGCAAACCAAAAAGTTGGCAGAGAGATACCAATGAAAGCCAAAACGGTGAAAAAGTAGTCGAAAAATGAATATTTCTTAACAGCAGAATAAATTCCTATTGGAAAAGCCACTACAAGCCCTATAATCCAAGCAGTTATCGTCAAGGTGAGCGTATTTGGAAGTCTTTTGACAATAATGTCCAGCACAGGTTGTTTATACATCGAAGAAAAGCCAAGATCACCCTTTAGAAAACTCGTAAGCCAAAAACCATATCTGACTATCAAAGGATCATCGAGATGATAATATCTTCTGAGTTCAGCGATCTTGGCTGGATCTCTGACAAGTGCACGTGGATTTTCCAGACGACTCGTTAGTAATGGATCTCCCGGCATCGCATTTAGAATGACAAAAATGATCAAGGAGATGAGAAAAAATATGGGAATCAATTCGATGAAACGAAAGATCAAATATCTCTTCAAAATGCTACCTCCTACAACGATTGTACATATTCGGCTGTTTTTAATCCTGCCAACAATTGTATGGCGACCAAATCTCTTATCGGTATTGCTCTGTAGTTGAGATTCTTTTCAAGATATTCTATCTTTTTCTTAAACTGATTGTCGACTTTCTTTTTGACTTCAGATATTTTCTCGTCTTTGTAATTTTCAAGAATATCACCGACAAACCTTTTTAGCATACCGAGCATTAGAGATTGGTAGAACTGTGTGACACAGGTATTATCAAAAACTTCAGCAACGGTAGCCTTTCTTTGAAGTTGTGGATCGGTTTCGATCCAGTTTTTCTCTGCGTTAAGATGTTCTGGCATAATCTCAACGTAATTTTTGAGTACCTCGTAAAATGGAGAATGTTCATTTGAGTAATCTTTGCATATTTCAAAGACTTCTTTGACAAAGTCATATTGTTTTGTTGAACTCTCCCAGGATATGAGTCTTGCTTCCTTTCTTGTCATCTGAGCTTGTGAGATATCTTCTATCCTTGGATCATAGTAATACGGGACTTCACAGACAAGAGAATAGGTATTCGCTACACGTTGAGCATATTCATCTGAGCTTGCACCAGCTCTTATGATTTGAGCAGGATCGACCTTTGCGTGTTTTTCAAGATAATCGTATTCCTCGGTTATCGGAGAAAGTTTGTATATGGCCTTTGAGAGCATCTTCAGATATGGAACTTCTGGTTCACCAAGTGCTAATGGCACTTTAAATCTATGAGGGATGGTGTGGAAATCTTCATAGAGTTTTGGTGAATCGTTAGATATGTAATAATAAACACCGCCAAAGCCGGCGTTGTGTAAAGAGTACATGAAAACTGGTTTTTTCTCCTCCATGATCTTCATCAAGGCTTGTGTTTCTGGTAATGGATCATGAAAATGCAGGGTTTTATAATCCACAGGGAAGGTCCACTCAACTTGCTTGTGTCCCGGTGGTCTGTAAAAATTACTCGCATAAGACTTTATGGACTGTGGATTTGAAAACCAACCCTCGTTCAACTTTGTACCATCTGGATCTATGACTTTTATTAAATACCAGGTGTAATCAAAATATGATCTCAGTTGCTCATCTTGTGCAAGTTTCTCACAAAGAAAATCTAACATCATCGCACCTATTGGTTCGTTAGGGTGAGGGCAGCCAAACATCAATGCATTCTTAGAACCGTTACCTATCTTGACCACTTTTATCGAATGACCATTTCTCGATTTGCCAATCTCATGAACTTGTACCACCTTAGGAAATTTTTTGGCGAGTTCTCGTGTTCTTTTGTCAAATTCATCGACATAGAAAAATCTTTTGTAATCTGGTATCTGATCGACCAAATAGTCAAAATTCATCTCAAAGCCCCCTTAAAGGTGAAGCTGGGGGCAACCCCCAGCTATTAATGCTGCTCTGTATCTATATACCAGTTGTAGATAATCCAACCAAGACCACTGTCATAGGTCGAGTTGAAACTTTTTATGTATTTCTTTGCAAAATGAGGTGTTGGATCTGAGATCAAAGGTAGAACCGGTAGGTCATTGGTCCAAAGTGCGAAATGTTGTTTATATAACTCGACTCTCTTTGCAAAATCAACTTCTGTTGCCATTTTTGCGAGTATCTCATCGTTCTTTGGATTAGACCAACCTGTGTAATTTGTACCACCCCAGTTGTTTTCCTGTGATGGTATCATGTCGCTACCCCAGTAATTCAAAGCCTCATCACTAACACCATAACCCCAGCCAGTCAGCCATGCATCGAATTTACCCATAGGGGCTTCATCCCATATCACAATGGCAGGTTTCATTTCTATCTTTACAGATATTCCAACCTTTTTGAGCATACCTTGTATCAACTGAGTTATTAATTCATTCTGACTGCTTCCCGCACCTGCGATTAATGTAAACTCAAAAACCTTACCATCTTTCTCAAGCAATCCTTGTTTATTCTTTTTCCAGCCAGCTTGAGCAAGTAATTCTTCTGCTTTTTTCAGATCATATGAATATCTCTTTATATGGTCTCCTTTCAAGGCATCTCTCATCATATGAACTTCTGTGATCCATGTATCTACAATCTGACCTTTTCCGAAAAATACAACGTTGTTTATTTGTTGGCGGTCGATTGCATATAAAATGGCTTGTCTGACCCTTACATCAGAGAACAATGGATGTGGTTTTGAAAGATCATTTGGATCTCTGAAATTCAAATCAATCGTCCATAGAGCCACGTTGGGAGTGAAGTAAACATTAAATATGTCTCCTTTGTCTTTCTCAAGTTGCAAACTTTGCTTAAGATCGAGTGTGTAACGTCCAAAATCTATTTCACCTTTGAGAACTGATGCAAAAACGACATCGCTATCCGGGATGATTCTCATAACTATTTGATCGATATTCGGTCGACCCATGTAATAATCATCAAACGCTTCCAAGACAATATACTGTCCTTCGACGTACTCTTTGAATTTGTAAGGTCCTGTCATGATCGGATTGAAGGTGACCTTCTGAACGAATTGATCCCAGTTCCCTGTTTTCTTGGCTTCCTCAAAATCCTTTCTATAGAGATGTTCAGGAAGCTGAAACCAACCATAGTAATAGGCATAAACCGATGAGCCAAGTTCAGCACCCGGTACTGGATTGGGGAAGTGAACTGTGAATGTATAATCATCTATTACATCGACTCGATCTGCCATCTTCTCAAAGTAGTTTGATGTCACAGGGGCTTCAGAAACCATGACTTCCCATTGGAATTTTGCATCATGTGCCGTGACTGGTTGACCATCGTGCCATTTCATACCTTTTCTGAGTTCAAAGGTTACACTCATCGAACCATCTTGATTGATTTTCACAAGGCCGTTTTCAATTGTAGGTATTCTTTTTATCATCCTTGGATGGTAAAAACCATTGTCATCGGTTCCCGTATTTCCATCACCAATGATGTTGCAAATCGTCCAAGTGAGACCTGAAGAAGTGAACAGAGTGTTGAATCCCTTGGGATCTGCTCCAACTGCTGTTACGATTGTTCCACCACGTTTTGGTGGATAAAGTGCCATGTAAAAAGATCTCGCCGCTTCTGCTTTTGTTATTGGTGACAGTGGCTCAAGCAAATGACCATAACGATAATCTAAAAGTTGTCTGTCGCTTCTAAATGCAAGTGTGAATGCACCTATGGCTTCCTTTGGGACTTTATCTTCATCGTTTGCGAGAGTACAAATCTCCACGAATTTTGCAGCTTCTTTTTCAAGTCCAAGTACCTTTACAAGTGTCATGATAAAGTCTTTTCTCAGAACTTGGTCTGTTCCTTTCTTTATTAGTGATTCTTTTCCGGGGAAGGCTTTTGCTACTGCAGAATAGAATTCGTCATAGGTTAGAGCTGAATCATCGACTGTTTTTAAGATACCAAGTTTTTGGATAACTGGAGCGGCTTCTTGCAAACTAATCTGACCAAAACAAAAAACGAGTAGTGAAAAAATGCCAAATGAAACAAGAAACTTTCTCATTTTACTATACCCCCTTTGTTTAGAATGATTATACGCATAAAAGTCGGCATCGTCAATTTACAAAATTTCATAGTTAGCATGTCATAATAAATCAGATATGAGCAAAATAGAATTGAATGAACAATTTTTGAATGCATTAGAGTTAATGGAAAAATCAGATAAGAACATTTTTATAACTGGCAGGGCTGGGACTGGTAAATCTACGTTGCTCATGTATTTTCGTAGCAAAACAAAGAAAAAGGTTGTAGTTCTCGCCCCAACAGGTGTTGCAGCATTGAATGTTAATGGTGAGACGATCCATTCATTTTTCAAATTCAAACCCGGCGTGACCATCGAGAATATTGATGTAATGGATGATGAACTTTACAAAGAAATAGATACTATCATCATTGATGAGATCTCTATGGTTAGAGCTGATTTGTTTGATTGTGTCGATAGATTCTTGCGTTTAAATGCTCGAGATTCTAATAAACCTTTCGGCGGTGTTCAGATGATCTTGATTGGAGATCTATATCAATTACCACCCGTAGTCGCAAGGAAAGAAAAGGAATTCTTCAAAGAACGATACAAAAGCGAATATTTTTTCGACTCAGACGCCTTCAAAAACGTTGACTGGGAATTCATAGAACTTGAAAAGGTTTACAGGCAAAATGATGAATTATTCGTGAGAATCCTCAATGAAGTTAGAAATGGAACCGTAAGTGAGAAAAGTCTATCTATTCTCAACAGCAGGGTGAATGTGCACCCTATTAATACTAAATATACCATCTATCTGACGGGTTACAACCAAACTGCGAATAGTGTGAATCAGGAAAAACTCAGACAGATCAAAGGTAAACTGTACAAACTCGAAGCCAAGATACAAGGAGACTTTGACGAAAGCTCTTTTCCCGCAGATTATATACTCACGCTAAAAAAAGGTGCACAAGTAATGATGTTGAATAACGATAGTGATGATAGATGGGTGAATGGTTCTATTGGAAAAGTCGTAAATATTCATCAAGATGAAGATACCGTCGAAGTTCTTTTTTCTGATAATAGAATTGAAGAAGTGACGCGCTACACTTGGGATATATTTCATTATAGATACAACAAACGAAAAAAGATAATCGAGACGGAAACAGTAGGTACATTCAGTCAATTTCCAATGAGATTGGCATGGGCTGTCACGATACACAAGAGCCAGGGCAAAACTTTTGATAGTGTGATCATCGATCTTTCAAAACATCTTTTTGCTCCAGGACAACTGTATGTGGCATTGAGTAGATGTACTCGCCTGAATGGGATTTCACTTACAAGAGCTGTAACGAAAAAAGACATAATGCTCGATAGAAGAATTTTCAGATTTTTGAGAGATCTTCAGTGTAAAAATAGTGAAAAAAAGCTATCTCTGGGCGAAAAAATAGCACTCATAAACAAGGCTATTGAATTGAAAAAATGCCTTTTGATCGTCTATGTGAGGTCTGATAATGAGAAATCAAGGAGAGTTGTTGAGCCAAGGAGAGTGGGAGAATTTTCTTACTCTGGAAAAAAGTTTTTAGGTCTTCAGGGTTACTGTTTTGAAAGAAAAGATCTGAGAACATTCAGAGTAGATAGAATCATTGATATCAAAATGATTGAAGATAAGGAGGTAATAAAATGAAGAGATTTGAAGGTTTGGTGAGCCAATATACTTTTTTAAGATCAAAAGATGACTACGAATCGAGCAAGGCAGTTATCGTAGGTGCGCCACTGGATCAGACGACGAGTTTCAGACCCGGGACACGTGTGGCACCTAAGAGAATCAGAGAGCTTTCCTATGGCTTAGAAGACTACAGTCCATATTTAGATGATTCCTTGAATAACAAATTTTTTTATGACGCCGGTGATATCGAGATGCCATTGGGAAATCTTCAAAAGAGCCTCGAGCTAATTGAGAAGATCTCGAGTAAAATCATTCAGGATGAAAAAATACCGATTTTCATCGGTGGAGAACATTTGATAACACTTCCCATAGTCAAACAAGTTGTACTGAAGTACCCGGAGTTGAAAGTCATTCACTTTGATGCACACGCAGACTTGAGAGATACTCTTTTTGGTGAAAAGCTCTCTCATGGTACAGTTCTGAGAAGGGTGTGCGAATATATCAAAGACAGACATTTATATCAATTTGGCATCAGATCTGGCTTAAAGGAAGAATTCGATTTTGCAAAAGATCACACAAGAACTTTTCTGTATGACGTGAAAGAACCTTTTATGAAAATACTTGATGAATTGAAAGATTTTCCAGTGTACATAACTTTTGATATAGACGTATTTGATCCCGCCTTCGCGCCTGGTACTGGAACTCCTGAGCCAGGTGGATGTACTCCAAAGGAAATCTTTGAAATAATCCAAAGATTTAAAGAACTGAAAATAGTTGGCTTTGACTTAGTTGAAGTTTCTCCACTGGCAGATCTCTCAGAAAGAACAAGCATTTTAGCAGCAAAGATTTTAAGAGAAATCTTGATGTGTGTCTGTTGATCAACTCTTTCTGAGAATCTTCCCAGCACGAGCTTTTGTATGTTCAGTCTCAAAAATAGTGGGTTCGCCATTTACTATCACATGAATTATGCCCTGAGGGTAGTGCTTTGGATTTTCATAGGTAGCCAAGTCTTGAATTTTATCAAAATCAAAGATTACTATATCAGCAGCCATCTTTGGTCGAATGATACCCCTATTGAATATACCCACCCTTCGTGCTGGGAACGATGTCATTTTGTAGATGGCTTGTTCTAAGGTTATCACCTTGAATTCTTTTACATAACGTGCAATCACCCTTGGAAAGGTACCAAAATTTCTTGGATGTGGATGTCCATGTGAAAGAACACCATCGACTGAAAGGGCACTACCATCAGATCCAATCATTGAAAATGGACTTGAGATTACTTTTTTCACATCTTCTTCGTCCATTGCAAATCTCATCATGCCAACCTTTGACTTTTCTTCAACAATCAAATCAAAGGCAGTGTCCAGTGGATCTTTGTTCAAAATCTTGGAGATTTCAGCGATACTTTTTCCTTGAAATTGCTTATTTTTCTCGGTAAACGTATAAGTTATATAGAGATTTTCATATCCACTCATGGCTTTTTGAACAGGATCAATTTGTTTTTTGATCTTCTCTCTTATGTTCTTATCTTTGAGTCTTTCGATGAGTTTCTGAATGCCACCTTCGTGTACCCAATCTGGCAATATCGCATCGAGATCTGTCGCCGTAGCAGTGTATGGATAAACATCACAGGTCACATCTATACCTCTTGATCTTGCCTCTTTAATCATCTCAAGCGTTTTATTGACCTTACCAAAATATTTTCTACCACAGGCTTTATGGTGCGATATCTGTACCGAAACCTTGGATTTTTCACCTATCTCAATAGATTCAAGGACCGACTCTTCTAAATATTCACTCTCGCTTCTCATGTGAGTTGTGTAAATACCATTTCTTTTTGCGACAACTTTACACAATTCTATTATTTCACCTGTCTTTGCAAATGAACCAGGTGAATAAATTAGACCCGTACTCATTCCAAAAGCACCTTGTTTCATCGCTTGGTCGAGTAGTTTTTTCATTCTTGATAATTCTTCTTCGGTTGGATCTCTTTTTTCATAACCCATCACAGATTTTCTAATTGCTCCATGACCAACCAACATGGCGTAATTCACAGATGGTCTTGATCTTTCCAATGCTTGGAGATATTCTTCAACAGTCTGCCATCCAGCTTCTATACCGTACAATTCAAAATGAGATTTCCTACTTTCTTCAAGCGCTTCACCGAGTAATGGAGCAAGAGAGTATCCACAATTTCCGATGACTTCTGTAGTGACACCTTGCCTTATCTTGCTTTCACACTTGTTATCCACAAGTGTGTGAAAGTCTGAATGACTGTGAATATCCACAAAACCAGGACAGGCAAATAAACCTTTGACATCTATGATCTTTCTTGCTTTACATCTCTTTAAGTCGCCTATCGCTGAGATTTTTTCTCCGACTATGCCAATATCTCCATAAAACCAAGGTGATGAAGTACCATCGATTATCATTGCGTTCAAAATCAGTAGATCGTACAAGAAGTATCATCTCCTTTTTACTTATTCTACCAAACCGTCTTTTTGAATCAACAAGAAAAACCTTGATTTTTGAACCAGGAAAGGTAGTATAATTCAAATTATGAAGCCCAAGATAGGAATAACCTGCTCAATCGACGAAAACTCTATAAAATTGAACGAAGCTTATTACAAAGCATTAGAGAAGGCTGGAGCCATTCCGCTTTTGATCCCCATTTACGAAGATTCAGCTATTGTAAATGAATTGGCAGGATCACTCGATGGAGTACTTTTTTCTGGTGGTGTTGACATTGATCCTCATCATTATGGTGAGGAACCAAAAAAGGGTCTGGGACAAATTGCACCAGAGAGAGATGAACTTGAGATCAATTTGTGTCAAGTGCTTTTCAAGATGAAGAAGCCTATCTTCGGTATTTGCAGAGGAATACAACTCATCAATGTTGCACTGGGAGGAAGTCTTTACCAAGATATCTACACTCAGCATGAACATGTGTTGAAGCATTCACAAGATGCTCCAAGTTATCACCCCACCCATAAAGTACGTTTGATCCAAGGCAGTTTCATACAAAAATTATTCGGAAAATTTGAAATAGCAGTGAATAGTTTCCACCACCAAGCAATAAAAGAAACTGCACCCGTACTGAAATCTGTAGCGTATTCAGAAGATGGCATAATCGAAGCCGTTGAGAATGTCGATGAAAACAATTTCATTTTGGCAGTGCAATGGCATCCTGAGAGGATGTTTGAGAAATACCAAGAACAAATGAGATTATTTGAAGTCTTTGTCGAATGGTGTACAAACCACAGAAGGAGGTAATTGAATATGAAGATTTTCATCTCAGCAGATATGGAGGGTATCTCTGGGGTAGTATCTTTTTCTCACGTTGAGCCTGACACAAAAGAATACGAAAGATTCAGAAAAATCATGACAAAAGAAGTAAATGTAGTGGTAGAAGCCGCATATCAATTTGGTGCAACTGAGGTTGTTGTCAACGATTCGCACAACAACATGGACAACATTCTCATCGAAGAATTGCATCCAAAGGCTGTTCTGATAAGTGGTAGTCCCAAACCGTGGAGTATGATGCAAGGTATAGATGAAAGCTTTGATGCAGTCTTTTTTGTTGGATACCATGCAAGGGCTGGTAGTGAAGAAGCCGTGATGGATCATACATATACTGGCAGAATTTTCACTGCAAAAATCAATGGAAGACCGATGAGTGAAGCAGGCTTGAACGGTAGATTGGCTGGAGCTTTTGGGGTACCAATTGCATTGATCACGGGAGATCAAAACACAATAAGATGTGCAAAAGAGGAGTTGAATGATTTTGTTGGTGTAATTGTCAAGGAGGCGTATGGTAGGTATTCTGCAAAACTTTATCCGTTTGAAGTGGTAAAGGATCGCTTAACAGAAGGTGTTAAACAAGCTATGAAAAACTTAAAAAACTTCAAGCCAACAATTGAAAAAGAACCCGTTGAGTTAGAAATATCCTTCATAAGATCTGCAATGACGGAAATGATATCACTCATACCAAATGTGATCAAAAAGGATGCAAGGACAATTGTTTACAAAGCATCCACGTATGTAGAGGCTTATAAAGTCTTCAGACTGTGTGCTACCTTGAGCAATATCAATTGAATAGATGCTTTTCAGCAACACTTTTCAGATGGGTTGTATCAGGTAACTTAGCAGTTATTAACGTGATATAATTTTTCGTGAACTTCACATCTTTCAAGGGGAGGGATAACAAGTGAAAAGATTTGTTGTAGGTTTTCTTTTGGCTGTCCTGGCAATCTCAACCTTCGCTGTGACCTTTTTGACGATCGCGACCGGTGGTACTGCAGGTGTTTACTACCCACTTGGGGCGGCAATGGCAGATATCTGGACGAGAAATTTGAAAAACGTCAACGCTTCGGCTCAGTCAACGGGTGCTTCCGTTGCTAACGTAAATCTTCTGAAAAACAAAGAAGTCGACGTGATCTTTGTGCAAAACGATGTGGTTTACTACGCGTACGCTGGAATAGAACTCTTCAAAGATCAACCATTTAAGGGATTACGTGGATTGGCTACTCTCTATCCAGAAACAATTCAGATCGTCGCTCTTGCTGACAAAGGTATCAACAGTGTTTATGATTTAAAAGGCAAGAGAGTAGCAGTTGGTGCGGCTGGAAGTGGAACGGAAGTGAATGCAAGACATATTTTATTAGCTGCAGGTATCACTTATAACGACATAAAGGTGCAATATCTGAGTTTTGCCGAAGCCGCAGAAAATCTGAAAAATGAAAACATCGATGCAGCTTTTGTGACGGCAGGACATCCAACGGCTGCTATAATCGATGTGTCTGCAGTCAAGAAAATAACCATCGTGCCAGTTGACGAGAAAATCGTTCAGATTTTGCAAAAAAACTACCCATTCTATACAAAGATAATAATCCCTGCAAATACCTATAAAGGTGTTGATAAAGACGTCGAAACAGTAGCAGTTAAGGCTATGTTAGCTGTGAGAGAAGATCTCCCAGCAGATCTTGTTTATGAAATGCTCAAGACATTGTATGCAAATCAAAAAAGACTGATCGAAGCTCATGCAAAAGGTGAAATGATACTCCCAGAAACAGGCAAGGAAGGAATGTCCATACCACTTCACCCAGGGGCCGAAAAGTTCTTTGCGGAAATGGGAATCTAATTTTCGATGCGCTTTTGGTTTATTATTTTGGTATTATTTGCAGCATTTTTGGTGACATTCCGTTTTGAGAAAATACCAGTATTGATCTTGAGTAAAGAAGGAAAGGTGGTTTACACTAAGAAACTTGAAGACGGAAAATTCATATTGACTTTTGTACACTCAGTAGAAAAAACACCTGTTTATGAATTTTACGAAATATTAGGTGATGATACTCTATATCTTTATAAAACTCGTTACAGCTCAATGGGGGCTGGCTTGCCTTTTCAAGCCGAGGGGAGATTTGAAACAAAAAACGGTTTTTTCGAAGCAGAAATCTCCCGAAGATTTAAAGAGATCTCCCTTCGGGTTTCTCCTTTAGATGGTCATGGATTGTTGTTCAAAGACGATAAAGTTATGTTCAAAGATATAGCAAATTCAAATGATTTACTCGTGCTTTCTTGCAAACACTCGATAAATGTAGATTTTAGATTCAAATAAGGGGTGAAGACTTTGGACGAAGAGAAAACTCCAAAGCAGGAAATTCTGGAGGAAAAAGTCTCGGAGGAAGAAGTTCAAAAAGTTTTGGAAAGATACGATAGAGAATCTACTTACAGAAAATACAGAGGTTTTCTTGCAAAAGTCGTTACAGCTATAGCCATAACATTTTCCATTTTTCAGCTTTACACAGCGGCCTTTGGCGTTCTGGATGCAATGATACAGAGATCTATACACCTTACCTTTGGTTTGACATTGATTTATCTACTCTACCCCACAAGAAAAAAATGGCCTAAGGACAAAATTCATTCAGTGGATTTGGCACTCGCCGTATTGGCTCCGATGACAACACTGTACATCGTTTTCAACTACAAAGAACTCGTTTTAAGAGCCGGAACTGTTACAAAACTCGATCTTGTCGTGGGTATCATTGGTATACTTTTGATTCTCGAAGCCGTGAGACGAATCATCGGTTTACCTATGGTAATCGTAGCGAGTGTTTTCATTGTTTATGCGTTATTTGGTCGATATATGCCAGGAATCTTAGCACATAGAGGCACATCTATACAGAGACTGGTTGGCCATCTATTTTATACAACCGAAGGAATCTTTGGAATACCACTTGGTGTTTCAGCAACTTTTGTATTTTTGTTCATACTTTTGGCAGCTTTTCTCGAGAAAACTGGCCTTGGGCAATTGTTCATCGATCTTTCCAATGCATTGGTTGGATGGGCTTCCGGTGGACCTGCGAAGGTTGCTGTCTTTACAAGTGCTCTGGAGGGAACCATTGGCGGTAGCTCGGTTGCTAACACGGTGGGGTCTGGAAGTTTTACGATACCAATGATGAAAAAATTAGGATACAAGCCGGAATTTGCCGCTGCAGTCGAAGCGACTGCCTCGACTGGTGGTCAGATCATGCCGCCTGTCATGGGAGCGGCTGCTTTTCTGATGGCAGAGTTCACAGGTATACCATATGGAAAAATCATTATTGCCGCGATGATCCCTGCCATCTTTTATTTCTTCGCTGTTTGGATGGCCGTTCATTGGGAAGCAAGAAAAATAGGATTAAAGGGTATGTCAAAGGAACAATTGCCAAAGATCGGTAAAGTTCTTCTGGAAAGAGGACATTTGTTGTTGCCATTGATAATCGTATTGTATCTTCTTGTGACTGGTTTTACGCCAGTTCGGGCTGCTTTTTATGCGATAGTGGTATCTGTGATAACCTCGATGATTCGAAAAGGAACCAGGATGAAACTTTCTGATATACCAGCTGCACTTGAAGCTGGTGCAAGAGGTGCTTTGAGTGTTGTCGCAGCCACGGCATGTGCTGGCATAATCATAGGTGTTGTCACAGTAACTGGTATGGGTCTGAAACTCGGGACAGCGCTCGTTGACCTTGCTCAGGGAAATCTCCTGATAACCCTGATTTTCACGATGTTCACGAGTTTAATCTTGGGTATGGGCGTACCAACAACGGCAAATTACGTCATCACATCTACAATTGCAGCACCCGCTCTGTTAAGGCTTGGTGTCTGGGTACTATCTGCACACATGTTCGCCTTTTATTTTGGTGTCATTGCAGATATCACACCCCCTGTTGCACTTGCCGCAATGGCTGGAGCAGGTATAGCAAGATCAGATCCATTCAAGACAGGACTGACCGCAACGAGACTTGGTATAGCTGCGTTTTTGGTCCCCTATGTCTTTGTATATTATCCACAGATATTACTCATCGGTATGAAAAATCCATTATCACTTGTCTGGCCCTTAGCAACTACAGCCTTGGGATTGATAATCTTATCTGGTGGTTTAACTGGTTATTTCTTTGGACGATTGAAAAACTTTGAATCTGTTCTTTACAGTATAGGTGGCATCATGATAGTCTTCCCTGGCCTTGTAACCGACCTAACCGGATTTGTTCTGGTAGGACTGGCTGCTCTGCTACAGACCTTGAGAAAAGGTTGGGTGTCAAGAAAAAATTTGTACACATAGTTTTTTCATGTATAACTACTCAGGGTGACGTGAGTCACCCTTTTATTTTTTGATTTTCTGTCGATATATAGGTCGAGGTGGAAAGATGAAAATAGAAAGTTATTCAATCGACTCGAAGAGCTACTATAGTTTTGAAAAAATTTATGAAAAGAGCGAAAAGTTGCAGGTCTGGTACAACCCACAACAGAGTAACGTACAATCTATCGAACAGCAAAATAGTGAGCCTGTACTAAAACTTTCCGACGAAGAAAAGGCAAAGTTAAGATTAATAAAGTACTTACTTGAAAAACTAACTGGCAAAAAGATCAGATTGTTAGCTTTGGAGCTTTCAGAGAAAAGCGAAAATCTTCAAACTCAAGAAACCCAAAACCTTTCAAATCAACAGGGTTTTGGCTTGATCTACGAAAGCAATGAAAGGTATTCTGAGTCTGAAAAGATGGTTTTTTCAACAAATGGCACTGTCAAAACAAAGGATGGAAGAACGATTGAATTCAGTCTTTCGCTGAAGATGGAAAGATCTCTGTACTTTGAAAAGAACTTCCAGTTGAGATTGGGCGATGCCTTAAAAGATCCACTTGTACTCAACTTTGATAATTTACCGATTAATCTTTCTACAAAGAAGATAAAGTTAGACCTTGATTTGGACGGCGTTTTAGATGAATTCAATGCCCCATCATCAAATCTTGGCTTTTTGGTTTTAGATTTGAATGAAAATGGAAAGGTAGATAGTGGAAGGGAATTGTTCGGACCAAAAACTGGAAATGGTTTCAAAGAACTTTCGAGATACGATGTAGATGGCAATAAGTGGATCGATGAATCAGACCCGATTTTTGCAAAGCTAAAAATTTGGTTCATTGATGAAAATGGAAATGAAAAATTATTCTCACTCAGAGGCATGAATGTCGGTGCCATATATTTGGGATTTGTTCCAACTAAGTTCAACATGTACGATGGCCAAGAAATATCTGGTCAACTTGCATCGAGCAGTGTTTATCTGACAGAGGATGGCCAACCAAAATCGATTCACCAGATCAATTTGAAGGTATAAATCAAAAATCTCAAAAACTGCGGTGATTTCAATCACCGCAGTTTTTGTTATATAATCATAGCAAAGAAAGGGGTGGTTTTCGTGCGGGGAAAGAATTTATTACTGACTTGGATCGTTGTGGTTGTTGGGCTCTTTTTGTCTTCATGTGCTTTCAATTTATTCGCAGATCTTGAACTTCAAAATCTCCTGTCTTCTGGTACAACAGATCAAAAGTTAAGTGCGGCAGAAGGTGCTTTGAGTAGTAAGAACTACGACAAAGCAATAGCGTTGGCAGGTTCTGTTTTGAATGATGAACTTGATTTAGAACTAACCAATGAACAATTGATGAAATTACTCGACTCAACAAGTACACTTTATGATTTTGCCAAAGCTTTGTATGATAAAAAAGATGAACTAACCGATCAAGCGATAGAAGCTGTTAAGATATTGATTCAAGCTGCCGCAGAAAAATCTGGTAAGAGCCTGACAGATGTCATCTCTGATTTGGAGGATATCGCCCAAGAATTAGGGTTGGATCTATCAAAGATCATGCCGAAGTCTAAAAATGGCAATGGAGAAGATTTCTGGCAGATAGTTGAAACCAATGCAGGAACAGTTGTTTCAATTCTCGCATCTTTCATAGACAATACTGAACTTCTCAAACTCTTGACCAGTGGTTATTACATACTCGCCACAGCTACACAGACTGAAGATTCAAGTCCAATGTACGCTGGTTTCTGTATGTGGTACGATCTATGTTACATGCTCAACTTGGTATTTGACATAAATAACGACGGAAAGGTCACAGATGAGAATTTAGTCAAAGCGGCAATAACAAATCCAGCATCTTTCACAGAACTTGCTTCTGACACAACAAGCGGTTTGTATCAAGATGAAAAAGCATGTGATGAATTCATCTGGGCTTATGAAATCATGCAAGATGTATTTGAAATATTGAATATAGAGATGAGCTTACCAACTACACCAGCAACCAATGATTTGTATAATGCTGAAAAATTACAAGATCTGTTTGATATTCTGGGCGGTGGTGCATGATGAAGAAATTTGCCATCTTTATACTTTTGATAGTCACTTTTGTAGGATTTTCATACCAATGGGAGGTTTTCCCGGGGTTTTTCAAGCCCATTGACAGTTTAGCAATGGGCAGCATTTACACGACAACTGCAGAAGGTATTAATGCTTTGATACTCAATCCGGCTTTGTATACACCTGGTTTTGAGTTGATTGTCTCCCCTGGACTTTCAAACAACATCGCCGAGATCTCAAAATTGTTTCCCTATATTTCTAATCCAGCTTCTATAACAGATCTTGCCACAGATACTGAACTTTTGACGGCGATTCAAGGTGTTCACAACTACGATTTAAATTTAGCTGCTGGATACGGCGCAAAGATAGGTAATTTTGTGGTTGGTGGTATGGGAGCTTTTCAAGCAACAGCATTTTGGAATCTTTCTTTGATGAATCTTAACAAAGTAGAACTTGGAGCATGGATGGATTATTTTGGTGTTGTTGGTGGGGCAATGAAGTTTGAAAATCTCAGAGTAGGTGCTTCTGTTGGAGGAGGTATGGCCGGTTTTATCATACCTGCGACCGGCACGGAATTTCCTGCCACTGTTAATTTAATGGGTTCAGATCCATTCGAAGGTATATTGCCAGATGATCTTTCTAAGATTTTCACCAATATAAATCAACCATTCTTCATAACAAGCGCTGGTATAGCTTATGATATAAACAATTTCAGACTCGGTTTGAGCTTTTTTGCGA
This sequence comes from Thermotoga profunda AZM34c06, assembly GCF_000828675.1. Taxonomy (NCBI): domain Bacteria; kingdom Thermotogati; phylum Thermotogota; class Thermotogae; order Thermotogales; family Thermotogaceae; genus Pseudothermotoga; species Pseudothermotoga profunda. The sequence goes on along the minus strand of NZ_AP014510.1, from coordinate 1,796,164 downwards.
ACTTCAATGATGTTCTCACAGGTGGTCCAAGGTATGTCCTTTCAACCGGTGCATCCTACACCTGGCAATTCTTGACAGTAGCTGCAGAGCTTGAAGATCTTTTGAATCAAGAAAAAACAATTTTGAGAAAAATCAACCTTGGTTTGAGAACTGATTTTGGTTTTGTCAAATTGTATGGTGGTCTACACGCAGGATGGCTCACAGGTGGTGTAAAACTCGATATACCTTTTGTAAAGATAGGTTTTGCGGCATATGTTTGTGAATATTCAGCATACGCAGGTTTAATGGGTGAACCAAGGTTTGTTCTAAGTTTCGATACCAAGTTCTGAAAGATCAAAAAAGGGGACCGAAAGGTCCCCTTTTTCAACTGAGCTTTTCAAGTAATGTCTTGTAGGCTTTATAGGTTTCAAATAAATCTGCTTTTGAAACCAATTCGAAAGGTGAGTGCATTCCAAGCAAGGCAGGCCCCATGTCTAAAACACAAGCTCCTTTTTCCGCCAGGAATTTTGCCACCGTTCCTCCTCCACCACGATCGACCTTACCCATCGTCGCAACTTGCCAGACAATGCCCTCTTGGTTCAAAACCTTTCTAACTTTGGCAACAAACTCTGCGTGTGCTTCATTCGAACCAGATTTTCCGCCACTACCTGTATATCTAACAAGTCCTATACCATACCCAACCCTTGCTGCATTCTCAAGATCGTGGACTTCTTTAAACATTGGATCTACTGCAGGGCATACATCTGCAGAGATAATAGAAGTTTTTGCAAAAAGTTCATCTATACCAAGAGATGTATCTGTACAACCTTGTAATTTGAGTAGTTTTTTCAGAAATGCCACATAGAAATTGGCTTTTGCTCCGGCATTACCTTCGCTACCGATCTCTTCTCTGTCAAAAAGCATCACGCCACATGAACGCACGGGGTTTTTAACATCTATCAACCCCCTTAGAGCTGTATAACCACATATTCTGTCGTCATGACCATAAGCACCCAAAAGACTTTCATCAAGACCGACACTTCTTGTTTTCAAAGCCGGTACGAGTTCAAATTCGCCACTGACAAAGTCTTCTTCTGTCAGATCATATTTATCTTTTAAGATTTTGAGGATATGGGTTTTAACTGCTTCTTTTTCTTGACCAGAAAGAGGTATTGTACCGAGTACAATTGATAGTTTTTCTGCGTCGAATTTTTTGCTAACAAGTGCATCTTCTTTGTCAAGGTGTGGTAATAAATCTGGTGCAACAAAAACTGGATCGTCTTTGCACTGACCAAGGTGGATCTCTACAACCTCACCGGTATCTTTCACAACATAGCCATGCAACTCCAAGGGTAAACTGAACCATTGATATTTCTTTACGCCGCCATAGTAATGTGTCCTTGCAAGGGCAATCTTTTCTTCTTCAAAAATAGGTTGTGGTTTGAAATCAAGCCTGGGTGCATCAATGTGTGCCGCAACCAGGTTTAACCCGTTTTCGAGTTTCCCGACTAATCTAACAGCTATCAAAGATTTGCCACGGTTGACTGCATAAACTTTGTCCGTTGTTCCATCAAAACGTTCCATAGGTACAAAACCAGCTTCTTGAAGCATCAAAACAGATTCTTTGATAGCCATTCTCTCAGTTCTTGCCAGATCCATGAATTTTGCATAGTCTTTACTGAAGGACTCGATTTGATTTCGATCTCTGACAGACCACAGATTTTTCGGTGAAAATTTCACGATTCCAGCACCTCCCTTTCTTAACTATAATGAATGTTATCACAAAGAAAGAGAAAAACCATTAGTACAAATGTCTCAAAATTTAGTCATCATTAATAACAAAACTTCTTCAATCACCACAGTGAATACAAAATTCAATGAAGATTTCTTTATATTTCTTCACAGATCTTAGAAATCACGAAGTTATAAATAAAACAGACCAAGAGATACAGGCAGATGGTCAAACCAATTCATAATTAAGGAGGTGTATGTATGAAGAAGGTTCTTGTTGTACTGGTGATTCTCATTTCCAGTATCTACACTCTTGCCATTAACGTGATATTTCTCATCGGCGATGGTATGTCAATGAATCAATTGGCTCTTGCAAGTATGCTCGAAAACAAGGTCTTAGAGATCATGAAGTTTTCCCACACTGGTATAACATTAACTTATTCGGCAGATTCTTGGGTGACAGATTCTGCACCAGCTGGAACTGCGCTGGCATCAGGATTCAAAACCCTGAATGGAGCTATAGGAATTCTTCCAAACAAAGAGATCGTTTATTCTATGATGGAGTTAGCAAAAGGACTTGGTTACAAAACAGGAATTGTTGTCACCTGTAGGGTGACTCACGCAACACCCGCGGCTTTTTATGGTCATGTGATGAACAGGGATGATGAACTCGTTCTGGCAAAACAACTATCAGAAGCAGATATCGATGTAATCTTTGGTGGAGGTTATTCCTATTTTTTACCAGAATCTAAGGGTGGTAGAAGGAAAGATGGTGAAGATTTGATCGAAAAGATGGTCAAACAAGGCTATCGATATTTAACAAAAAAGAGCGAGCTCGACAGTATCAAAGACGAAAAGGTACTTGGTCTTTTTGCACCATCTCATCTTGAGCCAGTGACAGACAGACCTGCCGAACAACCTACTTTGGATATCATGACGAAAAAGGCAATTGAGATCCTCTCTAAATCTGGTGAAGATTTCATATTGATGGTTGAGGGATCGCAAATAGATTGGGAAGCTCATGCCAATGATTTTTATGGGGTTTGGAAAGAAGTAATCGAATTCGACAAAGCAGTTAAGGTTGCCATTGATTTTGCCGGACAAAATGGTAACACACTCGTAGTTGTTACAGGAGATCATGAAACAGGAGGGCTCTCGCTCTCAAAAGGTGATTACTCTATCCTTGTTGACCAAGCCAGAAAGGCAAAGGGAACTACAACTATGTTCTTGAAAAAATTCAAGATTGAAGAAAAAGAAAAATTCATAGCTGGATTGAAGGAATGGTATGGAATAGATATCTCAGATCAAGAATATGAATCTCTGAGAAAAACCACAACAGGTGAATTAAGGCGTGAGCTCGCGAGATTTGTAAGTAGCAAAGTGGGTTTTGGTTGGACGACTTTTGATCATACAGCAGCTCCAGTTCCAGTGTATGCCTTTGGACCTGGCGCGAATTATTTCACTGGAGTGATGGACAACACAGATGTTGCAAAACTGATAATGAAAATCTCTGGCATTACAACAGCTACATTCCCTAAGATCGGTATCACTGGTAAATAAAAAGCCCCCAAAGTGGGGGCTTTTCAATTCTGAGTCTCCAATGTCTTGATTCTTTCCTCGATCCATTTTAATTCTTCTTTGAGCATCTCAGATCTTTCCTTGAGATAACTGAGTTCGTCTTGTTTTGTTGGGACACAAAAGCCAAAGGAACCCAGATAAAGACACTTTGGTCTTCCTTTACCTACATATGGCCATGGTGGAACTTCACCTACAAAACATCTTCTAAAGCCATAACCATACATATTACTCACCTCCTCTGGCTATATCGATAATCTTTTGTATTAATTGGATATTCTCTGTCACAGTTGAACACCAGTTTTTCAAGAAATCTTCACCAATTTTTGTGATCGAGTAAACTCTTCTTGCCGGTCCATTTGTTTGTACATCCCAATTTGAACTCACCAAACCTTGTATTTCCATAGCCCTCAGCGTTCTATATAGAATACTGGGATGAAAAAAAGAGAGATTCAAACCAATTTCGGAAAATTTTTCGAGCAATGAATAGCCATGAGTTGGTTCTTTCTTTAAAATAGCCAATATCGCAGGTATCAAAAGATCCGTACCAATAAAACCATGCATACACCTTCTGAATCTTCCCTTCATTCGTGATGCCCTCCATGTGATGAGTGGGTACAACCACGGTCGAGTTTCTGAAGTTCGTTGTTTTTGTAATCTCGAATGGCTCCTTCTACATTGTCAGCGTATGTTCTGAAAACCGATACCCCCGCTTGCTCAAAAGCTTGTAAAGCACCCGGACCAATCTCTTGAACTATGAGTACAGTTGGGTTCAAAGCAAGCAAGAAATCTTTGGGTTTTCCACTGCCACCAAAGTGATCGCTTGTGTTTTGCATTCTTTCAATGGTTATAACATTCCCATGTTCGTCCAACTCAACAACAGCAAAATACGGTGCTCTACCAAAATGTGATGAAATAATCGAGCCATCGACGGTAGGTATAACTATTTTTTTGTTCATTCAATCACCTTCCCTTGTGGAATTTCTATAAAAAATTTTAGCATATATGTGCAAATTATCAATAGATACTATTGTAAAATATAAACCACCTTTGATTCACGTGATTTTAGGTATTTTTTCAATAACTTCTTGCACTTTGTTGAAATTTTGGTATAATTAGAATTAGGGGCGATGGTTCATGAGAATAAATGACGTGACAGGTATGTGGGCAGCGAGGTATTTAGAATTTCTCCAAAATCAACAGAGAATCTTTTCTCAGCAAATATCACAAGCTCAGATACCTTTCAGCACAAATATATCTGCATCTGTGATCTCTGAAAAACTCCGTGCACAATTGAAGGGTTATGAAAGATCGATGTACGATGTATATAACGCTATAGGCATGATGAATGTCGCAGAAGGTGGACTGAATTCAATAACTGCGAATCTTCAGAGAATGAGAGAGTTAGCGGTTCAGGCATCAAATTCTACACTGAACGAATCCGATCGAAGTGCCTTACAAAGAGAATTCGAACAACTCCAACAACAGATAAATAAAACATCTCAACAAACACAATACAACAACATCTCCGTATTAGCAGGAGAAGTAAAAAACTTTCAAGTACAGACCGGTCCGAACGAAGGACAGAATATGTCCATCACAATAGGTACAATCAATACCCAAACTCTTGGCGTAGAAAGATTGAATCTGAACACTGTACAAGATGCGCAGAATACCATAAAGCAAATCGATAAAGCACTTGAACAGGTCAGTAACACCAGAAACTACATAGGTGCAACAACTAACAGACTTACTTCTGCAGCAAGAGAACTTTCAAACACCATGGTTAACGTCACCTCGAGTGTGAGCACCTTGACAGATACAGATATGGCAAGAACTATGATGGAGTTCATAAAATCACAGTTACTGACACAATCTACAACGAGTATGCTGAGCCATTCTAACTTATCCCGTTTAGCAGTGCTCAGAATACTCGGTGCCTGAAAATTTTGTTGCAATCAACACGGGGGGCAACCAAAAGGTTGCCCCTTTTTGTTCATATCTATAGGTATTGTGAATGGATATGTTTTGCTATATGTGTTCACAGGCTCTGAACAATGAAGCATGTACAAAAATAGAATTTTGCGGCAAAAATCCAACAGTAACAGGGCTTCAAGACAATCTCATGTGTATATTAACGGTATATTGGTATATTATTCTTGAAATTCTATCAAAATCTATTGACAAGGTTGACTTTTGTTGGTATCATACTTGCAAAGAATTTTGTGGAGGTTTGTCTGTGAGATCGATCGAGATTCAACTGTGGGCAAAAAAATTCAATGAGCAAGTTGTTTTGAGTATAGTCAGACGGACCAAGTGCCGGTGGGTGCTAAATGGCGCTTAGTCCGTTTTTGGTTTTATAGCACCCACACGGCCATATCAGAAATGATATGGCCGTTTTTTTAGCAGAAAGGGGGAAATGATCATGGGAGAAAAATTGGTACTTGCTTACAGTGGTGGTTTGGATACTTCAGTGATACTCAAATGGCTTTGTGAAAAAGGTTTTGAAGTAATTGCTTATGTGGCGAATGTCGGACAACAAGATGACTTTGACCAGATAAAAAAGAAGGCTTTACTAACAGGTGCGAAAAAGGTTTACATTGAAGATCTCAGAAAAGAATTTGTCACCGATTTTATCTTCATGGCGCTCATGGGAAATGCAATTTACGAAGGAAGGTATTTACTTGGTACATCGCTTGCAAGACCTTTAATAGCCAAAAGGCAAGTTGAGATAGCCAATATAGAAAACGCTCAATACGTTGCCCACGGTGCCACGGGAAAGGGTAACGACCAAGTGAGATTTGAACTGACTTATGCTGCACTTGCTCCACATCTGAAAATCATCTCTCCTTGGAAAGACCCAGAATTTCTTACGCAGTTCAAAGGAAGGACAGATTTGATAAATTACGCAAAACAAAAGGGTATACCAATTAAAGCGAGTATTGAAAAACCTTATAGTGAAGATGAAAATCTCATGCACATATCTCATGAAGCGGGAATGCTTGAGGATCCTTCAAAAAGAACTGATGAATCTGTTTTCAACAGAACGGTTTCACCAAAAGATGCACCAGATCGCGAGACGCTTTTAGAGATTCATTTCAAAAATGGATTACCGGTAAAGGTAGTCAATCTTGAAGATGGTACACAAAAACAAGATCCACTTGAACTCTTTGAGTATTTGAACAAAATAGGCGCACAAAACGGTGTTGGAAGAGTGGATATGGTTGAAAACAGATTCATTGGCATAAAATCACGTGGAGTTTATGAGACACCGGGTGCGACAATTCTTTGGATTGCTCATAGAGATCTCGAAGGCATAGCAATGGATAAAGAAGTTATGCATTTGAGAGATATGTTGATCCCAAAATTTTCTGAGTTGATATACAACGGTTTTTGGTTTTCTCCAGAGATGGACTTTTTACTCGCTGCGTTCAAAAAATCTCAAGAAGCAATCGATGGGGTTGTGACCGTTTCTATCTACAAAGGTAATGTGATGCCGATAAGTAGATACTCACCTACATCGCTTTACGATCAGAATCTCTCCAGCATGGATGTCGAAGGTGGATTTGATTCGACAGATTCGAAAGGCTTCATAAATATTCATTCGATTAGACTGAAGGCTCACAATCTTGTGCTCAAAGAAAAAGATCCCTTTGCATGGAGAAAGGAGATAAAAAATGTCTGAGAAGTTATGGCAAAAGGGATATGAGCTGGACAGATTTGTTGAAAAATTCACCGTTGGTAAGGACTATATAGTGGATGTGAAACTGATCAATTACGATATAGTGGCTTCCATCGTTCATGCAAAAATGCTTTCGAAGATGGGATATATCACACATGAAGAATTTAAGCAAATAGAAAGTGTATTAAAAGAACTGGCGGATCTTGTTAAAAAAGGAAGTTTTCAGATAAAACAGGAAGATGAAGATTGTCACACTGCGATCGAGAATTTCTTGATTCAAAAACTTGGCGATACTGGGAAGAAGATCCATACTGCAAGATCAAGAAACGACCAGATTCTGACAGCATTGAGACTCTTTTACAAAGATCAACTGAAAGAGATTCAGGAGTTAACAGAAAAACTCATCAAAGCCACTGAGAATTTTTCAAAAAAATATGGAAAAGTGAGTTTTGCTGGATTTACCCACACGAGAAAAGCGATGCCAACTGATTTTCACACTTGGTCGATGGCGCTACACGATGCACTCAAGGACGATCTGAGTATTCTCAAAATGACCTATAGGTTGATCGATCAATCACCTCTGGGTACAGGTGCAGGATATGGAATACCAATTTTGGTAGACAGAGAATTCATTGCAAGAGAACTTGGGTTCAAAAAAATTCAACAGAACCCTATATACACACAACTCAGCAGGGGAAAATTTGAATATCTCATACTGCATAGCCTTTCACAAATCAGTTATGATCTGAACAGATTTGCGAGTGAGATCGTCTTCTTTTCCCTGCCAGAGATTGGATATATTGTCTTACCAAAAGAACTGTGCACGGGAAGTTCTATAATGCCTCAAAAACTCAATCCCGATCCTTTGGAGCTTGTCAGAGCTTACCACAACAGAATTGTCTCGAAGATGATCGAATGTGTGACGATTCCATCTAACTTGATAACAGGCTATCACAGAGATCTTCAGTTACTCAAAGAAACAATGATAGAAGGCTTCCAGATTGTGAAAGACATCATCGTTGTAATGCAAATAGTCTTTGAAAAACTACAAGTAGACGAAAACAGATGTTCCAAAAGTTTGACTGATGATGTCATGGCAACACACAAAGTCTACGAGCTTGTGAAACAAGGTGTGCCATTCAGAGATGCTTATAAGAAGATCGCACAAAAATTCGGTGGTGATGAAAAATGAGAAGAGTAAGAGTTGGGATAATTGGAGCGACTGGCTATACTGGATTAGAGCTTGTCAGGATCCTGAAGGGTCACCCATACGTCGATATAACCTACCTTGCTTCGAAGAATTTTGCTGGAAAATCGATGGATCAAGTTTATCCATTCACGATGGAAAAAATTTTGCTTGAAGAAATCAACACTGATAAGATCAAGAGCAACTGTGATGTTCTTTTCACTGTATTGCCTTCAGGTGCGAGCTATGAACTCACCAAGGAAGTTGGTGCGGTTAAAGTTATCGATCTTGGTGCAGATTTGAGATTTGACGATCCGTCCATTTACGAAAAGTGGTATTCGAAGAAGCTCATAGGTTACGAAAAAAATAATAGAGCATATGGATTAGTTGAACTGTACAGGAATGAAATCAAACGAGTTAGTTTTGTAGGAAATCCTGGGTGCTATCCAACATGTGTCTTACTATCCTTGGCTCCTATTTTAAAAGAAGGCTTTCTGTGTGAAAGTGAAATCTTTGTAGATGCCAAATCGGGTGTTTCAGGGGCTGGCAGAAGGGAAGAAGCTGAATACTCTTTTTGTGAAATCGATGAATCTTTAAAAGCCTATAACCCAGTTACTCACAGACATGTACCTGAGATGGAAGAACAGATGAAAAGACTGTCTAATAAAGATATCGCCGTAACCTTTGTGCCTCACTTAGTTCCGATGATCAGGGGTATTTTGAGTACTGTTTATGTCAAATCAAATTTGAGTACAGAGGAAGCATATGCACTCTACTGTGAATTTTACAAAGAAGAGAAATTCATTCACGTACTCAAGCCAGGTATATATCCATCAACCAAGTGGAGTTATGGTTCAAACCATTTCTTTGTTTCTTTTGCAAAAGATGAACGTACAAATACTTTGATCCTGATAGGTGTTCTGGACAATCTTGTTAAAGGTGCATCTGGTCAAGCGGTACAAAATATGAATCTTCTTTTTTCTTTGCCAGAAGATAGTGGGCTTGAATTTAATCCAATCTATCCATGAAAGGAGGTAGATGATGGTTTTAAATGTTCCAAGAGGCTTCAAGTTTGTGGGGATAAACTGTGGAATAAAAAAGTGTAAAAAAGATCTTGCCATAGCTTATTCAGAAAAAGAATGCACAGCCTATGGCATGTTCACAACTAATGTAGTCAAAGCCGCACCAGTGATATACGACAAAGAATTGCTCGCCAGAAATCCTAAAGGCATAAGAGCGATTGTGGTAAACAGTGGAAATGCCAATGCTTGTACAGGCGAAGGTGGGATGAAAAACACACTAAAGATGGCAAAAAAGGTGGCAGAAAAACTCGGATTTACCCAAGACAGTGTTCTTGTTTCATCTACAGGTGTGATCGGTGTACAGCTTCCTATTGAAAAAATAGAGAGTGGTATAGAAAGAGCCGTTAATTTACTAACAGATGATCCAATACAGTTTGCAGAGGCAATAATGACGACGGATACGGCGATCAAGTTGAGTTACAGAGAGATAGAAATAGGTGGTAAAAACGTCAGAATTCTTGGGATTGCCAAAGGATCTGGAATGATCCATCCAAATCTTGCTACGATGCTCTCGTTTATCTTCACCGATGCAAAGATTTCATACAATGCTTTGAAGATGTCGTTGAGAAATTCTGTAGACAAAAGTTACAACATGATCGATGTGGATAGAGATACCAGTACCAACGACAGTGTAATAATACTTGCCAATGGGCTTGCGGAAAACAAGGAGATCGTTGAAAACACGAAAGAGTATGAAGATTTTTGTAAGACACTCGATGAAGTCAACATCGAACTCGCTAAAAAAATCGTTGAGGATGGTGAAGGTGCGACAAAACTCATTCAAGTCGAGGTAATTAACGCGCCGAGTGAAGAGATAGCAAGAAAGATTGCAAGGAGTATTATTTCATCGAATCTCGTAAAGACGGCTATCTATGGCGAAGACGCAAATTGGGGAAGGATCATAGCAGCAGCGGGATATTCCGGAGCAGTCTTCGATGTTTCAATGGTAGATTTACGTCTATCGAATGAACAGGAAGATTTGATGGTTTTTGAGAAAGGTCAGGGTGTTCTATTCGATGAAAACGTTGCAAAGCGAATCTTGTGTTCCACCAAAGTTTTCTTGGTGTTTGATATGAATTGCGGAAATGCCCAGGCAGTTGCCTGGGGGTGTGATTTGACTGAAAAATATGTACAGATCAATGGGAGGTATCGAACATGAAAAAAGAAAAAATGCAGGTTCTTTTTGATATTCTGCCTTATTTGAAAGAATTCCATGGAAAGATCTTCGTGGTAAAAGTCGGTGGTAATGTGGTTGAAAATGAAGATTCAAGAAAATCCTTTGCTCAGAGCATTGCCATTTTGAAATATATGGGAATAAAGCCTGTTGTGGTGCATGGCGGAGGACCGGAGATAACTCAGATGATGAATCAACTTGGAATGAAGGTTGCTTTCAGTAACGGCTATAGGGTCACAGACGATAAAACTATGCATGTGGTAGAAATGGTGCTTGGAAAGATAAACAAAGATATAGTGATGAGTATAAACATGCAAGGGACAATGGCAGTTGGTATATCTGGCAAAGATGCAAATTTGCTATTTACTCGGAAAGATTTGAGCAATGGTGACATAGGTTATGTTGGAAAAATAGAAAGAGTCAACGCAGAACTTATACAAACTTTTCTTGAAAAGAATTACACACCGGTGATAGCACCAATAGGCTTTGGTGAAGACGGAAAATCGTACAACATCAATGCCGATATCGCGGCTTCCGAGATCGCAAAAAGTCTTTGTGCGGAGAAACTCATACTTCTCACAGACGTAGATGGTGTTTTCAAAGATGGTAAATTAATCAGCTATCTCACAAAAAAAGATGCGCAGAATTTGATAGACAGCAAAGTTGTAGAGGGTGGCATGATACCAAAGATTCAATGCGCAATCAATGCCATAGAAGCTGGGATTAAAAGTGTCCACATAATAAATGGAAATTGCCAATTTTCGTTATTATCAGAGATTTTTACGTTGGAAGGCGTCGGAACGATGATCAAAAACGATTAAAGAGGTGAGAAAATGACTAAAGATTATTTAATGAACACATACAGTAGATTTGAGATCGTGCTTGATCATGGGAAAGGTGCATTGGTTTGGGATAAAGATGGCAAATCCTATCTTGATTTTGCTGCCGGCATTGCCGTGAACGTTCTTGGACACTCACATCCAAAATTAGTTTCAACCATCAGAGAACAGGCAAAAAAATTGATTCATTGTTCAAATCTCTATTGGACAGAACCTCAGATGAAACTCGCTGAAATCTTGTCTAAGAATTCCATGGGTGGCAGGGTCTTTTTTGTAAATAGTGGTACAGAAGCAAACGAAGCCGCGATAAAATTGGCGAGAAAATATGGGAAAAAATTTTCTCCTGATAAATACAAGATCTTATCTGCATTTGATTCTTTTCATGGAAGAACATATGGTTCTTTGAGCGCAACGGCTCAACCAAAATATCAAAAGGATTTCACACCTCTTGTCGATGGATTTGAATACTTTGAGTACAACAATATCGATTCTCTGAATTCAAAGATCTCTGAACAATTTTGTGCAGTAATTATTGAACCCATTCAAGGTGAGAGTGGAATCATTCCTGCTAATAAGAATTTTCTCAAAGCGATTAGAAAGATTTGTGATGAGTACAATGCATTATTGATCTTTGATGAAGTCCAGTGTGGTATGGGAAGAACTGGAAAATTGTTTGCTTACCAACATTACGATGTAGAGCCAGACATTCTCACGGTGGCAAAAGGTCTTGGTGGTGGCATACCGATTGGTGCGGTTGTCGCAAACGAAAAGGCCGATGTCTTTGAACCATCAGACCACGGTTCAACCTTTGGAGGTAATCCACTCGCCTGTAGTGCTGGAATAACTGTGATGAATGAGCTTTTAAATGAGGGTTTTCTTGAAAAAGTAGATGAACTTGGAGATTTTTTGAAAAAAGAACTTGAGAAGATGAGAAGAAGTTATCCACAGAAGATAAAGGACATAAGAGGTATCGGATTGATGATCGGGATAGAACTGAACAAAATCAAGGCAAAAGATTTTGCAAATAAATGTGTCGAGAGTGGGCTGTTGGTAGCCGTAGCCGGTAATAATACGATCAGGTTATTACCTCCTTTAATAATCAAGAAAAAACAGATCAATGAAGCTGTTCAGATCATTGGAAAAGTTCTGGAGGAGTTTAAAGATGAATAAAGCCCTATTGGTTCTTGAGGATGGGAGTTATTTCTATGGGAATAGTTTTGCAAGCGACGGAGAAACCTTTGGAGAACTCGTCTTTAATACCGCGATGACGGGATATCAGGAGGTATTGACAGATCCATCTTATAATGGCCAGATCGTCGTGATGTCTTATCCTGAAATTGGAATCTATGGGATAAACGATGAAGATTTTGAATCAAATGGAATCAAGGTTGCGGGATTTGTTGTCTATCGAAGCGTTAAAGATCCATCAAACTACAGATCGACTAAATCCTTTGTTGATTACTTAAAAGAAAACAATATAGTCGCTATCGAAGGTGTTGATACAAGAATGCTCATAAAAAAAATCAGAGATAGGGGAGTTGTAAAAGGAGCGATATCCACAAAAGATTTGAGTGTAGATTCATTATTCAAGAGATTAAAACAACAAAATGATCTGGACAGTATAGACCTTGTCAAAGGAGTTTCAGTCGATACAGTTAAAAATTCTCAAAATAACTCCGAATGGCGTGTAGCGCTGGTAGATTGTGGTTCCAAGGAGGGGATAATAAGAGAATTAAAAAAATTAAATGCCGATGTAATCACAGTACCATATACTATAGACTTTGAAGATCTTAAGAAACTCAACGTTGATGGTGTTTTTATCTCGAATGGTCCTGGAAATCCAGCGATCCTTAAGAAAACGATTCTTCTGGTGAGAAATGTTCTTGAAAACAGGATACCACTTGCTGGGATATGTCTTGGGCATCAGTTAATAGCACTTGCAATTGGTGGAAAAACCTACAAAATGAAGTTTGGCCACAGAGGAATCAATCATCCTGTGAAAGATCTTGAGACACAAAAGATTTTGATCACCACTCATAACCATGGCTTTGCTGTCGATCCAGAGAGTATTGGAATATATGGAATGACCAACAAAGAACAAAACCCTGATTTTGTTTTCAATAACATAGACAAATTCAAGGATCTTATCGGTATGACTTCAGAAGGTTTTAGAGTGAAAATCACTCACATTTCATTGAATGATGGTACGATCGAGGGCATAAAATTATTAGACTATCCAGTATTATGCGTGCAGTATCATCCAGAAGCATCTCCAGGTCCTCATGATGCAAAAGAATTTTTCAGAGATTTTCTGAAGACAGTTTTTTCGAGGTGATTAGATGCCAAAAAGGGATGATATACATAAGATACTCGTAATAGGTTCAGGCCCAATCACAATAGGACAAGCTGCGGAATTTGATTACTCAGGCACTCAGGCTTTGAAGGCTCTCAAAAAACTTGGTTATGAGATCGTGGTTGTCAATTCAAACTCCGCGACGATAATGACAGATCCTGAATTTTCGGATGCAGTTTATATAGAACCATTGACTGTTGAATACATAGAAAAAATAATTGAGAATGAGAAACCAGATGCTTTGCTTGCAACACTCGGTGGTCAGACTGCTTTGAATCTCGCTGTTGAGCTTTACCAAAAGGGTGTTTTGGAAAAACACAATATTCGACTTATTGGCGTTGAGATAGAGACAATACGCAAAGCAGAAGACAGAGAATTGTTCAAGGAAACCATGAAAAAAGAAGGGTTAGAAGTGCTCAAAAGTAAAGTTGTCTCAAAGGTTACCGAAGCACTTGAAGTTGCAGAAGAACTTGGTTATCCAGTTGTCATCAGACCAAGTTTCACTCTCGGTGGGACAGGAGGTGGTATAGCCTACAATGCGCAAGAGCTCAAGACAATTGTTGCAAGTGGATTGATTGAAAGTCCTGTGCATACCGTTTTGGTTGAAGAATCTGTGATAGGTTGGAAAGAATTTGAACTTGAAGTGATGAAAGATTGTGCAGACAATTTCATAGTAGTTTGTTCTATAGAAAACTTAGATCCCATGGGTATTCACACGGGTGATTCTATTACTGTTGCTCCCGCACAAACTTTGAGTGATGTTGAATACCAACAAATGAGAGATGCAGCGAAAAAGGCTTTGGATGCAATAGGAATAAAGACTGGAGGATGTAATATCCAGTTTGCAGTGGACCCCAAAACCGGGAGAATGGTTGTTATCGAAATGAATCCAAGGGTTTCAAGATCTTCAGCACTTGCTTCTAAGGCTACGGGATATCCAATAGCAAAGATAGCTGCTCTCACTGCAGTGGGGTTGAGATTAGATGAGATCCCAAATTACATCACCGCAAAAACTACAGCTGCTTTTGAGCCGTCCATCGATTATGTCGTTGTGAAAATACCGAGATTTCAAATGGAAAAATTTCCTGGAGCAGATCCGAGATTGAATACGCAAATGAAATCAGTAGGAGAGATAATGGCGATCGGCAGAACTTTTAAAGAGGCACTTGGAAAAGCCATAAGATCGCTCGAATTAGATATAACGCCAAAACTCGACTTGGATCACTTGAAAGAATACCTGGCTAATCCGACTCCAGAGAGAATTTCATATATCTTTGCAGCCTTTCGAAATGGAATCTCCGTTGAAGAAGTCTATCGAGTAACGTACATTGACAGATGGTTTTTGAATGAAATAAAACAGATTATGGACTTTGAAAAAGAACTCAGAAAGAATGGAATGAAAGACTCATTGTTGAGAAAGGCAAAACAATGGGGATTTTCAGATAGAGAACTCGCTGAGATATTTGAGGTTACCGAGAAGGATGTCAGAGAATTCAGGAGAAAGCACAACATCAGACCAGTTTACAAAATGGTTGATACCTGTGCTGGTGAATTTGAAGCGACTACTGCCTATTTCTACTCAACATACAACGGTATTGAAAATGAAGCGTTGCCATCACAAAAAAAGAAGATAGTCATTCTCGGTTCGGGACCAAACAGGATCGGCCAAGGAATAGAATTTGACTATGCCAATGTTCATGCGGTATGGGCATTTCAACAAGAAGGTTATGAAGTAATAATGGTCAACTCCAATCCAGAAACTGTATCGACGGATTATGATGTGTCGAACAGACTCTATTTTGAACCATTGACCATTGAAGATGTTTTGGAAATAATCGAAAATGAAAAACCCGAGGGTGTCGTTATTTCATTTGGGGGACAGACGCCTTTGAAAATAGCTGGCGATTTAGCAAAAGAGGGAGTCAGGCTTATAGGAACCAATCTGGAAGTTATCGAAATAGCAGAGAACAGAGAAAAATTTGCTCAGTTGCTTGAAAAACTTCATTTGAAGACTCCTCCTTTTGCTATTGCTACATCTGTTGAAAATGTCCTGAGAGAAGCAAAAAATCTGGATTTTCCTGTCCTTGTCAGGCCGAGTTATGTACTTGGCGGCAGAGCAATGGCAATTGTCGATTCTGAGCAGGAACTTGTAAAGTATGTTTTTCAAGCCGCATTGGTTTCACCGGGTTATCCTCTAATAATAGACAAATTTTTAGAAGATGCAATTGAATTAGATGTGGATGTGCTGTGTGATGGTGAAAATGTTTGGGTGGCTGGTTTAATGGAGCAAATTGAAGAAGCTGGCATACACTCAGGGGATTCAGCCTGTGTCTTACCGCCTATAAGTCTGTCAGATGATATGATTACGAGAATAGAATCCACGATCTATTTATTGATAAAAGAACTCAAATTGATTGGTCCAGCTAATGTTCAGTTGGCTATCAAGGATGAACAGATTTACATACTCGAATTGAACCCAAGAGCTTCGAGAACCTTTCCTTTCGTCAGTAAGGCAATAGGAATACCGATTGCGAAATTGGCTGCAAAAATACTTGTTGGTAGAAAACTCACCGAATTGTTGGCTGAATATTGGCCATATCCAACAAGATACGATGTTTCAGATTTCTTAAACATCAAGGGAATTCTTCCAACACCATGGCCGCGATTTTATTCTGTTAAAGAGGTGGTTATTCCATTCAATAGATTTCACGGCACTGACTCATTACTTGGCCCAGAGATGCGTTCCACAGGTGAAGTTATGGGAATTGGTGAAGATTTCGCTGAAGCCTTTGCAAAAGCGCAAATAGCCGCTTCGAATCCTCTACCGAAGAAGTCAATCCTTGTTACTGTGAGAGACAAAGACAAAAGAGATGTAATACCGCTTGTATCTCATTTGTTTGACTTAGGATTTGATATTTACGCGACTAACGGCACAGCAAGAACACTGAATTCCGTTGGCATACCGGCAAAACACGTGCCAAAAGTGGGAGAGGGTAGGCCAGATGTCATTGATTTGATAGAACAAGGCAAGGTAGATTTGGTTGTGATAACTCAATCTCCAGATACAATTAAAGGTATTATAAGTGACAGAATTGGGATGAAAGCACCATTGAATTTTGAAGATAAACGTACTGTAGGCTACAGGATAAGAGCTGCAGCGGTGAAAAACAGAGTACCTTACATCACGACAATAGAAGCCTTTAGAGCGACAACATCAGCTATCAGAAGATCGAAAACAAATAACATGTTGATTGTGAGAAATTTGAAGAAGCTCTGCTCACCAAAGTTGGAGAAATGAGCGGCTAACTGCCACTATTTTCTAACGTTCACAAAATAAAAAAATGTGGTTTAATATAATTAATACTACAAGAAGGCAGTTGGCGATTGTGAGGTGGATAGTAAAGCAGGTTGATCAGCAACAGATTCAGTTGCTGTGTGATCAGTTACAGATAAGTTCTTTTCTTGCAAAATTACTGATAAACAGAGGTTTGAAAGAACCACAGGTTGTTTGTAAATTTCTAAATCCAACCGTGGAAGATCTTCACGATCCGATGTACTTGGCTGATATGGATCGAGCAGTTGCTTTGCTGTTCGAAGCTAAGATGCACCGTCTTCCTGTTTTAATTTACGGAGACTACGATGTTGATGGGATAACTGGCGTTGCTGTGCTCAAAGAATTTTTAGACAGATATGGATGGATCACAGAATACTACATACCCAAGAGAATGGATGAAGGATATGGCATTCAACCTTCCGTAATTGAGCAATTCTGTAAGAAGTCAAAAGGAATAATACTAACCGTAGATTGTGGCGTCACTGCCTTTGAAGCAATCGAATTTGCTAATTCTTTTAATTGTTCTGTGATAGTTACAGATCATCACGAAGTAGGAGAAAAACTTCCCAAAGCCGCGGCTGTTATTGATCCAAAAAGACCAGATGATACTTATCCATTTAAAGATCTGGCAGGAGTTGGAGTCGCCTTCAAGCTTGTCTCTGCCATTGCCAAGCAGATGAAAATTGAATCAAAGGAGTTCTTCGATCTTCTTGAGTTTGTAGCCCTTGGTACAATTGCTGATATGGTTAAATTGACCGGTGAAAATCGTTTTCTGGTGAAAGAAGGTTTACAGAGATTGAGAGAGACCAACAGACCGGGATTATCGATGTTATTCTCGCGACTTTGCATAACCGAGCCAGATTCTCGAGAGATTGGCTATAGGGTTGCACCAAAATTGAATGCAGCGGGAAGACTTGATTGCGCTGATGATGCGTTTCAACTTTTGGTTGCTAAGGATAGAGCTTATGCCGAAAGGCTTGTAGAACTTCTCTTTGAATATAACACAACAAGGCAAGAAATCGAATCTGACATCTTTGCCCATGCAGTTGAACAGATTGAAGAGTACGGATTACACAAAGATCCTGTTATTGTTGTTAAGGGACGAGATTGGCATGTTGGTGTGATAGGTATTGTTGCTACTCGATTGGTTCATAGATATGGAAGACCTGTGATGGTTATTTCAGAAACGGAAGAGATTGCGAGGGGTTCTGCACGAAGTGTGCCTGAAGTTAATCTCATAGAACTTTTACAACCTCTGTCATCGTATTTCAAGGAATTTGGTGGTCATCCATTAGCCGTTGGATTCAGTTTGAACCCAGATGGAATCAGTGCTTTCATTGATTCTTTGAGAAGTTGTAAGATTCCCGTGAAGGATTCTTTTGATGTTATAGAAATCGACGATGAAATTCAATTAGAACAGATCGATGATCAAGTGATAAGAGATCTACAATTACTTGAGCCATTTGGTCATGGCAATCCCGAACCTGTTTTTCTTTCAAGAAATGTACCCGTGGAGTTTGTTAGAACTTTTGGGCAAAATCACGCGAATGTCAAGATGTTGATTCGTGTAAATGGTAAAAGAATAGAAGCGCTTGGCTTTGGATTGGGTTACTTGTTGGAAAAACCAAATTACGAGTCCACCAATGTTGATATTGTTTTCAGTGTGAGAAATCACAAGGGACCTATTTCGTTTAACATCTTAGATTTATCCTTGCCTGAAGAAGTCTATGAAATCAATGAGAGCAGTGAGATGTCACAGAAAATGTTTCATCTCGATCAACTGTTAACTCAAGTGAAAGGAAAGCGTTTGTATGTACTTGATCTTAGGACGAGAAACGCATTTTTATACTGGCTTAAAGAGAAAACCAATCTGAGATGTGCTGTAATCTCCATGAATAATATCATTTCTTCCCATCTACACCAGAGCCTTCTGAGACATACCCATAACAGAATATCATATGTGAATTCCTTGAATAGAAACACTTCCGATAGATTTACTTTTATAACTCTCTCTTGTTTTCTAAACGAGAAGGAGAAGATATTCAATCAGTACGATATTTTTCTGATCAACGAACTTTCACTTTTCAAGACCTTTGAAGATCAACCGCAAGTTGCTGATTTTCTGGAGTTTGTGAGATGGAACATTCACAAATTCATGGCAATAAGTGTGAAAAATCCTGATGATTTGTTCAGTTTCGCTACGAAACTTGGTTTTGAAATATCGTATGAAAGATCTTTTAAACTCAATTATGGTTTAGCAGATATATCTGGCGATATAGATTCAGTTTTGAGTGATGCCACATGTTTTTTATTCTCTGATCAGCGTAAATTGTCTGATTTTTATAAGAGATTTAAAGACAAGTGGAGCAACAGAGAGATTCTCATATATTCGCACACGCTCAAGCCGAGTCAGAGATTGAGTGTGGTTAGCAGTGTGAAAAAGAAAAAAATTACCAAATTGATAAGCTCCACAAACACCGATGGGTTACCGACACTTTTGGGGCAAGATATAGAAATCGCCATCCTTGATGCGCCTTTGAGCTTGTTTGAATTGTTGGATGCCGTTTCCTCTGATGGAAACAGTCAACTCTTTGATCTGTGTTTTGGCAATGAGAGTGTTTATGAAAGGCAAAGTGAACTTGAAGAATTGTTTCCTTCTCAGGAATTAGTGGCTGAGGTAATATCAGCTATCGGTACGAATGAAGTGAGTCAAGAAGAGTTTTTAAAGATGCTTGTGCAGTATGGACATTTCAAGAATCAGGCATATGCCAAGGTGATGTTGAATATTCTCAAAGATCTTGGAGCAATTATCAGTCCCGAGAAGATTTCTCTTGTTCGAATAGATTTTTCACGTACACCAGTGAGAATTATGGAGAGAGAATTGGAACTTGTTTATTTCAATAACATAACAAAACCACTTTTGATGCAAAAAGTGAAAGGTATATACAAGGCACTTGCAAATGTGAAAATGGTGATTTGATGATTCTCGCGATAGATTATGGTGAAGTAAGATGTGGATTGGCTTTAGGTGAGAAACTCGCAACAAAATTGTGGACGGTGGGCAGGCAAGAAGTGTTCTCTGAAATCTCCAAGCTCGAGAATGTTGACTGTTTTGTGATTGGATTACCTCTTTCAATGAGTGGTAGATATTCACAGCAAACCTTCAAGGCAATAAAATTCGCAGAAAAACTTCATATCAAATTTGATAAAGAAGTTTACATGGTCGATGAAAGGCTCTCAAGTACACCGTTCAAAGGAAGAAAAGATATAGATAAATTGAGTGCAGCAGAGATTTTCGATAGATTTGTCTCGTCAAATACTAACTGTTACAGAATAAGTCCTCCCTTAAGATTGAAAGACGAACAATTGATAAAATTGAAAGATATAGAGGGTAAGGTCCTCATCGTGAATCTTTCTGACACAAGGGTTTTAAAGGATAAAAGCTGGATTGTCTTTCAAAAAGATCCATATTACGCTTATCTGTTTCACAAGATGGGATGTCATGTCGAGAGAGATCAAAAAAAATTGGAAAACTTCGCGCCTTTTGATATTATCATTGCTGAGGGTATGTGTGAAGAATTAAAGTATTTGTTAAACCCAAATGGTAGAATCTTGTGCCTGTAGCTCAAACGGATAGAGCGCTGGACTCCGGATCCAGAGGTTGCGGGTTCAACTCCCGCCAGGCACACCAGATTGTCTCCTAAGGTTATACAGGATAGGAGAGTTCAGGGAGGTTAAGCAAATGCCAAAAGGTGACTTGGGTATAGATCTTGGTACAGCCAGTTTTATTGTTTATCAAAGAGGAAAGGGTATTGTGATCTTTGAGCCTTCCGTTGTCGCGATTTCTGAAAAAACAGGTGAAATAGTTGCGATTGGCGAAGAAGCCAAGAAGATGCTCGGCAAGACACCTGATTACTACAAAGCGGTTAAGCCTATGAAGGATGGGGTGATTGCAGATTACAAGACCATTGAAGCCGTGATCAAAGAATTCATAAACCGCACCGTGAAAAAATCTTTCTTGTTCAAACCAGAACTTGTCATAGGTATTCCCACAAAGGCTACAAGTGTAGAGAAAAGGGCAGTCTTTGAAGCTGCATTAAATGCCGGTGCGAGAAAAGTTCATGTTATCTCTGAGCCGCTTGCAGCAGCAATAGGTGCTGGTATAGAAGTGACGAAATCCGAAGGAAATATGGTTGTGGATATAGGCGGTGGAACAACGGACATCGCTGTGATAAGTCTTGGTGGAGTTGTGATAGGTGATTCGATAAAGATCGCTGGTGATGCAATGGATGAGGCTATCGTGAGATTTGTAAGGCGAAAATACGGACTTGTGATAGGAGAACCAACAGCAGAGCAGGTGAAGATAAAAATAGGAAAAGTTCACCCTTCTATGGAAACATATCAAATGGAAATAAAAGGCAGAGATGCGGTGACAGGGTTACCCAGAACAGACCAAATAAATTCCGATGACGTTTTAGAAACATTGAAACCATTAATTGAAACAATAATAGGCAGGATCAAAATGGTTCTTGAGAAGACTCCACCAGAACTCGCAGCAGATATTATCAATCAAGGCATAGTCCTAACCGGTGGAGGAGCGTTAACAAGAGGGCTCGATCTACTCATGTCTGAGGAACTTGGAGTGAAAGTCATCGTAGCAGAAGATCCTATAACCTGTGTGGCAAAAGGTACTGGTATCTTGTTGGAAGACCAGGAGCTTTTGAAGGTAGTTGCGACTTCTTATTCGAGGTGATATTGTGATAAGAGGTATCTACACAGCAGCGATGGGGATGCTGCTGGATACGAGTAAAGTTGACACTACAGCAAACAACCTTGCAAATATCGAAACGGTGGGGTACAAAAAAGATAAATTGATCTTCAGAGCCTATCAAGATCGAGCAATTTATGCCTTGCCAAACAGAAAACATCCAATTGGTAATCTGACATACAGTGCAGTTCTTGATGATGTCTATCTGGATACCTCACATGGCACTTTTTTAAAAACAGATAATCCACTCGATCTTGCGATAGAATCCGATGGTTATTTTGCTTTGCAGGGAGAAAATAGTGTTTATTACACTAAGGCGGGTAATTTTAAGTTGGATGCAGAGGGTTATATAGTAAATGCCGATGGATTGAGATTGCTGGATGAAAATGGTGAGGCTATACAATTCTTAGATGGTTACAGTGTAGATCAGGATGGGTATATCAAAGACAGATTCAACAATATCGTCACAAGAATTGGTGTGTACACTTTTGAGAATCAATCACAGCTGAGAAAAATAGGCTACACACTCTTACAGCCCACTCCTCAAAGTGGTGAGGCAGTTGCCGAGGAAGATTTTAGGATTTTACCAGGCTATGTTGAATTATCTAATGTAAATGCACTCTTAGAAATGACAAAATTGATAGAAGCTCAAAGACATTTTGAGATATCACAAAAAGTCGTTGTTGTCGAAGATGAATTATTGGCAAAATTAACGAGCCAAGTTGGTTCGTTGAGATAGTAGGAGGTGTACCAAGATGATGGTCTCTTTGTATTCTGCGGCAACTGGTATGTGGGCTCAACAATATAAGCTCGATACGGTTTCAAACAACCTCGCAAATGTTGATACAACGAGTTACAAGAAAGTTCGAGCAGAATTTCAAGATCTTGTGTACCAATATTACAAAAATGCCGGCACACCTACCGCAGTCAATTCAACGATACCCACAGGTATATATTTTGGTCATGGAGCACGGTTAGCTGCTACAACGAAGATCTTTTCATTGGGTAATATGGAACACACGGGAAATGCACTTGATGTAGCCATTACAGGAGATGGTTTCTTTCAAATACAGCTCCAAGATGGTAGAACTGCTTATACGAGAGATGGATCTTTCAAAATAGACAGTAATGGCACAGTTGTGACTGCAAACGGGCTTGCTCTAATTCCAAATATAGTTGTTCCCGCCGATGCAGTTGCGATAAATATCTCACCCGATGGTATCTTTTCTGTTGAAATGCAGGATGGTACAATACAGAATCTTGGCACTGTGACGCTTGTAAGATTCGTAAACCCCGCTGGTTTGAAGTCGATTGGTGATAATCTATATCTTGAAACGACGGCCTCAGGAGCACCGATAGAGGGCACACCCAATCAAGATGGTTTTGGAGCGTTGCAACAGGGATATCTGGAAAAATCCAATGTTGATGTAGTAAAAGAGATGGTCGACATGATCACTGCGCAAAGAGCATATGAATTAAATGCACGAACAATTCAAACCGCTGATAGTATGCTCCAAACTGTTTCCACACTCAAGAGATAATTTTCTTTTCTCATTGCGGATGCGCATCCGCCTTTCTCTGATTGAGAAGGGATGGAAAAGGTGAAAAAATTAATATCGATACTATTGTTCCTCCAAGTCTTTTTATGGGGTAGTAATTTATTAGAACGAGTTCAGGACTCTGTTATAGAGTATTTGTTGCTGAAATTTGGTGATGAGGCAACGATCACTAACCTTCAATTTAAACAACAAATTCCTCAAGCAGATGATTTTGAGATACTCTCCTTCAATATTTCCAGTGGAAAAGTGAATGTCTTGACCAAATTTCTTCAGAATAATACCTTCTCTGGATATGTACAAGCTACTGCAGATATTTCTATCTTAAGGAATGTTTTAGTAGTATGTAGAACTATCAAGAGCGGGGAAATAATAAGAAAAGAAGATCTCTTAATCGTTCAAATGAATGTTTTTGGGAAAAACGGACAATTCACGGACAAAATCGATGATGTGGTAGGCAAGATGAGTAGAAAAATGTTCAAAGAGGGTGAGCCAATAGATCTTATGTATTTGAGTAAGCCACCCGATGTTAAGGCAGGACAAGTTTTACCAGCGACGATTCAAATCGGTTCGGTAGTAGTTACAACCTTTGTAAGGGTTGTGCAGGATGGGAATTTTGGAGAAATCATCAAGGCAAGGAATCTCTCGACGGGTTTTCTAATACACGGGGTACTCAAAGAAGATTATTCGATATGTGTCATGGGGAGTTGAAATAATGAAGAGATTGTTCATCGTGTTGATTTTGGTTCAGGCGTTGATCATCTATAGCGCATCGTTATGGAATAGCTCGACAAATAATCAATTCAAAAATATAGTAGGTGATCGTAAGGCAAATAAAGTAGGAGATATTGTGACCATTGTCGTAAAAGAAACACCAAAGATCAATGCCACAAGCGAAAACACTGCTTTTGAAAATGCGTTGTTGAATCTCTTCACGGGTGCTGTGAAAAACATCACGCAGTTTGATCTATCACAATTCATACCCATAAATAACAACTCGACACAGCAAAGATCAGCACAATTGAGTTCTACTGTTACCCTTACCGTTTCAGCTGTGGTAGTTGATGTACAGAACGGGAATTTGATCGTTGAAGGCAATAAAAAGCTCAAAGTAGGCGAGCAACTCAGTGAAATAATAATACGTGGAACTGTGAGACCCGATGATATAGCTTCAGATAATACAGTTGATTCGTCGAAGATCGCGAATTGTCAAATATGGGTGAATGGTCAACTCGTCTTCAGACAAAATCCCGATCAAGAGTCTTGGCTTGATTATATTCTCTCGGCGATCGCAAAGTGGTTCTTGTGAGGTGACAATATGAAAAAAGTGTTGTTTGTTCTGTTTTTGGTTATTCTGATCACACAGATATTCTCCATTACACGCATAAAAGATATCGCAATTTTCAGAGGAGCAAGAGACAATCAACTCTTTGGACTTGGTGTCGTTGTTGGTTTGAACGGCACAGGTGATTCTGGAAAGATCAATTCGACTCTGTTGTCAAATATGGC
Organism: Thermotoga profunda AZM34c06; assembly: GCF_000828675.1. Taxonomy (NCBI): domain Bacteria; kingdom Thermotogati; phylum Thermotogota; class Thermotogae; order Thermotogales; family Thermotogaceae; genus Pseudothermotoga; species Pseudothermotoga profunda. The sequence goes on along the minus strand of NZ_AP014510.1, from coordinate 1,771,396 downwards.
AAAAGTGTTTAACATAAGTATAGATGCCGCAGATCTCAAGACAAGAAATAGTGCTCTGGTGATGGTTCTGGCTGATATCCCTCCATTTTACAAAGAGGGTATGAGACTCGATGTGACAGTTGCATCAATAGGAGATGCGAAATCTCTACAAGGTGGTTTGCTGATACAGACTCCATTATATGGTGCAGATGGCAATGTATATGCAGTTGCACAGGGGAATATCAGTGTTGGTGGCAACGAAGTGAAGGTTTCGGCGAATTTGCAGAGCAAATACAAAATAGTCGGGTACATTCCAAATGGTGCGATCGTCGAAAAAGAAATTCCATCTGAATTCGTTGAATCGAACAATGTCACGATTCTTTTGAGAACGCCTGATTTTACAACAGCAGCAAGGGTTGCACAAGCGATAAATACAACCTTTGATAGAAAAATAGCAAAAGCAGTTGATGCATCTTCGATAAAGACGCAGATTCCCTCAGCTTTTGAAGACGATGTGGTTACATTCCTTTCTTTGGTGGAAGAAATAGAGGTTTCTGTTGACCAACCTGCGAAAATCGTGGTCAATGAGAAGACGGGAACAGTTGTATTTGGAGGGAATGTGAGGGTTTTGGACTTCACTCTTTCATACGGAGTATTCAATATAAGTGTTAAGAATGGAAGAGTTTTGTCTGACAAACAAGTAGATGCAACGGTTTCAGAATTGGTGACAGCCCTAAAAAGTCTCGGTGCAACTCCTCAAGATATCATAGCGATTTTGCAGACAATGCACAGTGCTGGTGTTTTGCTTGCAGATCTGGTGGTGATGTGATTGATCTCATCTATTTCAAGTGTCGGACAACAAGATAAATTATGGAATGCTTGCTCTGAATTTGTGGGTTCTCTCTTTTATGATATTTTCAAAAAGATGTATGAATCCATTCCTCAATCTGATCTCATACCAAAGAGTTCTGGTGAGAAATGGTTTACCAACATGCTATTGTATGAATATTCAAAGCAAGCGGCAAAAGATGACTTGAAACCTCTTGTTGATATGATATACAAAAAGCTCGCTACAAAGACATATCAATGAGTGGAGATGGCATTCTTTTCTTTGAGTAATTTGACAAGTTCATCTTCGAGGAGCTTGGTTATTAATTCATCCAGATCGCCATCCAGAACATCTTTGAGTCTATAAGTGGTGTAGTTAATTCTGTGATCCGTCACGCGGTTTTGAGGAAAGTTGTACGTTCTAATTTTCTCGCTTCTTTCCGCTGTACCTATCTGACTTTTTCTCTGTTGTGAAAGTTCTGCTGAGATTCTCTCTTGTTCCATTTCATATAATTTGGCGCGTAGTATTGAAAGAGCTCTCTCACGGTTTTGATGTTGTGATCTCTCACTCTGACAAGATACAATCGTTCCTGTGGGTAGATGTGTTATTCTCACAGCAGATTCAGTTTTATTCACGTATTGTCCGCCGTGTCCAGATGCTTTGAAGGTGTCGATTTTTATGTCTTTTGGATCTATGTATATTTCTACATCAGAAACTTCTGGTAACACTGCAACTGTAGCCGTTGATGTGTGTATTCTTCCTGAAGATTCAGTCACGGGGATTCTTTGAACTCTGTGAACGCCGCTTTCGAGTCGTAAGAATTTGTATGCCGATTTACCTTTTATGAGAAAAACGATTTCTTTGAAACCGCCGAGACCTGTGTCGTGAAAGTCATAGAGTTCCACCTGCCAGTTTTTTCGTTCTGCATACCTTGTGTACATACGATAGAGATCTGCTGCAAATAGGGCTGCTTCTTCGCCACCTGTACCTGCTCTGATTTCGATAATGACATTATTGTACTCCTTAACTGGAAGGAGTTGCGATATCAATTGAGTCATTTTTCGCTCGTATTCTTTTTTTGACTTTTCAATTTCGATTTCCGCAGAAGGATCTTCTTGTAAAATTTGTTGCCAAAAATCGATTTCTTCTTCTATAATTTTTAACTGTTCATATGTCTCGAGAATTTCTTTCAAATTAGAATACTCAACGGACAATGATTTAATCTTTTCGGGGTCAAGATTAGAATCTGTCAAATTGATTTCTAACTCACTGACTCGCTCACTGATTTTTTGAACCACAGATTCTATAACGTCCTTCATCCTACTTTTCGCCTCATTTCTTCAGGATTTCTTGCATATTCGTAAACCTGTGACTTGTCTATATAGCCGTTGGCATAGGCTTTGAACAAAGCATCGTCGAAGAGCACCATACCTTGCTTTGCGCTTGTTTGCATGATTGATTCCACCTGATGCAACTTGTTTTCTCGTATTAAGTTCTTGATAGCAGCTGTACCAATTAATATTTCAAGAATCGGTACCATACCTTTTTGATCACAACGCGGTAACAATCTCTGGTAAATTATCGCGACAAGTGTATTCGCAAGTTGCAATGCGATTTGTTTTTGCTGATGGGCTGGAAAAACGTCTATAACCCTTTCTGGTGCACTTGCAGCGCTGTTTGTATGTATGGTACTGAAAACCAGGTGCCCTGTTTCAGCGGCAGTGAGTGCCAATGCCATGGTTTCAAGATCCCTCATTTCGCCCACTAATATCACATCTGGGTCTTGTCTCAAAGCATACTTGAGACCATCGTAAAAACTCTTGGTGTCCTGTCCAAGTTCTCTTTGGTGTATTATAGATTTTTTGTTCGTGAAAATGTATTCTATTGGATCTTCGATTGTGATAATGTGATAAGGGTGATTCTCGTTTATGTAGTCTATCATCGCAGCAAGGGTTGTTGATTTTCCGCTTCCAGTTGGACCCGCGACGAGTATCAGACCTGAATCTCTTTCTGTGAAATCTTTGAGTATCTGTGGAAGACCAAGTTCATCAAAAGTTCTGATTTTTCGAGTTATTAGCCTCAGTGCAAGAGCTGGTTTTCTTCTCTCATAATACAAGTTACCACGGACTCTCACCTGATCTCCAACACTGAAGGCAAAATCTACCTCTTTTTTGTTTGAGTCTACTGTTAAGCCTATATGATTGAACAAAATCTCTATGGCTCCCATTAGATCATTTTCGGTAACAAGTCCGAGATCTTTTTGAACGACCAACAAACCATTTATTCTGTAAATGGGTGGTGTATCAACACAAAGATGAATGTCAGATGCTTTTTTATTGAAAGCATCTGACACAAGTCCCGATAACTCTATCATTTTATCAACCTTCCTGTTCTCTCAAAACTCTCGCACATCTTGGACAAGTATTTGGGAATTGTTGATCACTTCCAGTCAGAGGATGATATTTCCAACATCTATCACATTTCTCACCATCAGCCTTTTGAACCTCGATTTCTAATTCTTTATCAGAATCATGGATTTCGATTTGTGAGACGATGAAAAACTCCTCAAGGTGTTCACTGTATTTATTCAGTAAATTCAAGGTCTGTTGTGAATTCGATCTTATTATCAGTTTTGCATCAAGAGAGTGACCAATCAAACCTCCTTGTCTGATCTCTTCAAGAGATTTCAGAGCAAGATCTCTAATTTGCATTAGACTGTCAAAATCGGCCATTATTTGTTTATCTATCCATTCTTCGTGATATTCAGGCCAGTGTTCCACCTGAACAGATTGGTATTTCACTCTCTGAGATTTGAAATGTTCATAGGCCTCTTCACATGTGAAGGCGAGTATAGGAGACAACATCACAAGTAATGATTTGAGTATGTGATACAGGACAGTCTGAGCAGATCTACGTTGGATAGAATTCTTCCCTTCGACATACAATCTGTCTTTCACAATGTCAAGGTAAACTGCACTCAATTCAACAGAACAATACTTTACAAGAATATTGTACACTTTGGAAAACTCATAACTTTCATAGGCTTCTGTGACCGATTTGATGATTTGTTGCAGTCTTCCTAAAGCCCATTTATCGACGGGTAGGAGTTTTTCAAACGGTATTATGTTATCTTCTGAAAAATCGTTGAGATTTCCCAATAGATATCTAAATGTATTTCTGATCTTTTTGTAGACCTCCACTTGTTGAAGTATTATATTCTGCGAGATTCTTATGTCGTTGAAATAGTCACTACTTGCAAGCCAAAGTCTTAGCACATCTGCGCCGTATTTTGAGCAAACTTCAAGTGGATCCACGACATTTCCAAGAGATTTGCTCATTTTCTTGCCTTCCTCATCTTTTATAAATCCGTGAGTCAGAACCGTTTTGTAAGGTGCCATGTCGTGCTTTACGACCGAAAGTACTATTGATGAATTGAACCACCCTCTATGTTGGTCACTCCCTTCCAAATACATATCTGCTGGGAAGGTAAGATCAGGTCTTGTTGTCAAAACTGCTTCAAAGGAGGCACCAGAATCGATCCAGACATCAAGTGTGTCATACATTTTACTGAGGTTCTTAGAACCACATTTTTTACAGGCATAGTCATTTGGTAGTAATTCTTTTTCAGACATCTCAAACCAAGCATTGGTACCCTTTTCTTTGACTATTTGGGCAAAATGGTGAATAACTATGGGATCGAGTATTGCCTCCTGACAGTCATTGCACTTGAAAGCCGGTATTGGTGTACCCCAGACGCGCTGCCTTGAGATGCACCAATCGGGTCTTTCTTGGATCATCGCACTGATTCTGTTCTTTCCCCAAGAAGGAATCCATGTAACGTTGTCTATGTGTTTAAGGACTCTATTTCTTAAATCCTTTTTCTCAACAGAGACAAACCACTGCTCTGTGGCTCTGAAGATGACTGGTTTTTTACATCTCCAACAGTGTGGATAAGAATGCGATATCTTACCTTCCTTCAAGAGGGCTCCCATTGCCTTTAGATCATCCATGATCAACCTATTAGCTTTATCTATATGCATTCCTGCATATTTTCCAGCCTGTCCGGTGAAAACCCCTTCTTCGTTCACAGGGGAGATGACCTCAAGACCATGAACAAGATGACCATATTCGTAATCCTCTTCACCGTGACCTGGTGCGATGTGAACACAACCCGATCCCGTTTCCATATCGACAAAATCGGCAACTATAATACGAGATTCTCTTTCAAACAGAGGGTGAAGTGCTATCTTTCCCTCAAGCAGCTTACCGTTGAAAGTTTCCAGAATTTCGTATTGATCGATTTTAAGTTCATTCATGGTACTGGCAAGCAATTTTTCCGCCAAAATCCATGTTTCACCTTTTACTCTGACTTTGACATATTGATGATCTGGATGTACGGCTATACCGGTATTACCTGGTAAAGTCCACGGGGTGGTCGTCCATATTATTATGTGTTCATCGGCATCTTTCATCTTGAATTTGACATATATAGAGGGAGATACATGATCGTGGTATTCTATTTCTGCTTGTGCGAGCGCCGTGCGGCAGTTGTGACACCATAAAACGGGTTTCTTTGCTCTGTAAACATATCCATCTTCTACGAGTTTTTCAAAGACCTCATAAATTTTGTATTCGTATTCCGGTTTAAGGGTGGCATAGAAGTTTTCCCAGTCTCCCACTACTCCAAGCCTTTGAAATTGTTTTTTTTGTACTTCTATTTGTTGTTTTGCAAAATCTTCACAGACTTTTCTTATCTCCATCTGGCTCATCGATTTTACCTTCGTTCCAAGCATTGTAGTGACTTTGTGTTCTATTGGTAAACCATGTGTATCCCAACCGGGAACATACGGAGATCTATAACCACGCAAAACTTTGTACCTCACAACGGTGTCTTTCAAAATTTTATTCATCGCGGTACCTATGTGTATATCACCATTGGCATAAGGTGGACCATCATGAAGGATAAAGGTTGGACGATTGATTCTTTGTTCCTGTACATATTTGTAGATGTCGATCTCTTTCCACTTTTCAAGAATACGTGGTTCTTTTTCAACCAGATTTGCACGCATCGCAAAATCGGTGTTTGGAAGATTCAGAGTCTTTCTGTATTCCAAAATAGCACCTCCTCACATCTGCAACAGTTTTTTTATTGTATCTTTTAGTTCTGTCAAATCAGCAGATTTCACTATATAGGCATCGGCAGCCCATGAAGCAAGATCATATTTATAGTGAGAATACGCAGTTAGAAGAACTATCCTCAGACCGGGATATTTTTGTCTCAAAATACCTGCGAGCTCAATTCCGTTCTTACCAGGCATTTCGATATCGATTGTTACCAAGTCAAAGCTCATTCGCTCAAATTTTTCAAGGGCTTCATCTGCATTTGATGCGGTTTCGACTTCGTATCCCAAGTCTTTCAGTTCTTCGCTTATGAGTAGTCTTATGTTGTGTTCATCATCTACGACAAGAATTTTGATTTTCTTCATCTTCAATTCCTCCTTTTAACTGATAATTCGAAACTGAATTGAGTTCCATCTGATTTTGGTTCAGCCCATATTCTTCCTCCGTGCTCATCTTCTATTATTTTCTTACATATTGGGAGTCCAAGTCCAGTGCCATACGTTTTTGTTGTATAAAACGGTATAAAAATGCCTCTCATCACGTCTTCACTTATAGGTTCACCGGTATTAAAGACTGATACGATTACCCTGTCATTATCATACTGTGTCTTGATAACAATCTTACCATTTTGTGGTGTCGCTTCTATGGCATTTTGAACAAGATTTATTAGAACTCGCTTTATCCTGTTTCTATCAGCTTCCACTTGCGGAATGGGAGCCAGGATGATTTCTATTTTGATTCCTGCCTTGTTGGCTTTGTCCTGCATTAGAAAAACAACTTCTTCAACCAAATCGTTTAACTGGAAATCGGTCAAGTCGAGTTTTCTTATGTTCTTGCTGAATTCGAGAATCTCCGAAACTATATTCTGTAGGTTCTCGACTTCGTTTGAGAGTATGGTTAAATATTTCTCCCGAGCCTCTGGATCGGAAATATTTTTTTTCAGTCTATTCAAAAAGCCACCTATAACTGTGATTGGATTGCGCAATTCATGAGCTACTCGGGCCGACATTTCACCAAGTACCGCCAATTTCTCTTTGTCCTTTCTTTCTTGTTCGAGTTTATACTGTTGCGTGACATCCTCAAGCGTCACTATAACTCCATTCATAGTAGAACCAGTTAGATCCCATAAAGGTGAGTACTTTGTATCAAAGAACCTCTCACCCTGAGGTGTCTCTATTCTATACCTGGATAAAGTTATTGTCTCTCCTTTTTCGAAAACTTTCATTGCAACTTCAAAGATGTTTTCAAATGTCTCTCCAAAATCAAAGTATGAACTTCCAAGAACTCTTTCTTTTGGTAACCCAAGTAATTGTTCGACTCTTCTGTTACATTCTATTACCTTCCCCGATCTATCAATCACGATAACGGCTGTAGTGAGATTTTGGAGAATACTATCACTGAACTTGCGTAGGTAATCTACCATATTCTTTTGTTGCTCGAGACTCTCGGTTTTCTTCCTTAATTCTTCATAGTTCATGGCATTTTCTATGGCAAGTCCAGCACTATCGGCTATAATTCTCAAGACCTCGATGTCTGCTTCTGTGATCGATGTCTTTGTGAATTTGTTATCCAAGATGAGTACACCGATCGTATCCCATCTTCCAACCAGCGGTATCACGACGAATTCTTCAACTTCAAGTAGATTCAAAAGGTCTCTTATAGAATCCTCCATGCTCTTTGCCAAGGATGGAGTGATGTGAATTACTCTCCTTCTGAGAACAACCCTTTCGAAAACTGGATGATCTTTGTAAGCGAATATCCGACCTTCGATCTTTCCTGTCAGACCTTTGTTTACGTCGAGCATCAGGGCTTCTTCTCTCAAAAACTGCGAAAAATCACCGTAACTCATAGCCCTTCTCTCTGCTTCTCTCCAAATCTCGGTGATGTTATCACTGCTCTGCGGTCCTAACCACATTTTGCCCACAAGTGACTCGGTTTTCTTATCTCGTATCAACAATAGAGCTCTGTTAAAGCCAAGTCCTCTACCCGATGTCAGTCCAAGTAAGAGTGTTTTGTACACATTATTTGGATCATAACTTGCTCTCATAGCATTGCTTATGCTGTGAACAAGATCCATTTTTTTCAGATACAGTTGTTGTTGCTGTATCAATTCTTGATAGTTCTTTGTATAATTTCTCAATTTTTCTATTTCTCTTTTCAATCCTTCTTGATATTCAAGCCTGGTGTATCCAAGTGAAATGCGTCTTGAAATTTCATATAAGATCGATAGATCAAATTCATCAAAACTATGTAGGGTTCTGTACCCTTCTGGCGAAATCTTATTTGCCACGAGAACTACACCGATTGTGCGTTCTTGTAATTTTAGAGGAGTTGCCATGTAAGATTTGATCGAAATGCCAATGAAATCTATTTGATTTTTTATATCGAGTATTCCGTTCTCTGTCTTCTCAACTCGGTTGAAGAAAGGATGAGTATGTTTGATTCTTTCAAAGAGTAATTGATCTTTTGTAATTCCAAATGCCGAAGAGAAAACGTATTCCTCATTGTTTTTTTCGAAAAATATCACAATGTCTGCATTCAAGACCCTTGCAATTGCTTTGACCATTTCAGTTTTGAATTGCTCTTTGTCTAAGGAGTTATAAAAAACATTTGTCAGTTCATTCATTTTGTGATACTTTTCTGCGATATTCTGAAGTTCTATGAATTTGTTTACCCACCATAAAGAAAAACTGAGCTCATCTATTGTTTGTTGCAAATTCAGATTGTGGGGTTCTTCTAAAATCAACGCACCCCAGAGTTGATCATTGTAGATTAATTTCACAACATATAGGTGATTTTGCAGGGATTTTGAGCCGATCTTCGAACCTATTTTTTCCTTTTCACCACTTGTTCCAACGACCCGAAATTGGTCCTTGTGCCTTTCATAGAGCAAGATATCGCAATATTTAGCCTTTGCGATCGAACTGATCAGCTGTGCAATGTCGTTCATAACATTTGATTTGTAACCTTTCGAAAAAAATTCAAACACCATTTCAAAGAGTTTCAAATCCTCAGCCTCCTAAATTCTTCAATGGCATGTTGAACATGTGATCCTGCCCAATAAACTCTGTTACAAACTGGACAGATGAAAAAATCATTCTGTGTATTTTGAACATACAACGGTACCCTGTCCTTGATCTTTTCGACAGGTATCTTTTCAAGTTCTGCATTACATAAACTACACCTCGTCATTCTATTGGTATTTTTTAGATCAAAACGCGATGAGAGTTCGACAAGTTGATCTCTCCAATTATCTGAATGAATTAAATGACTCCTCAGTCCATTTTTCAAAGCACGCATGTGCAAGAGTCTATCTCTTGTTATCAAAATTCTATTGTTCTGTTTGCACAGTTGTATGATTTGTTCCTCCTGGGCGTGTGGAAGATAGATTGTGTCAAAACCAAGCAATCTCAGTTTTTTTGCAAGTTTTCCAAGCATTCTATCAACAAGGAACATCTTTCCATCTCCTTGTCTTCAAATAATTATACCTGAAAATATTTCAACAGCCGTTTTGTTGAGCACAATAAGGTTTGACTATATTATGATTAGTTGTATAGCCATTTGAATTGCTTCATCAATCGCGTTTTTTAATTGGTTGATTTTGAATCAATTCATATTGTATAATCAATCAGACTCTTTCTAAGGGGAGGGAAGCTTTATGAAAATCAAAGCCTTGTTGGTTGTATTGGTGTTATTCGCATTCTTAGCTTTAGCAGGGGAAGTCACCATTTGGAGTTGGCGTGCTCAAGATGCCGATGTCTGGAAACAAGTCGAGGCAGAACTCAAGAAGGCTGGATACGATATCAAGATCAACTACGTGGCATTTGCTCCAACTGAATATGATGCTAAGGTGAATCTCTCACTCCAAACGAACACTGGTCCTGATATAGTTTATTCGCGAAGGATTACCCCAGGTGGTACATATCCATTGATTGACAATGGACTGTACCTTCCATTGGATGAATACGTTGATTTTTCTAATTTTCCATCCGAGGTGCTGAAATTTGTGACTTACAATGGAAAAAAATACGGTGTTCCATTTGCAGTACAGGTCGTAGGAATTTTCTACAACAAGGAATACTACGAAAAATTCAAACTCAAAGAACCAGAAACTTGGGATGAACTTGTTGAAAATGCTAAAGTCTTGAAAAAGAACGGTATAACTCCATTCTTCATTCCTGGTAAAGAAGCATGGACATTGGCAATGCAACACGCTATGTGTGGTGTGAGTGTTTTGGGACCTGAATGGATAAAGAAACTCACAGATGGAGAAACGAATTTCTTGGATCCAAAGTTCACAGACTTAAACAGAAGGTTGAATGAGTTGAAGGTGTACTATCAGGATGGTTTTCTTGCTAACTCTACGACAGATCAAGATGCCGCATTTGCTTTTGGCCAAGCGGCGATGGTGTTCTATGGAATCTGGGGATACCAAAACTGGAAACAACTGAATCCCGATATTCAAGTTGGATATTTCATGGTGCCACCACTTTCCAAAGATCAGAAACCATACGCCTATGTTTATATGGATGGTGCTATAACACTCACTTCGAATGTTAAGAACAAAAAGGATGCCATAGAAGTTCTCAAATTCTGTGCAACACCGAAGTTTGGTACTATCTTTGCAAATGTTACGAAGAATATACCTGGTGTATCTGGTGCTACGTTGCCAAAAGACCCATTGTTTGAAGAAATAATGGATGTATATGTCAATCATGCTTCGCCATATGTATATTGGGTTGGATCTGTTTTCATAACAAAGAAACCCGATTTGTACAATGACGTACTCAGTCCTGGAATGCAAGAACTCTATGCCGGTAAAATCACACCAGAAGAACTTTCAAAGAGGGCCCAAGATGCAATCTCGCAATGGTATCCACCACTGATGAAAAAGTGATTCTATGCCCCAGCTCTTGCTGGGGCATTTTCAAGGGGTGTCAAGGATGAAGATCAAGCCAAGATATGTACTGATGTTTGTATTACCTGCCATGTTCTTGTACACACTTTTTGTGATTTATCCACTCTTTGACAGCTTGAGATTGAGTTTTTACAGTTGGCGTGGTGTTGGTGAAAAAATATTCGTTGGATTGAGAAATTACAAGGACATGTTCAGTGGTGGTTTTTCAAAAGAGGTTTTCAACGCCTTGTCACACAATGTCTATTTTTTTATTTTGGTTTCTGCTTTTGAGCTTGGACTTGGTTTTCTGATAGCTTTACTTTTAGCAAGTAAGATCAAAGGGGCAAAGATCTTCAGAACAGTTGTTTATCTGCCAAATATGATTCCCCTTGTGATGGTTGGCTTCATGTGGAGTTTGTTTTTGCATCCACAGATAGGACTTGTAAACCAATTCTTAAAGGCAATCGGTTTAGGTAGCCTTGCAAGACCGTGGCTTGGTGATCCAAATCTCGCATTGACAACTATAATCATGGTCAACGTATGGAGAAATTTAGGTTTCTATGTTCTTGTGATACTCGCTTCTATTCTCAATATATCACCTGATCTGATTGAAGCGGCTTATATAGATGGTGCTAATAATTGGAAGATAAGCTGGAAAATAATCTTTCCGCTTACCATACCGACTTTCAGGACCCTTTTGATCCTTCTTTTTATAGGAAGCTTCAATGTCTTTGACATGATCTATGCGCTCGAAGGCGTTCAGGCAGGACCATTCAGGTCAACCGATGTACTCGGCACGGTTTTTTACAGAACAGCCTTCGGTGGTCTTGGTAGTGCATATACCGACATGGGACTTGGTGCCGCAGTGACGGTCTTTATATTCATGATCGTAATGCCTATGTCGATCCTATACGTTTACTTAGTTGAAAGAAGGGATCGAAGATGATGAGGTTTTCAAAATACTACAAACTACTTGCATATTTCGTACTATCTATCTATGCGTTCATAATAGCTGGACCATTTTTCATGATGATAATGAATTCCTTTAAATCAATGCGTGAGCTTTTTTTGAAACCTTTTTCGCTACCATCGAAGTTCATGTATCAAAACTACGTACAAGCATGGCAAAAGGCATCTATTGCAAGAGGATATATCAACAGCGCTATGATAGCAGCCGCTTCAGTTGTGACAGTTGTCGTTCTGGCTTCTATGTTTGCCTACATGATCTCCAAATATGAATTCAAGGGTAGAAGGTACTTATTCCTCTACTCAATGCTTGGATTGGCATTACCTGCAAGGTTAGCGGTGATCCCGATATTTTTACTTTTGAGAACCTTAAATCTCACAAATTCTTTGATTGGTCTTATCATCGTGTACAGTTCAGTTAATATTCCTTTTTCTGCGTTTATATTGAAAAACTTCATAGATTCGGTCCCAAATGAATTGTGTGAAGCAGCAAAAATTGATGGTGCATCTGTTGCAACTATCTATCGCAGGGTTATTCTTCCTTTGATAAAACCGGCTTTATCAATAGTTGCAATAGTTACCTTTGTCAATGTATGGAATGACTTTTTCTTTCCGCTTATACTCATAAATGATAAATCAAAAGCCACTATAACACTTGCTGTTTCGATCTTTTTCGGCGAGTATTCAACACAGTGGCAATTGTTGTTTTCCGGATTGACGCTCTCGATTGCGCCGACTGTCATTTTGTTCTTGATTTTCTCACAGTATTTCATAGCAGGAATGACTCAGGGTGCAATAAAATGAGGTGAGAAATATGGAGACGGGATTGGATGTATTTCTTGATAGAAGCATTTCAAAGTTCAAGGATGCAAACATAGGTCTTGTCACGAACTCAACTGGTATTAATCGCGAGTTGAGGATGAATATAGACCTTTTTCTCGAGAAAGGTTTGAAGGTCACAAAGCTTTTTGGGCCAGAACATGGCGTCTTTGGAGCAGCGCCAGATGGTGCGAAAGTCACAGATTTTATTGACCCAAGGTACAAAATACCTGTTTATTCACTTTATGGTGACAATCTAAGACCAACCAAAGAAATGCTCGAAGGAATCGATGTGATGATCTATGATATTCAAGATGTTGGTCTGAGATTCTACACATATATTTACACAATGGCTTATTGTATGGAAGAGTGTGCAAAGTACGGCATCAAATTTGTGGTGCTCGATAGACCAAATCCACTCTGCGCTGAGATCGTTGAGGGACCAACGATAAAGAAAGATTTTGAAAGTTTTGTCGGTGGATACGGTTTAGCGCTTAGATATGGACTGACCATAGGTGAACTCGCACTTTATTTGAACAACGAATACAACATGGGAGTTAACTTGACTGTCATACCTATGAGAAACTACAAAAGATCCTTTTTCTATGACGAAACTGAATTGTTGTGGAACACACCATCACCGAATCTTCCTTCATTGGAGCACACAATCTTGTACATTGGTATGTGTTTATTTGAGGGTGTGAATGTATCCGTTGGAAGAGGAACGGTTCATCCATTTAGGTATATCGGTGCGCCATGGATTGATTCGAAAAAGTTGTATGAAGAACTCAAGAAATTCAATCATCAAGGTGTCACTTTCAGAGAAAGGATCTTCGTACCCGCTGCCTTCAAATTGCAAAATCAGGTGTGTAATGGTCTTGAATTCTTTGTGACAGACAAAAAAAAGATCAAACCTTTAGATCTCGCGATAGATGTAATTGCTACATTGAGAAAGATTCATTCTGAAAGTTTTCAGTGGAATGATTATTTTCATGATCAAAGTCCAAGGTACTATTTTGATCTGTTGATTGGTAGTGACTATTACAGAAAGGCAATCGAAGAAGGTGCCACATCAAAGGACTTTGAATCAATCTGGCAAGAAGAGTCGGAAGAATTTTTGAAAATATCCAAAAAATACTGGCTTTATTGAGATATAAACTCTGTATGCCGTTTTAAGATAGTGCGTCATACGAACAGCTGTGTTATAATAAAAATTGTCTATACCTATCTGAACAAATTGCGCGGGAGGGTATACTGATGTCTGTTGTTTATTTTACCGATCTATCTACGAATGGAGCCATGAATCTTCTCAAAAAATTGGAGATTCTCTTAGACAAAGTTGAGCTTGGCAAAATCATTGGCAAGGACAATTTTGTTGCAATCAAAATTCACTTTGGTGAATATGGAAATCTTGCCTTCATAAGACCACAGTATGTCAAAGTGGTCGTTGATCAGGTAAAAAAATATGGTGGTAAACCTTTTCTAACGGATTCAAATACACTTTACAGGGGTCATAGATCAAATGCCGTGGATCATCTTTTAAACGCATATCTAAATGGATTTGGCTATGAAGTCACAGGTGCTCCTGTCGTTATCGCAGACGGTCTGAGGGGTTCAGATGAAGTGAAAATAAAAATAAACAAGACCTATGTCAAAGAGGCAAAGATCGGTTCAGCAATAGCATTAGCAGATGTTTTAGTTGCTATGACTCACTTCAAAGGACATGAACAGACTGGTTTTGGTGGTACTTTGAAAAATATTGGGATGGGTAGTGCTTCAAGGGCAGGAAAGCTTGAGCAACATTCAGAGTCAAAACCATATGTTGTGGTGGAGAATTGCATTGCTTGTAGAATGTGCGAAAGAAATTGTCCTGCCAATGCGATAACTGTAACAAAATTTGCGGTGATCGACTATGCAAAGTGTATAGGTTGTGGTCAGTGTATCGCAATGTGTAACTACGGTGCGATGTCACCAAAATGGGGAGATTCTTCGGAGTTGCTGAGCAAAAAGATGGTGGAATACACCTTGGCAGTTTTAAAGAATAAGAAGGCAGTTTTCATATCTTTCTTGACAGATATCTCACCAGATTGCGATTGTTGGCATACTAATAGACCACCAGTAGCTCCAAATATCGGTATACTGGCGAGTACAGATCCAGTTGCACTTGATCAGGCATGCATAGATCTTGTGAGAGAAACTCAAGGTAAAGATCCATTCCTTGAAGTTCATCCAAAGGTTACATGGGAAACTCAGCTCAGTTATGCTGAAGAGATAGGGCTTGGTTCGAGAAAATATGAGTTGGTAAAAGTTGCATGTGACTTGGTCTGAGTAGCTCAACTACCTTTGGTAGCCTTTTTGACTATCCAGACGATACCCAGGATTATCAAGATGACAATGAGTATAGGTATAGCAACGATTACAAGACCAATGAAAAGCAAAGCAAGTATTGTTCCAGCAAGGATTAACCCACCAATACCTGCAAAGAGTGGAAAAACTTTAAAAAAGAGATAGATCAAAAATATCACACCAAGGATTGCAAAGAAATACAGCATCTATTGGCCTCCTTGTCTTTCTTTATTTTGGTGATTTTTCACAATTTCTTCAATGGATACAGCCACAACTTTTGTGCCACATTTTTCGCAGAGTAATTTGTCTTCAGATAACTCAGCGGCAGAATAATAAATCTGCCCACAATTTGGGCACTTATAATAGAAAATACATACCCCCTTGAATTACTCAAAAGTTCCCTTTACAATTATCTCATAATTTGACATTAATATTCTACCTTGTGCGATGACGTCGGTGATTTTCAGGTCTTTATCCAGTAAAATTATATCTGCATCCTTTCCTTTGGCGATGATTCCTTTATTGGTGAGTTTGAGGATTCTTGCGGGATTTTGAGTGACTGCCTTCAGCGCTTTTTCAAGTGTTATTCCATTTTCTACAGCGATTTTGAATTGTTCATAAACAGAAGTCACTTTACCCACATCAAGCCCTATGAATTCCTTTTTCTCATTGAATCTTGGCAGACTTCCCTGACCATCGGAACTGAACGTAATGTGGTTTTCAAAGCCATTTTCAACATACAATTTCAACGATTTCCAGGCTTGGAGATCTTCCTCCAAAAGACTTCCAGTACTGGTTGTAAAATCAATAAAACCACCCATTCTTGCATAGTTCAATCCCTCATTCAAGAGTTCTTTGTTTCTGTTTATATGTGTCGGCAAGAATTGAGTGATGGGGATCTCTGTTTTGTTAACAATTTCATAGATCATGTTTAATTTATCATCTCCATCGCCAAGATGAAGATTCACAATCCCTGCCTTGCCGGAGAGTATTCCTCCCACTCTTGCATCGGCTGCGATCCTTTTGAGTTCCTCCAAAGTTGGTTGGGAAGATCGATGATCGGAAATTGCTATCTCTCCAGCCCCAATTACTTTGTCTATCAGTATCAAATCTTGCAATAAGCTACCTGTGAATGTGATGATCGGAACCCTATACGAACCAGAATAAATATAACAAGTCACACCTTCCTCATCGAGTGCCTTTGCCTTTGCATATAAAGAATTGAGATTTCTTGTCACACCGTCTGTACCAAGGCAACCAACGACTGTGGTTATACCACCTTTGACAAGGTCTGAAAAGATGAGTTCCGGTGTTCGTGTTTTAAATCCACCTTCTCCCCCGCCACCGATTATGTGGACATGAGAATCTATAAAACCCGGTACGGCGATTTTACTTGAACCATCGATTATTTGAACATGACGACTGTTTAAAACGATGTTTTCTTCTATTGCCAATATCTTATCGTTGGCAATGAGAATGTCTTTCCTGCTGAGTGGTTGTGGTGAAAAAATTTCCACATTCTTTATAATCTTTATCATTTATATCACCTAAGCCAATTGATTCATCTGTGCCTTGACATAATTTTCTGTGGTAATTCTAACCATTTTCATGGCAAGGCCATTTTGTTGGTAGATCATGAAGTTGAGAATTTGCATCATCTGATCTTTGTTGAGTATTTGTGGTGTTTGTGCAGTAGAAGTATTTTCCGTTTTTGAATAAGTATATGGATTGTAAACATATCCTATACCTTCGATTCTCATGAAATTCACCTCGTGTTATATTATCGTCCAAAATGAAAATTTTATCATCCCTTCAAAGCCCCTTGCGTCAAACCTTGAACAATGTATTTTTGTGCTATGGCAAAGACAAATACCGTAGGTAAAAGGGCAACGACAATTCCGGCAGCCATCACGTTCCATTGAATCCCCGCTTTTGAAACGAATGAATATAGTGCCACTGGTACAGTCATCTTGTGATCGCTGTGCAAAAACAAAACCGCCGTGAAAACTTCATTCCAACTGTTGACAAAACAGAAGCTGAATATCGCACCCACATTTGGTAAAAAGACTGGGAGAACAACCTTAAAAAGTGCTCTTAACCTTGTACAACCATCTATCCATGCGGCTTCTTCTATTTCTTTTGGCAGAGATTTCAGAAATGCTCGAGTCATAATTGTACCGAATGCCACACCAAGCCCGGTGTATATGATGACGATACTCAACAAGGAATTGGTCAATTTCAACTTGGAGAACATCGTGAATTGTGGGATCATCAAAAGATAAGCTGGTATCATTTGAACAAAAAACAAGGTCAGTAAAAGAAGGTGTCTGGTTTTAAATCTGAATCTTGAAAGAACGTAGCCGCTCATTAGAGAAAATATGGTTGATAACAAAGCAGAACACGTGGCGGCTAAGATGCTGTTCTTGAAATAGATGTGAAATCTCGCAAAACTAAAAAGATATCTGTATGCCTCAAAAGTGATTCGACTTGGGAGATACTTTACAGGAAATGTGTAAACTTCAGTTGCTGGCTTGAGTGAAGTCAACACAATCCAGATCAATGGAAAAACAGCAAAGATGAAATATATGATCAAACCAACAGTCTTTGTGATTGACATGATTCGATGTTTTTTCATATCTCAAAATCACCTTTTTCGAAGATCTGTAAATAGAGAACGGTGAACAGAAGTAATATCATAGTTATTACCATTCCCAGAGCAGAAGCCTTTCCAAAATTATTTTGGTAGTAAACTATATTTATCATCTGAACAGAGAGAATATTCGTCGCTCCGGCTGGTCCTCCCCTTGTGGTCCCATAGATTATGTCTGGAAAATTCATGACCCAGATAATTCTCAAAAGGACCGTGCTGAGTATAGTTGGTTTAATATAGGGTATCGTCACCTTTATCAATTTACTCCACACACCCGCGCCATCTATTTCCGCTGCTTCATAGAGTTCTTTTGGTATCGACTGCAAAGCTGCAAGGAGCATTATTGCAAAAAAAGGTATCCCGTACCAAACGTTGATCATTATTACAGAAAACATCGCAAAGCTCGGGTCTGAAAGAAAACTAATGGGTTTACTTATCAGATGAAGCTTCATCAAAAGATCATTGAGCACACCAAACTGTCCATTCAATATCCATGACCAGAGTAGACCTATTGCAAAACCAGATAAAGCCCATGGATAAAAGACAATACCCATGTAAAAGCCTCTTCCTTTGAAAGGCTTTGTTAAAAGCAGTGCGAGGATAAAACCAAAGACAAGTTGGAAAAAAACAGAAAAGAAAATCCAAATACATGTGTTAAAAAATATGTTCCAAAAACCAGGATCGTTCAAAACGGCCCTGTAATTATCAAAACCGATGAATCTTGGTTTGTTCAGATTGAAAACAGTTAATCTTTGAAATGAAATTACCCCCCCACGTACGAGGGGGTAAAGGTTTATGAACAAGATCAAAATAAAAGTTGGCAGGAGCATCAAAAAGATCCAAAATCTCAATTTATTCACTACTTACCAAGACCTGCCTTTTTCCAGAAATCGGCCCATGTCTTCAGAGCTGTTTCTGGTTTTATTTTACCAAGTAAAACCTGTTGCATGGTCGTTTCGTGAAGGTCATTCCATTCACTCCAAGCTTCATTGTCTAATGGGTATTTCGTGAATTGATAGTGTTGTGGATCGTCGAACATTGCCTTCCAACCATTGAATGTATCACTCTTGAAATATGGATCGATATCATAGACTCTCATATCGACTGGCAGGGCTCCATAATCTCTGCACCAAAAAGCATTGATCTGGGGTGAATTGAAGAATTCTAAGAATTTCCATGCGATGTCCTTGTATTTTGAATAACTGGTGATACCCCACCCAGCAAAACCAATCGTAGGATAGGCTTTACCGCCTTTTCCAATTGGGAGGGGGGCAGTTCGATATTTGTCTTGACCCAAAAGTTCATTTAAAAGTCCAACTGTATCTGGGTCTTGGAATAAGTATGGAGTGATACCTGAAACAAAAGAATTCACCTGTTCATCAAAACCCCAGTTTATAGAATCTTTTGGTGCCGTTTTGAAAAGTTCAAGATAAAAATTAATTCCATCAAGTGCACGTTTATCTTCGAAGATGAGTTTTCCATCTTTTTTCAAATACATGCAATTTGGATCTATGTCGTCGAAGAAGGAAGTCATCACAATGTCGATGAATGCTGTTGGATATCCTTTGCCACGAAAGTCAAAACCAAACTGATTTTGCTCTGGCTTGGTCAAAGCTCTGCAAAATTCGAGGAGTTTGTCCATTGTTTTTGGAACCTCGGTTATATTGTACTTAGAGATGATATCGGGTCTGAAGAAGAGTGTCTTTACATAAATGGCATTTGGCAAGAGATAGGCGGTGTTTTTGTAAGTTCTTGCGGCTTCAAGAACTCCAGGTGCAAGATGATTTATCAGATCAGATTTTGCGAGATATGGTTCCAAAGAGAGCAATTTACCCATACTCGCCAGTGCGCTCAAAGACCAATCTCCGACTTCGACGATATCAAGTGGCTCTTCTGCACTGACCATTAAGTAGATTTTTTGATAGGCTGTCTCGTATGGTGGTGAGATGAGTTCCACCTTGACGTCGGGATTTTGTGCCTCGAATTTTGAGATAATCTCTTCAAGAACCTTTGTTCTCAACGGGCTTGTGAAAACTTGAATGACTCTCAATGTCACAACTTCGGCAAATACAAAAGAAAGACTCACCAGACCAATCAAAATCATCACCACAAATCTGCGCAATGGTTCCACCTCCTCACAAGTTATAATTATAAAGCACATTGTGAGTATGTGAATCAATCGTGTAAAAATACCCTGTGAGTTCTTGGACTTCATATTTTCTGTGGTACAATATTCAAAAAATGGTTTCAAAGAAAAGGAGTGCAATTTTGTCCATGAATGGTTTTTTCAGTAATATAAAAAAGTTAAAATCTTCTATTTTGATGATATTGATCATAACAGCTATCTACATTGTGACATTATTACTCACATTTCTGGTACAAAGATCAGCGATAATTCAAATTCTATTGCTTGTCCTGAATTTTGTATTGTCTTTTCTGTATTGGAAAATAAAAGGTGCCGTGATCGCTTTGAATATAGGCACGATCATCTTCACAGTTGGAGCTTACAACAAAATGCCGTTAGAATATCTGGTGGCTGGAATCTCTCTACTTTTTTGTTTGATGATCATGCTTGTCGTAGTTTTCAGAAAAATCGAAAATCAAAGAAAAGTACAGCAGCAGAATGAAATCAAATACAGAGAATTATTTGAACGATTCAAACGCTATTTTGATCTTGTGCAGGTGATGATCGTAGGATTAGACGTGGATGGAAATATCATTTTAGCAAACAAGAAAACTTGTGATGTACTTGGTTATGAATACAATGAACTCATAGGCAAGAACTGGTTTAAAGATTTTGTACCAAACGGCATTAGAAATGGTTTGAGTGGATACTTTGATCAAGTGAAGAAATTACCAAATGGAGCTTTTGATTATCACGAAAATCCAGTGCGTTCAAAAAATGGTATTGAGAGAATAATTGCCTGGCAGAATACCATTATCAAAGACGATTTTGGAAATGTTGCAGGTTCATTGAGCGCAGGCCTTGATATAACAGAATTAAGGCAAATGCAAGAAAAACTCGCTCAACAGTTAAAACTGTCTGAGAGTTTGTATTCAATCGCCGAAAAACTTGTCTTAGAAAAATTAAACGTTCATGAAAGGGCTAATACTCTATCGAAGATGTGTGTCGAGCTACTTGATGTTTCATTAGTGTGGGTTGGTTATGCGGCACCAGACAAAAGTGTGAAGATAGTTGGATCTTATCCTCAAAATCATCCATATGTGAAAGATCTAATCGTCAGATGGGATGACAGTCCATATGCGCAAGGTGCCGTGGGAAGGTCTATTAAGACGGGTGAGTATCAAATCATTGAAGATGTCCTCAATGATGAGAGATTCATTGCATGGAAAGATAAGATAGCCCCATATAATCTTAAAACAGTTCTTTCCTTTCCGTTGATTAGTCCGAGTGGTGTTTTTGGGGCGCTTGTTTTGTACAGTGACAAATATGGGTTTTTCAGTAAAGAAAAAGTTGAACAGATTAAAATTATTTCGCACATGGCTGCTGCAGCACTTGAAAATGCGAGATTGTTTGAGGAACTTGAGAAAAAACTTGGAAGAATTGAGGCATTACATCAGATCGATAGAGCAATAAGTGCAAGTACTGATTTGAAGGTTGTCATGAGTGTGTTGTTAGATCAGGTGATACACCAACTCAATGTGCACGCTGCAGATATATTCTTATTCAATGAGTATTCTATGAATTTTGAGTATGCCGCTGGAAGGGGTTTTCGTACACGTAGGATAAATCCAAAACCGATTAAACTTGGTACAGGTTTAATTGGAAAAATCGGAATGGATAAAAGTTCTATGAAAATCAGTGGTAATATCTGTGAATATTGTAAGGAATTTGAAAATCGTCATTGTGAAAGAAGCGAGATCTTTGCTCAAGAAGGTTTTGTGTTTTATGCCGCGGTTCCTCTAATGGCAAAAGGGAGATTGTTAGGAATCTTAGAAGTCTTCAATCGCTCGGATATACAGGAAAATGGAGAGTGGTTTGAATTTTTGCAAGTACTTGGTCAACAAACCGCGATAGCAATAGACAATGCCAAGTTGTTTGAAGATCTTCAAAGGAAGAATATCGAATTACTACAGGCTTATGATGCAACAATAGAGGGTTGGGCATATGCACTTGATTTGAGAGATAGAGAAACGGAAGGTCATAGTGAAAGGGTAACTGAGCTTACATTAAAGATAGCAAAAAAGATGGGTATGAAAGATGAAGAGTTGCTCCATGTAAAGCGAGGTGCATTGCTACACGATATAGGTAAGATGGGTATACCCGATCAGATACTTTTAAAACCAGGGAAGTTAACAGATCAAGAGTGGGAGATAATGAAAAAGCATCCTGTTTATGCGTATCAAATGCTGTCAAGAATAGAATATCTCAGGCCAGCTTTGGATATTCCTTACTATCACCATGAAAAATGGGACGGGACAGGATATCCTATGGGTTTGAAAGGACAAGAGATACCATTATCTGCAAGGATATTTGCCGTTGTAGATGTATACGATGCACTAACAAGTGATAGGCCTTACAGAAAGGCTTGGAGCAAAGAAGAAGCCATAGAGTACATTAAAAATCAAAGTGGAAAACACTTTGATCCAAAAGTGGTGGAAGTGTTTTTGTCGGTGTTAGAAGAAATGACCGCTATAGATTGAAAACCCATTTTCTTAAACGACGTGGTATTATTCTCTTTGGGGGCGATGTGAATGAGAAGGACCATTTCTGCTATTTTGCTGATACTCTCATCGATGATCTTTGCAGAAGTCTTTGTTTCCTTCAATTCGTCTTTGGGATTTTCCTGGTACAGTGAAGTCTACGCAACCGACAAAAAACAAATCAGGGCAATTACAGATTATGGTATGGATATTAAATTCGAGTACGGCCTTTTGAGAGGTTTGAGAATGGGTGTAGACTTTTCTCTTCTGAATATGAGTATTGCAACCGAAATAGACTCGGTCAATACCAATTTAATTTGCATGGGATTGTCACCGAGTTTTACCTTTGATCTTCTTGACATCACCTCTCAGGTAAGTGGTGGTGTGTCATTTGTCTTATTTGGACCAACAGGTAGCTTGGCTGGCTTTGGTCTCTCTGGGACCGGTAATTTTCAGGGATGGGTTTATCACGGACAAGTAGATTTTTTGTGGGAATTGAGCGACCAATTTTCTGTTGGTTTTGGCTTTGGTGTGAGATTTCATGATCTGAGTATCCCAGCAAGAAATGTGTCTGTGAGATCTCTCAGCGTGCCGGTTTCCTTGAAGCTGGGCTATAAGTTCTAAAAAGCGCGGCCATAGGGCCACGCTCATTTTCGAAACCGTCCTATACCTAATATCTTGGCAATATTCGCATCGGGATCGATGATGGGTTTAAGTTTTGGCTTTGCACATGTCATTACCGTTGTCACACCAGGTCCATGACCTGCGTATTTGCAATCGCTGTGAATAACAACACCTATGGTTGCCGCTCCTTTTCGATAACATCTCCCAAAGGCATTATCGTGATCTTGAATGTAAACGATATCACCGAATCTGAGTTTGTCTAACCCGTATTTTTTCAAAGTTTTTTCGTCGGCAGTCATTATGTCGTAATCACCTGTACCCATACTCGTTGAACCAATACCAGAACCCATCAGGAAAGAAGGTACAATTGCCACAACTGGTATGTGAAGTTTGCCGTCTTTTTCTTCTATTGAAAGTTTTTCAAGCAGATTTGGGTCGATGTTGTACACATAGACGTCGGGGTAATCTAAAAGCTTCAGCCCTTGACCAAAACTTTTGATCAATATCTTATCATCCAAAGTGAGTTTTTCGAGTACATCATCGGAAAAATCGATCAAAACGTGTTCTGCCCCACCATGGTGACCCGTAACAACACCTTTTGCACCCTTTGCGTCTCCGGTAACAACCTTTGCCTCATTTCCAATACATGCGTAGAAGTTATAACCTCTGTTTGGTCCAGATTCTCTTTTTTCCTGATCAAGGATTGTGGAGACTCCTGGTTCAACGTGATCCACTTCCCAACCAAAGGCACAATCTCCCACTTTCACATTGTAGGTTATTCCCCCGGTTCCAGGTAACATGAAAGGTCTTCCATCGTGAGAAACACTGTGTCTACCGGAATGCTCTGGTTTGACGATAGTACCCTGAACGGAAATCATGACGAGTCTATCTTTGTTTGTCCTCATTATTACACCTCCGATGTATATCCTATCAAATCTGTTCGAAAAACGAATTTCCATTTTATGAGATATGATCTTTTCATAGGAGGTATATATCAATGGATGTACGACAACTTTTAATAGAGGTGTATGAGATTTTATATGAAAAATATGGTCCACAGGGTTGGTGGCCTGCAGATAGTTGGTTTGAAATAGTTATTGGAACTATTTTGACTCAAAACACATCTTGGAGAAATGTTGAAAAAGCGATATCAAACCTGAAGGTTAATGGATTGTTAGAACCTAAGAGGCTCTATGAACTCTCAAATGAACAACTTGCGGCGTTGATAAAACCCGCTGGTTTTTTCAATTTGAAAGCTATGAGATTGAAAAATCTACTTGATTTTCTCAAAGAGTATGATTTTGATTTTCATAAACTTTCTAAATCTATAACCCGAGAAAAACTCTTAGGCATAAAAGGTGTGGGAAAAGAGACAGCAGATTCGATCTTACTTTATGCCTTCAACATTCCCGTTTTTGTCGTGGATAACTATACCAAGCGAATTTTACAAAGGCTGGGTGCAATTTCACAAAAAGATGATTACGACGATATTCAAAGACTTTTTAATCTAATTCCACCGAATGTACAAATATATCAAGAATACCACGCATTGATAGTCAAACATGCGAAGGATATTTGCACAAAACATAAACCCAATTGCCATCATTGTCCTATCAAAAATTACTGTGAATATCCTTTGCTTCTGAGTTCTTAACACATTTGGTGGTATGATTCAACTGAGGGCACAACGGTGCTCCAAGGGGGGATGCTGGATGAAAAGTAAAATCCTGATACTTCTTATGTTGTTCTTGGTTGTCGCCGTTTTCAGTTTTCAGATAACAAAGCTTAACACTATAAAGATCTACGCCAATGGTGCTATTGATGAAAAAGGTAATATGAGCCTTTCCTTCAAATGGGTCTTTCCAACCAATGCGTTGTACCTTCAGGTGAAAAATGCTTATCCAAATCCATATGTACTGGTTAGAAACATGACCACGTTCAGTAGCGTCTTTGAACTATCTGATGTGAAGATAAACTATGACGATGCGAAAAATTCCATTTTGCTCGATGCAAAAGTGATTGGAGCGTGTACGAACAAGCGGCAAAGATGGGAATTCAACCTTGGAAAGGGTGCGGAGTTGATTTATTCTGACAACAAACAAGCGATTTTTGTTCTGGTAGAGCCTTTATCGGCTGAAGAAGTTGCCTTCATGACCATGACATTGACTTTCCCAAAGGACTGTTCGGATTTCAAATGCGATTCATCAACAGGCTTTTTCTATTATTCAATGAAAAGAAGGAATCTTTCAGGAAAGGTCAGTGCAGAGGTAAATGTGAAGGTCAAACCACGAATAATGTCTTCTTTGTACAAAGTGTACGGCATGCCTGAAGTGATGGATGGTGCTTATTGGGTTGCAAAAACGATCTTTCTGAATACTGGTCAAGGTGATATTTTGGATTTGAGAATCTCATACAAATTGGGTGATTATACTTCCTGGTCTCCTGAAGCAGTCTATGATGTTGTAACACCAGGTGGTGCCGTCGTCGATCTGTATTATCCCATTATATCTTCCACGATAGCGCAATTAAAATCACAGACTCCGTGTGATCTACAAATAAAATATACTTACAAAGATCGTTCAAATAAAGTTTATACCGATACAATCACAAAGAGAATACAAGTATTGGGCATAAATCAATTTGAATTTTCGAATGTTCCCGAAGAAGAAAGAACGGGTACCTGGATCGACAATTTTTCAAATACTCCGTTAATCGCAGCTTATGTTACACATCTGGATGATCCTGTCAAGGCTTTTGCTGGTATGGTCAGTCAATTATCTGGTGGAGTTGCTGCGTCTACAAAAGATCAGGATGCGATAGAGTTTTGTAAATCATTGTACAATCTGGCTATTCACAACAAACACGGAAGAACTGAATAAATTGGAGTTTGGAAAATTTTTTGTGGTCAATGTAGCAGAATTTCAAAGACAAGGAGTTCTTTCTCCTGAATTACCTTCTCTACCAACGACGATTCTGAAAGACTGGGGTTATACACTACCGCAGCAAACTACTGGTCAACAGACTCAACCAAGTGGTACTTCAACAGGAACAATCGTGAATCTTTCGGGTAATTTCTCAGGGACTTACAGAAATTCTGCAACAGGGCAACAAGGTACTATTGAGTTCAACATCCAGCAGTCTGCCAATAGATTGCAAGGTGAGGTCTATATTGATGACTCTGATTATGGTGAATTCACTGGTACCATTTCTGGGAATACTGTAAAGATTACCGCAACTGTGATGTCGACATACTATCAAACACAGTATGTTTTGACCTACTCCCAATCCCCTAAAGGAGATGGGATTCTTTAAGTCAGTACGTAGCTATCGCTACTCTGACCAGGCGGGTCAAGTGCCTTCTATTCCTATCCAGCATTAACTGGATTCAGAGATACCCTTACGTTGCTATTTCCTTTACTCCATTGAGCGATAGACTGTTCATGAAGTCTATCCATAGGTTGTTGGACTCAATGGAGTATTTGACATGTCTCTCAGTATACTTTAAGAGTGTGTATTCATTCCCTTTTATGTACATTATAATACATCATTGTTTATGATTTGTCAAAGCCATTCATCACAATCCCATAAATGGAATGTGCTTTCTGGATAATTTTCTGTAATCTTCACAGGCACTCTTCAAGGTAATGCGATTCAGGGCAGTTACACCATACAGAATGCAAATGTCGGAGGGACTTTTCAAGTCAAAAAATCACAATGATACTTGCGAATCTTTCTCATTTATGATATAAATAATTTTGCAAGTGTTCAGATTCAGGAGAGGTGGCCGAGCGGTCTAAGGCGCACGCCTGGAGAGCGTGTGGTGGGCAAAACCCACCCGTGGGTTCAAATCCCACCCTCTCCGCCAAAGTACCGGGACAAATGTCCCGGTTTTTCAGTAGGGGTGATTCGTATGCAAGAGGTCATTGAAAAATTGAAGCCTGTTGTTGTTGACATATTGAAAAACCTCGGACTCGAATTATTTGATCTTTCATTTAAACGTGAAAAGGGTAATTGGGTCTTGAGAGTTGTGATCGATGATCCAAACGGATATGTTGGTATCAAACAGTGTGAAAAGGTTTCAAACGAATTGGGTCAATATCTTGACGTGAACAATCTCATTGAGCATAGCTACGTTCTTGAGGTATCTTCTCCGGGGCTTGATAGACCCATGAGAGGTGTTCAAGATTACAAAAGATTTGTCGGAAGACTGGCGAAATTTTGGCTCATAGATGGTCGGTTCATAATGGGACACATAAGACACGCCGATGAAGTGAAAGTTGTAGTTGAAACAGAGTCAGGAATGGTAGACTTTTCACCCGAGCAGGTGAATAAAAGTAAACTCGAGGTTGAATTTTAAGGAGGTGGGCTCATGAACCTCGGTCTTTTGGATGCACTTGATCAACTCGAAGAAGAAAAAGGTATATCAAAAGATGAGATTATACAAATACTCGAAAAAGCCCTTGTGAGCGCCTATAAAAAAAATTTCGGTACGGCGAAAAATGTCGATGTGAAGATAGACCGAATGACTGGTGATATACAGCTTTTCCAGGTTTTTGACGTGGTCCAAGACGTTCAGGATCAATTAACGCAGATTAGTTTAGAAGAAGCCAAGAAGATCGATCCATTAGTTGATATCGGAAAGAAAGTTTACAAGAAAATGAGTGTGAAGAATTTTGGCAGAATAGCGGCACAAACCGCAAAACAAGTGTTGATACAGAGAATACGTGAGCTCGAAAAAGAAAGACAGTACGAACATTACTCAGGTCTCGCTGGGAGCGTTATAACTGCCGAGGTCATAAGAGTCACTTCTGATTGGGCAGATATTAGGATTGGAAAAATAGAAACCAGATTACCTAAGAAGGAATGGATAGGTAACGAAACGATAAAGCCAGGAGATTTGATAAAGGTCTATGTTGAAAACGTCCTCAAAGACAAGAAGGGTCCCAAGATTATTGTGAGCAGAGCAGCACCGGAATTCGTTTCGGGTTTGTTAAGACTTGAAGTTCCAGAGGTTGAAAATGGTATAGTACAGATTAAGGCTATTGCGAGAGAACCCGGTGTTAGGACCAAAATAGCAGTTATATCGACGAATCCTCAAGTTGACCCGGTTGGTGCATGTATTGGTGAAGGAGGAAGTCGCATAGTAGCAATACTTAGGGAATTAAAAGGGGAAAAAGTCGATATCTTCAGATGGTCTGAGGACCCAAGACAATTGATAGCCAATGCACTTGCACCTGCTTCTGCAACAAATGTTGAAATATTGGATTTCGAGAGAAAGGCCGCGCGTGTTTTGGTACCACCTACTCAGCTCTCGCTTGCAATAGGTAAAGGTGGCCAAAATGCCAGACTCGCTGCTAAGCTGACAGGTTGGAAGATAGATATCAAACCTGTGATGAATCTGTGAAAGGAGGATATTCGTGATCTACGAGTCTTTGAGAAAAGAACTTCGCTCAAAAAAGTATAGGATGACCGCCCAAAGAGAGATCGTTTTGAAAATCTTTGCTGAATCTGGAGAAAAACATCTTGGTGCTGAAGATGTTTACAGAAGATTGATTGAAAAGAGGTACAGAATCAGCAAAGCAACAGTATACAGGACAGTAGAATTACTCTCAAAACTCGGTTTTCTGAGAAGATTGGAGTTTGGTGAAGGTGTTTATAGGTACGAGTTGGCAACTCCTGAATCAGAGACACTTCATCAACATGTGATCTGTAAGACATGCGGTGAGCTCATAGAGATAGACGAGAAAACAGTAAAGGATTTGGTAAAAAGCGTTGAAACAAAAACAGGATATTTGATAAACGATTACGACATAAAATTCTATGGTTTGTGCCCAAGATGCCAAAGTAGGAGAAGTGCCAATACAGAAAAAAGGATATAGCCAGTCAATCCAAGTGATAAATTTGGGAAGATTGAGGAAAATTCAACTATCTTTTTAAGAAGATATACAAAAGGCGTTGCACCCAATAATAAGATTTGTGCTATTTTGTCCAGATTGATTATTTTTAAAATATTTGAAAGAAAGCCAATCCAAATTATTGGTGTGGCAAGAAGTGTTGCTGGATAACTGATGGCTATGGTTAGAAGATTTAAAGATGAGAAGATACTCAAAAAAGGTGCAACGCCAATAAATGCAGCAGTTGATACAACAAAATTTTTAATTAGAAAATTTGATTTCTTGATCTTTTCTTGAACGACTAATATTGCACCTGTTGCAGAATAGCTCATCAAGAAAGATGGAGATAGAATCGAATATGGCTCAATCAAAAGATTTATTGTGCCCACAAACCCCAGTACATTGAAAGATTCTATTGGATAATCTACGATCTTGAAAAAATTCCACATGATCAACATAATTGCTGCTCTAAAAGCCGATGCCGTTGGACCTGTGCTGAATGCAAAAAGCAGTGCTATCAGGCAGCTGATAATCCTTCTCAAAAAAAATCTGTAGGTGAAGAAGCTCACTACTATATCTGAAAGAGCGTATATCACTCCAACGTGAAGACCCGAGACGGCAAATAGATGTGCTAAACCACTTTGTCTTAATTGTATAGATTCAGACCTGTCGAATTCCCCCTCACTGAATAACAACCCATTTATTATCTTTCCCAGATCCCCAAGTGTATTTTGAATGAATTCCTTGCTCTGTTCTTTCATCTTTTGAAGCATTGTGAGAATTTGCGAAAAACCTTTTACAGCTTGTGTAAGTCCAGCACAAAAAGTCGGCTCAAGGACATAATGTGGGTATGAAAAAGAACTCGATATAACACCATAGGCATATATCTGTTCACCAAGATTGAGATCTTTTGTTACTATCTTCACTTGATGGTTTAAACTCTTCCAATGGTTTGTTGTATAAATCTTGGCATTGGTCACGATGACATAATTTGACTTCTTAGACACAACTAATCCAACGAGTTCCACCTTTTTTGAACCAACTTTTGGTAGGGCAATCAAAAACCCTATGATGACGCACATCGTGTAGATTTTGATCGGAACCCCTTTGAAAAAAAACAACACACTGAAAAGTGGAACAATTAAAAAGACTGGGGAAAGCAAGACCCCAGTCGATAATCCCAAAAGCGCGATCAACCAGAAATATTTCATGCACCGAATTTCTCAAGTCTCAAAGCATGTGCGAGCATCAATGACATTGCATCTACGGCATATATGGTTCCAAGACTACCTTTAGCGCATTCGAATTCATCGAAGAATTTACTCAAACCTTTTCTGGTATAAGGTGACCAGATCATGAATGGCACGGGGTGCCAACTGTGAGACTTCAAGATAGTTGGTGTTGAATGATCACCTGTAACTACCAGGACATCTGGTTTGAGTGAGAGAAGCTGTGGAATCAATCCATCAACCTCTTCAATAACATGGACCTTTGAATCAAAATCCCCATCTTCTCCGTAAGAATCGGTCTTTTTAACGTGGAAATAGAAGAAATCATAGTTATTCCAAACTTCTTTAAGTGTGTTCACTTCATCTTGAACTGTAGAACCAGTTTCGACGACATCCATACCGACGAGTTTGGCTATGCCTTTGTACATTGGATAGGTTGCGATAGCACAGGCTTTCATTTTATACACTTGTGGGAATTGAGGGAGTTTGGGGTATTTTGAAAAACCTCTGATCAGAGCAAAGTTCATCTTTGGTTCATCAGAGAGAATTTCACCAATCTTTTTCATCAGCTCATTGACTATTTCTGAAGTCTTCTTTGCATCATCACGCAATGGTTCTGTGAAAAGAATTGGCTTACCCTCTTTTTGGGGGTCGGCATCGGTCAGTTTATCATCGAGACCTTCACCAGTTAGCTTAACAACGAATCGGTGTTCTTTACCGGGATAAAAGGTTACCTTAACACCCTTTATATCCTTGATAGATTTAGAGAGTTTTTCTACTACTTTTGAACTTTCTTCTGTTGTTGGTCTGCCGGCTCTTCTGTCGATAATAATACCATCTTTAACAGTTGCGAAATTGGCTCGTGCGACTACGTCCTTCTCGCCCACCGGTACATTTGAACCAAGTGCCTCCAAGATACCCCTACCTATCTGATACTTCACAGGATCATAACCAAACAATGCCAAATGACCTGGTCCACTACCAGGTGTGATACCCATCAAAACAGGTATCGTTTGACCTAAATCAGATTCAGTTGCCAGTTTGTCCAAATTTGGTGTCTTAGCTGTTTGCAATGGTGTTTTACCATTCTTGGGTAGATCTCCTATTCCATCCATGACAAGTAAAACGATCTTGGTTTGTGCTGGCTGAATAACTTCACTTAGAATCTGCTGTCTGTCGTAATGCATCTAATCACCTCCACTGCATTCGAAAGATTGAATATATATCTTTGAAGAATTTGTTGTTGATACCTTCGGTGATTTCTGTGGACAGTGCCTTTAGAAGCTCTATAAAAAAGTCACTTCCTTTATCAACATTAAAGTTGATGTCTTCAAAGGAAAAGCTTTCTTCCTCAAGTCGAGAGACTCTCTTGGCAAAGCTCCAATGATATTCCTGGAGATCTGGTACAACATCATTTATAAAACCTGAGAGATCGAATTTCTCGTTTATTTTTACGTGGAAAAAGAGTCTTATCAACCCAATAGCAACGGCAAGCATTATGCCACTTCCATATATTGCGACGGCTGTTTTTGTAATGTTCTTCTCCATTTCAAATGGATCTTTCGAGCTCGCCAATATGATTGCTACGATTATATCAAGCCACTTTACAGTATCTACAACCATATCTTGAAATGGGAAAAATCCATCTCTAAGCGCCTCGATTCTATCTCCATCTTCGAGAAAATGTGCTAATTTGCGTATATCAAAACTTGATCCACTCATACAGGATCTTACCATCTTCACTTTCTGACTTATGAAATCTGGAATGATCACAGAACCATCCCATTCATTTAAGAAAAAGACCAGTTCGTCGATTTTTTCTCTGTAATCTTTTGAGAGACTATTGAGTAATGAATGAGCTCCGTTTTTATCAATAAAAAATGTCAACAACACTTGATTGTACATTATCATTTGATCATCGCTGATCTGTCTGGCTTTGTCTATTACCTGTTTTGCTTGCTCATAAAATCCCAATCGTCTCAATGTCAAGGCGTATTCATTCAAAAAAGAAATGTTCTCAGGTTCTTTATCAGCGAGTTGCTTGAGAATATTCATGGCTTCAAAGTGTTTTCCTGATCTGGAAAGAGTATGTGCAAGGTTAAATGCAGTGTCTGAGTCATCAGGCTCAAGTTCAAGTGCCTTTTTCAATGATTTTTCAGCATATTCATATCTTTGAAGCATATTACAAGCCACACCCAATCTCGAGTAGGCTTGAGAAAATTCAGGGTCGAGTTGTGTCAGTGTTTGATAGAAATCACAGGCTTGTCGTATTTCACCGAGTTCCATATAACAATCACCTATTCTCAAAAGAGGAAGTAAAAAATTTCTGTCCAGTTCAAAGGCTTTTTGATATTCTAAGATCGCATCTTCGAGTTCCTTCTTCGCCCTGAGGATATTTCCAAGTTCATAATGTCCCAACACGAATTTTTCATTTTTTGATACGCTTGATCTGAGGAAAACTTCCGCTAACTCGTAATCTTTTAATTTTGATGCGATCAATCCTTTGAAAAAATCATATCTGTAATCCTTACCAAATTCCGAGGCCTTTTCCAACCAACTCTCGGCAGATCTTAAATCCTCGTTGTTGAGTGAAATTTTAACCTTTTCGTAGTAGAAATATGCAAGGTAAGATCCATAATATGGATCTTTTGACAATCCATACTGCGCTTCGAGACCACGAATCACTATATCAATTGGTATTTGATTCATATCCACTATCGTTGGAAAATCCTCAACCAATATAGGTAATTTTATTGGAAGGTTTGATTTCTTTGCCTTTTCGGGATCAAGTGGTAGATAGACGATCGCTTTGATAATCTATCGCCTCCTGTGGGTATTCAAATATGAATTTTCCGATTTTTCCCTGAGCGATTGAATTAAAGAAGTTTACTAAAGCCCTCTTCTTGTCTGGTTGACCTCCCTTGATGATCATCTTTTTTTCCAATGCATATTTTTCAAGATAATTTTCCAAATCCACATCTGTAACTCCAACAGCTTTGGCGTATATCTCGAAGGCTCTCTGTAAAACCTTTGGTGGTACCATATCTACAGTGAGACTCCCAACCAACAAGAGTTTAGCAGCCAGATCGACGCTCCAAAGATTTGGCAGGAGTAGTCCAGGTGTATCCAATACTCTGAATTTATCAGCAACAGAAAACCACTGCAAGCCTTTTGTTATACCAGGCATTGCACCAACCTGAGCCGATCTGGTCCCTTTCAATTTGTTTATGAAGGTTGATTTTCCAACATTTGGAACCCCTACGACTATGACAAAACCATTTCTTTGGACGTGTTTTGCTATGAATTCGACAACTTTCTCTCTATTAGTGTTTTTATTGAAAACAAATACAGGCTCATCTGATTTTTCAAAGAATTCTTTCCAACGAACCACTTCGCCATCTGGAGCCAAATCGGATTTCGTGAGGACTATAACGCTCTTTTTCGCTTTGATCGGGTTCCGGCTATAAGCGCGAGTTGCAACTGGAGCTCTCACATCCAATAGCTCAACGACTAAATCAATGTACTTTTTGAGATTTTCAATAACTCTCGAAGCTTTTGCCATGTGTCCTGGATACCACACGAAGAGAACCTCCTTTAAGATTGTATACCAACATGTGTTTTTCTATACTCAAATGATAAAATTAACGCGGAGGGATTTTTTTGAGAGTCCTTGGTTTAATACTTGCTGGAGGGCAAAGTGAATCGCTCGGTTCACTTGTTGCAAAACGAGCAAGTGCAGCTTTACCTGTTTTTGGCAAATACCGTGCTATTGATTTCACCTTGAGCAACATGGTTAATGCAGGGATTAAGAAAGTGGGGGTTTTAACCCAATATAACCCACGCAGCTTGATGGATCATCTTGGCTCTGGTAAAGAGTGGGATTTGGATAGGAAGAATGGTGGATTGTTCTTATTACAACCCTATGTCAGCCAAGAAGGGTATTATTGGTACAAAGGAACTGCCGATGCCATATTTCAAAATATGACGTTGCTCAGAAGAGGAGAAGAAGATTACGTTTTAATTGGTTCAGGCGATCACATATATAAAATAGACTTTTCTCGAGTCTTTGAGTTTCATTTTTCAAGTGGAGCTGATATAACTCTATTGATTAAAGAACTCGATGAGACTTATAATTTATCACAGTATGGAATAGTCGAATTGTCTGGGAATCGCATAGTAGAAATTGAAGAAAAACCTCAAAAACCTAAAACGAACATAGGCTTTCTCGGAATTTATTTCATGAACAAGTACCTCCTCATGGAGCTCTTGTACAATTACGCTGCAAAGGGCGAGACAGATCTTTTGAATATTGTGATATCTCAGCTGGATAGACTGAAAGTCTGTGGATATCTTTTCAATGGTTACTGGAGAAACGTGAAGAAGGGAATAGCAGAATATTTTCGTATAAACATGGATGGTTTGAAAAAGGATGTACGTGAAGAACTTTTCTACAGATATGGCAAGATTTATACAAAATTGAAGGATCTACCACCACCAAAGATCGGTGGTACTGCGTTTGTGAGAAATTCTATAGTCTCCGATGGTTGTATCGTCAATGGAAGTGTGGAAAACTCCGTATTGTTCAGAGGTGTTTATGTAAAAGCAGGTGCTATAGTCGAAAATTCCGTTGTCATGCAGGATACTGTTATTGAGGAAGGTGCGGTTGTGAAAAACGCTGTCCTTGACAAAGAAGTTCTCATAAGGCAAGAGGCACGACTCGTTGGCAAAGACTCCATAGCCGTTCTGGAGAAAAGAGCAGTTCTATGAGGTGGTTCAGATGAGAAGTGTTCTTGCACTTATTTTAGCTGGAGGTCATGGTAAGAGATTGGGTGTACTCACAGAGAAGATAGCAAAACCGGCGGTACCGTTTGGTGGTAAATACAGATTGATCGATTTCACTTTGAGCAACTGTGTGAATTCTGGGATTTATCAAGTGGGTGTTCTCACTCAGTATCGCCCTCATTTGCTCAACAATCACATCAATATTGGTAGACCTTGGGATTTGGATAGAAAAAAAGGTGGAGTTACTATATTACCTCCATACCTTGGTGGTGTCTCGGGTTGGTACAAGGGTACGGCAAATGCGGTTTATCAGAATATTGAATATATAGAATCACACAATCCTGATTTTGTGATCATCCTGTCTGGTGATCATGTATACGCAATGGATTACAATGACATAATTGACTTTCATATATCAAAAGGGGCAGATGGCACGATTGCTTGTATGGAAGTACCCATAGAAGAAGCCAGTAGGTTTGGTATTATGGTAGCGAATTTGGAACATAGGATAATCGATTTTGAAGAAAAACCCGCCAAACCTCGCTCAAATCTTGCATCACTTGGGATTTATGTCTTTAATTGGAAGTTTCTCAAGGAATACTTGATCAAGGATGAAATGGACCAGTCAAGCACGCATGATTTTGGACATGATTTGATACCGAAAATGATTCAGGATGATAGGCAGGTATACGCTTACAAATTCAGTGGTTATTGGCGAGATGTTGGAACTATTAAATCATATTGGGAAAGCAATTTAGAATTAACAAGACCCATTCCACCACTTAATCTATATGACCGTCATTGGCGTTTTTACACCCAAACCGAAGAAATGCCACCTGCCTACTGTGCACCATCTTCTAAAATTATCAATTCAATTATCAGTGAAGGATGTGAAATTCATGGCACTGTTGAAAACAGTGTAATCTTTCAAGGAGTATATATTGGTGAGAATACCGTTATCAGAAACAGTGTTATTATGACAGGAACTTGTATTGAAAAGGATTGCTTGATTTCAGATACCATTGTGGCAGAACGTGTAGTTGTAAGGGAACGGGTAATAATAGGTCAAGGTGAACCTGCATTTAGCCGATTAGATAAAGAGGTGTATAGTGATCATATAAGTGTGATAGGTATGTATTCAAAAATACCATCTGATGTTGTCATTGGTAAGAATTGTGTAATTGGAATAGGTGTTACAGAAAGGGATTTCGAATCTGTAACTTTGGAATCAGGTGATTACATACTGCACAAGGAGTGAGGAATTTTGGATTTTTATTTTGTCAAATATCACTTGAAAAGTCGCGTGACTGCAGAGGAGGGTGTGGGGTTTTTCTTTGGAAAGGCTAATGAGCAACCTGAGTATGACTTAGTGGTTATACCAAGTAGGTATTCAAGCTATTTGAATATAGACCTTTCTTCTGATTATGCTGGTTTCATAAAAGCTTTTAATGAGATGAAAAACAAAATATTCGCTCAAATTCCAGAGAGTACAGATCTGTCACGTGAATTTTTGAATTATCTTTCAAGTTATATTTCCAGAAAAGGCTCTCAAATCTTTGGTGCTGAGATCACTGCAGCCGTTCAAGATAAGGATGAAGAACTTGTTCAGTACATCGTTTCAGAAATTTTCAAAGAATGGGCACCAAAGATCGAGATTAGTGTTGATTTCAAGCAGGTAAATTATGAAGAGATCTCTGCCGAGAATTTCATGCAGTTATGGGAGCAGTTTGATGACGAAGGATTGGCTGAGATTCTCAAAAGACCTGATATATCAAATCTTCCAGAAATCTTTCCACTTGTAGACCCAATAAGGGGAAGGACTCTTGCCGAATTCGATTTGTCTGAACCGTTGTTCTTCGTTGTTCTCAATGTTAGAAATCCAGAGAACCTTGAAAAACTGAAAAGCCTTTATCCAAAACATTTTTCAGATAAGGGAAATGTCATGCCATTGGCAGGAACTCTTGTTGGTAAAGAAATTCTGAAAGGAAAAAAGCAAGAATATTTTCTCATAAAGGTTGATATGGGTGAAGGGATTATAGCCAGAGGAATTGTTCCAAAATCTGTGAAGATCATGTCAGAGAAAAATAGGTTTGAAGAAAAAATCAGTTCCATGCAACAGCAAAAATGGGAAGATAAGATATCTGAGATGATACAAGAAGATTCATCAAAGATCTCAAAGACACAACCACATCGTACCAAGCCTTCTCATGAATCCAGTGGGTCTGATTTTCTCATGGCTTTTTTGATGACTTTAATGATTTTAGGAATAATATTGATAGCATCGTATTTCTTCATGCAATTTTGATAACTTATGAGAGGATTTCTGATTTTAGACGTAATTGTCGGTTTATTGCTCATAAGTCTAATAGCGGCAATTGTATTTTCCACAGTTTCACATCAAAGAACTCTCGCTCATAGGGCGTACGAATTAGATTTGTCGAAACGTACAGCTGTTAACATCTTAGTCAGAAAGGCTGTGAACGCTGAGATCCCAGAACAACTGAATGGCTTTGATATACACTATTCAAGTGGTAAGATTGACTTGGAGTCTGATGAAAAAATATACATCTATCAAGTCGGAGATGATAAAAATTGATACTCAGAGCATCAGTTGGAACACTTTACAAATTGGGACTGCGCAGAGGGGTAACTCTGGATCTTGAGACAGCGTATTTGATGCTCGATGGGAAGTGTCAATTTAATTGTTTGTATTGTACACATGCTTTGACATCCAAGACAAACCACAGATTTTTGAGTCGTGTAGTTTGGGAAGAGGTCAACTTCGATCAGATCATCGAGCCGATAAAATCAAGTGATCTGAAGAGAATCTGTATTCAAACTGTTTCATATAAAGGCTATCGTAAAGATCTGAGACATCTTTTGACCAAAATCAAACAAACAAATAGGGCTATCTCTATTTCTGTTCGAGCAGAAAACATAGATGAAGTCAACGAATATTTTGAATTAGGTGTCGATAGAGTCAGTATTGCTTTGGATGTTGCCAGCGAAAGATTTTTCACAAAAATCAGGGGTGGAAGTTTTCAACAAACAATGAAACTACTTGAAGACTCTTCACGTTCCTTCCCTAAAAAAATCTCAACTCATATAATCGTTGGTTTAGGTGAAACAGACAGAGAACTCTTTGAAGTGATGAACAAGATGCGTGAACTTGAAATTCAAGTGGCTTTGTTTGCCTTTATGCCAATCAAAGGGACGGTACTGTCAAGTACTAAAAGACCTTCAATCGAAAGATATAGAAGGATTCAGTTGGCACGTTATTTGATCTTCACCAACAGGGCAGATCTCATCGTTCTGGAAGGAAATGACATAGTTGGTTTTAAACGAATTCCTGCTGATGCCGGCAGTGCTTTACTGACGAGTGGCTGTCCAGATTGCTCAAGACCCTATTACAACGAAAAACCTGGCGAGCCACTTTACAACATACATTCAAAAGAACTTCTCAAGAATATCGATCTGATGCGGGAGGTGAAACAGTGAGGTTGCTGAGTTTTAGAGGAGGAATTCATCCACCTGAAAAAAAGGAACTGGCGAAAGAATCACAGTTACTTTACCTTAATCCACCAGAAGTTGTTTATGTCTTTCTCTCTAATCATGCCGGAGCACCAGCAAAATGCATTGTAAAGGAGAATGATCAAGTAAAGACCGGACAAGTGATAGGAGAGCCTGGTGGTTTTATTTCGGCTTATGTTCACTCGCCAATTACAGGTGTTGTGAAAAAGATAGACAAGATCTATCACCCGATACAGGGTAGACCAATGGAGGCAGTGGTCATACAGAAGACTTCAGACGATGAATGGCAGTATTTAGAGCACGCCGATTGGGAAAATCTTACGAAAGAACAACTTCTCGAGACTATCAAAAAAGCCGGAATAGTCGGTCTTGGTGGTGCAATGTTTCCAACACATGTAAAGCTCTCCCCTCCTGCCGACAAAAAAATAGACACATTCATAGTTAACGCAGCCGAATGTGAACCATATTTGACAATCGATCACAAGTTAATGCTTCAAAAGGCTCAGGATTTAATTTTAGGTATAAAGATAGTCATGAAAACACTACAAGTTCAAAAGGCATACATCGGCATTGAATCCAATAAGATCGATGCCTATGAACATTTGAAAACTCTTCTGAATTCAGATCAAATTGAATTGAAGCTTTTGAAGACTAAATACCCACAGGGGGCAGAAAAGCAACTCATATATGCCATTACAGGTAGAAAAGTCCCAGTTGGTGGTCTTCCAATGGATGTGGGTGTTGTCGTGCAGAATGTACAAACGGTCATTGCGATAAAGGAAGCTGTTGTTGATCGAAAACCTCTTGTTCAAAGAGGTTTGACGATAAGTGGAGAAGGGGTTAACAAACCTATCAACGTTGTAGCAAGGATAGGTACCGTTGTAGAAGAGATCTTGAAGTACGCAGGAGGGATAAAAGAAGAAGCAGAAAGGGTAATTCTCGGTGGCCCGATGACTGGTATAGCCATAAATAGGCTTGATATACCTATCATGAAAGGTACAAGTGGAATAACAGTTCTTTTGAAGGAAAAAGAATATGTTCAAAAGGCATGTATCAGATGTACAAAATGTGTTTTTGCATGTCCGATGGGATTGCAACCTTACTTGTTGTATCTTCTTGCAAATAAGAGAAAATACGACGATGCAGTTG
The DNA here is from genome assembly GCF_000828675.1 of Thermotoga profunda AZM34c06. Lineage (NCBI taxonomy): Bacteria > Thermotogati > Thermotogota > Thermotogae > Thermotogales > Thermotogaceae > Pseudothermotoga > Pseudothermotoga profunda. Next base: position 1,731,915 of record NZ_AP014510.1, on the reverse strand, counting down.
AAGAAGGTCTTTTGGCATGTGTAGAATGTGGTTCATGTGCCTATGTATGTCCTTCAAAGATAGACCATGTGCGAGCGATTAAACTCGCTAAGAAGGTCTATCAGGCTCTGAGGGGTGGTAAAAAATGAAGTTAATCACAAAAGATGCACCACATATAAGAAGTGAAGATACTGTGAGAAATATAATGATTGATGTTTTGATCGCACTCGGTCCAGCAGTTGCAGGAGCGGCTTTGTTTTTTGGTTGGTATGCACTTTTTCTATGTATCTTTGGAGCGGTTGCGGCTGAGATGATCGAGTGGTTTATAGTCAAGGTTTTGAGAAAGCAGAAAGAATTTGTACCTGATTTTAGCGCCGCAGTGACAGGATTGTTACTTGCCATGAACCTCCCACCAACTGCTCCGTGGTGGCTCTTATTGATTGGAATAATAATAGCAATAGGTATCGCAAAACAGGCTTTTGGTGGTATAGGTCAAAATATATTCAACCCTGCGCTTGTTGGAAGGGTCTTTCTCTTAATATCATTTCCTACACTCATGACAAGATGGATCAATCCGTTGATGGCTTTTTCAAAATCTCCTTGGGATGTTTTGACGTCGGCTACACCACTTGGAGTTCTAAAGCAACAGGGATTGAAAGAAGCTTTGAGCAGTTTTAGTTATACCGATCTTTTCTTTGGCAACGTGGGTGGATGCATAGGTGAGACGAGTGTACTTTTGTTGGTGATTGGATTTGTCTATTTATTGTACAAGCAAAGAGTCAGTCCGATTATTCCATTGTCTTACATAGGTACAGTTTTCCTATTTTCGAGTTTATTTTATTTCATAAATCCTGGTAGATTCGGTACACCTTTGTTTCATATATTGAGTGGTGGACTCTTTCTCGGGGCTTTGTTCATGGCTACAGATATGGTTACAAGCCCTATGACTTTCAAAGGTCAAGCGGTTTTTGGTTTGGGATGTGGTCTTGTCACTATGACAATAAGATATTTTGCAGGTTATCCAGAAGGTGTATCTTTGGCGATACTTTTGATGAACGCTCTAACTCCTTTGATAGATCGTGTTTTCAAGCCAAGGATTTTCGGTGAGGTGAAATCATGAAAGAATATGTGAAGATGGGATTCATCCTACTAATATACTGTGCCGTTGCTGGTTTCGCACTCGGTTTGGTGTATACCATTACAAAGGATCGTATTGCGATAGTAGAGCTCGGAAAAAAGTTTGAAGCCATAGAAGCGGTGTTAAAAGATGAAAGCGGACAATACGTAGTGCCTTTGGACAAAATCAAGACAACCGTTGCGCAGGTGAAAGATGAAACAAAAGTAATCTTTGAAGAAAACAATGGCAAGGTTTATTCTCCGGTTTATCAATTTGATTCAGATATGGGAATTGTCTATGTACTGAGTGGATCGGCTATAGGATATGGAGGAGCGGTTTCCGTTGTTGCGAGTTTTGTTAGAAAATCAGATGGTTTCATGCTTTTATCGATTCGCGTGACAGATTACTCTCAAGAAACACCTGGCCTTGGTGCAAAAATAGGGGAAGAAGATATTCAAAAAAGATTTTATCCGATAGAGCCATCTGCATTGGAAAATGGTCTTCGTGTGGATAAAGATGCGAATATGTCAAATTTATCGCCCCAAGAAGCTAAGACAAAAGGGGTTGTAAAGGTCAGTGATGTGATGACCGGTGCAACTATAACACCCAGAGCGGTTGTTAATGCAATCAATGCCATGCTTTCTTATTTGAAATCGGGGGTGAAATGATGAGTTCTTTGAAAGAATTCACAAAGGGATTTTTCAAAGAGAACCCCACCTACGTTCAAGTACTTGGTATGTGTCCGACCCTTGCAGTTACTACGAGTGCTATCAATGGCCTTGGTATGGGGCTTGCTGCAACAAGTGTATTGGCTTTGTCCAATGTGGTGATTTCTTCAATAAGAAAGAATGTCCCCAAAAATCTCAGAATACCTATCTTTATAACTGTTATAGCAACTTTTGTTACAATCCTTGACTTATTGATGCACGCTTTCATCTATGATCTGTGGAAAACACTTGGACTTTTCATACCATTGATTGTAGTGAATTGTATAATCATGGGACGTGCCGAAGCCTTTGCTTCAAAAAATGGTATCTGGGCTTCTTTCTTAGATGGGCTTGGTGTTGGCTTTGGATTCACCGGATCTCTGGTCCTTCTGGGTAGTATCAGAGAGCTTTTGGGAAATGGGACTGTTTTTGGTTTGCATATTTGGGGTAAGGCTTTCAACGTCTTTGCCATGATACTGCCTCCTGGTGGTTATATGACCCTTGGTCTTTTGGCTGCACTTTTTGCATTCATTGGAATGAAGCGTAAACAAAGAGGTGAACAGAAATGAGAGTTTTTCTGATACTCTTCTCTGCCCTTTTAGTTAACAACTATGTCTTTATAAGATTTTTGGGAATCTGTCCATTTCTCGGTGTTTCGAAGAAAATGGACACAGCCGTTGGCATGGGGTTTGCAGCTACGTTTGTACTTGTGATGTCGTCGGTCATAACATGGTTTGTGAACAAATTACTTGTCACAATGGGATTGGGATTTTTGCAGATTGTGGTGTTTATACTTGTGATAGCAACTTTTGTGCAATTTGTCGAGTTCTTTTTGAAGAAGAACAGTCCAGGACTTTATGAAGCTCTTGGGATTTATTTGCCATTAATCACTACAAACTGTATCATACTTGGAGTTGCGATTTTGAACGCACAGGCAAATTATTCATTACTCGAGGCGGCTTCTCATGCACTTGGTGCTGGGCTGGGATTTTTATTGGCTTTGGTAATTTTCGCTGGTATCAGAGAGAGACTTGAACTCTACGATTTACCAAAATCATTTGAAGGGTTACCAATAGCTTTGATACTTGCTTCTATAATCTCGATGGCTTTCATGGGTTTCCAAGGCTTGATAAAGCTGTGAGGTGATAAGATGACTGTACTTTATTCGACTTTGTTGTTAACAGTTCTTGGTTTTGCTTTTGGTACTTTTTTGGCGTATTCTGCGAAAAAATTTGAAGTAAAAGAAGATCCAAGAGTTGAGATGATCAAGCAGGTCCTTTCTGGTGCCAATTGTGGTGCTTGTGGTTATGCCGGTTGTGAAGCCTATGCAAAGGCTGTGGTTGCTGGTAAGGCATCTTACGACATGTGCATACCAGGTAAACCATCTGGAGTGGCCGATAAAATAAAGGAGATTATGCAAAAAAATGAAACCAATTGAGATCTTTGCACTCTCTTATTTTGGAAGGTTTTCAATTGAAGAACTTGAGCGCATCGTTTCAAGATTTGATTCTATTGAAGAAATTCTGAAGGCAGACTTCATGGATGGTTTTGAGAGATTCAAAGCACATTATGATGAAAAGTTCATGAATGATCAAGAAAGAAGAGCCAAAGAAATCGGTACAGAGATAATTAGTTTTTGGGATGAAGATTATCCCGAACTTTTAAGGCAAACGATCTCTCCACCAGCTGTTTTATTCTGCCTTGGTAATAAAAAACTGCTCAATGAGAAATGTATAGCGGTTGTTGGTACAAGGCGTATCACTGATTATGGAAGGTTGGTAATAAAGAAAATATTACCTGAACTGGTTCATGCAGATCTTGCGATAGTGAGTGGTATGGCATTTGGAGTCGACAGTCTTGCTCACCAAATTTCGATTGAAAACAACGGAAAAACAATAGCCGTACTTGGGACGGGAGTCGATGTATGTTATCCAGCCTCTAATAGAAGGTTGTACGAGAGAATCGTTGAAAACGGTTGCATCGTGAGTGAGTACCCTTTTGGTACGAAAGCGGCAAAACAGAATTTTCCCGCCAGAAATAGGATCATTGCAGGCCTTTGCAGAGCAACGATCGTCATTGAAGCACCTATGGATAGTGGTGCCTTGATTACCGCTCGAATGTCTGCTGAGATAGGGCGTGATGTTTTCGCTGTACCTGCAGATATAGACAAAAAAATGAGCGAGGGTTGTAACTGGCTTTTAAAAATGGGCGCAATACCACTAACAGATTCAACTCAGATACTTGAATACTATGGAATAACTTTGGTAAAAGATGAGAGACAAGATGATTTTTTGAAAATTTTTGATGAAGGTCCGCTGTTGGCAGAGGAAATTGTGAGCAAGCTGAATTTGGGACTTCCCGAGGTTTTATCAAAATTGACGGAATATGAATTAAAGGGTTTGGTCATGAAATTTCCAACGGGGCATTACAATAGAGTTTAGAGGAGGGAATCTTGTGAAGATATTGGTTGTCAACTGTGGCAGTTCATCGGTGAAGTATCAGTTTATCGATATGGAAGGTGAAAAAGTCTTGTGCAAAGGACTTGCCGAGAGAGTTGGTATCGAGGGTAGCCGACTTGTTCATCGTGTCAATGCCGACAAACATGTGATCGAAAAACCCATGAAAGATCATGAAGAAGCCCTGAAATTGATATTGGAAGTATTGCTCGATCCAGAGATAGGTGTTATAAAAGATCTGTCCGAAATCAGCGCAGTTGGCCACAGGGTTGTACATGGTGCAGAGCGATTTGCAAGCTCGGTTTTGATTGACGATGAAGTGATGAAGGTCTTAGAAGAAAATGTTCATCTTGCTCCCTTACACAATCCACCGAACATCATGGGAATTCGCGCCGTTCAGAAATTACTACCAAATGTTCCAAACGTAGGTGTTTTTGACACTGCTTTTCATCAATCGATGCCCAAGAAGGCTTTTCTTTATCCTATACCATACGAATTCTACGAAAAATACAGGATCAGAAGATATGGTTTCCATGGTACGAGTCATAGATATGTTTCTAAAAGAGCGGCTGAAATACTTGGAAGAGATTATTATGATTTCAAAGTAATAACTTGTCACCTTGGTAATGGGGCATCGATAGCTGCTGTGAGACATGGAAAGTCTGTGGACACATCGATGGGATTCACTTCACTTGAAGGAGTCGTCATGGGCACAAGATCTGGTGATATCGATCCAGCAATAGTTATCTACATGCAACAAAACCTTGGAATGTCTGTTGATAAAGTCTACGATATACTCAACAAAAAAAGTGGTGTGCTTGGTTTATCACAACTGAGTTCTGACATGAGAGATATCGAAGATGCAGCTCATTCAGGAAATGAAATGGCTCAGCTTGCCCTTGATATCTATGTCTATAGAATAGCAAAATACATCGGCGCTTATGCTGCAGCGATGAATGGTGTTGATGCAATAGTTTTCACCGCAGGTGTAGGAGAAAACTCACCTTATGTGCGTGAAAAGGTTTGTGAGTACCTTGGATTTCTTGGAATAAAAATAGATAAAAATCTAAATCAAGTAAAAGGAGTGGAAAGAATTATCAGTACGCCAGACTCAAAGGTAGCCGTCTTGATAGTTCCAACCGATGAAGAAATGGTCATAGCGAGAGACACAAAGCAGATAGTCGAAAGTGGAATAAAGGAACTCAAGCTCTTTTGAGAAATAACGGGGGCTCGATTATGAGTCCGATGCCCCCATTTTTCACACCCTTCAGAAGAAAAAATTGTGCATTACCTTTTGGACTTCCATAGACTGGCAGCGCCTTTTTTGGTTGGAGTTTTCTTTTTGTAAACTCCACCACCCAGAAACTCAAATGCGTTGGTGGTAGTATGTAAACAAAGACTCCTTTGTTTTTGAGAAGGTAACTCGTTGCCTCGATGAATTCAATGGCACTTTGAAAATCAGCCGTTCTGGTGGTCCTCCTCAGGGAATCTGGACTTGGTATATTTGTCAAGTGGTGTGGAGGATTTGCCACGACCATATCGAAAGATTCCGCCTGAAAAAAATCACGTACCTGCGAACAAGAGATGTTGTGAACCGTCATATTTGACAAATTGTTCATTTCAATTGTTTTCTGTGCAGATTTGAATAAAAATTCATCCTTTTCTATGGCAGTGACGATTATTTTATATCTCAAGGCAAGATATGCACATACAGCTCCAGTAGCACAACCGAGCTCGATCAATCTTCTCTGAGATTTACTGGGTTTTGAGTACCATGCCAACAATGTGGTTGCATGTGTTGGACGATAAGACTTGCCCACATCGGGTAACTTGAGAATTCTTAGAAGATCTTCATCGAATTCACATACTGATGATCTCTGATTTTCCAACCTTGACAACCTCTCCAAGGATCTTTGTTTTGAAGAGCCTAACTCTTGAGTCCTTGGCATAGAGTGCTGTTGAAGAAGAAATGTCATTGGCAAAACTGTCAAAGACAGAGTAACCAGAAAGAGTGATGGCAACATCACCATTTATTTGTGTACTTCTCAATCTTAGAACAGAGTAATCTTGTACCTGAGCACATTTGTTTGCAGAGATCCAGCTATCGACAAATTCCACGACCGAGAAGTTACTGATTGAAATAGTGATATCGTTGGAATAAAGTGATGTTGAATAAAGTCTTCCCGAAGAGAAATTCGAAACGTTCAGGTGATTTATCTTTGAGTCGGTAACAAAAAACTTACCAACGTTCTTTATAATGAGTTTGCCCATTTCACAAGAATTAAACCAGGCTTTCTTGATATTTGTCAGTTCGAGTTCCTTTGCTTTCACATTTTTGAATGAAATGGCAGCTGCACGGGTTACTGAAAAGTTTGATTTTGAAAGATCAAGATCTGAAAACCAGACTATACAAGAGCCAGAAATCGATAGGTTAATTTCTAACTTTGCATTAACTGCTGCAAAACGTCCTTCGTCTGCTATGATTAATTTACCTTGTCCGATGATCTTTGTCCCTGCTTCAGCTATGAGTGTACCCTTCACAGTTATTTCACAGCCCTGTGGAATCTTCAAAACGGCATTTTGTCTCAAAACGACCGTTTCCGATGAGGGTATCACCAATTTACCAAAAACAGTGTATTCCGATGATGTGAGTAAACCGCTATTCAAGGTGATCAAATTTGTGGTCGCGATTCTCTCAAGATTTTTAAGTGAGTAATTCAAAACAGGAAAACTCTCGTTTCCCGCACCATCGACATCACAGACAAAATAAAAGTCTTTCTCGAATGTATTCTGCTTGAAATCATCTTTTTTCAACTCACTGCTTTCTATATAGTAAGCACGATGGGTCCTGTTTGAGACGATCTTACCAAGGTTGATCGAAGGAGCAACTGGAATCTGTGGAACCACTATGAATTTATAGGTTTTGTCGACGACATTTGAGGCACTGTCTTTACAAACCACTCTGAGTCGATGTTCCCCAGAATGAAGCAAAAAGGCGTCAACAACGATGGAACCATTTTTAAAACCGTCGAAAAACTTGCCATCAAGATAAGTTCTGATGGTCAATTTATTATTTTCATCCCAGTCATCCAATATCGATACGGGAAATTCTATTTTTTGGGCTGGAACATAAGTTGGGACGTCGATAGTGATCTTTGGAGCAAGGTCCTTAGTTGCATTGACTTTCAATGTCACAGGTTCTTTCTCCTGATTATCCTTTACTGGTATGAGTTTGATAGTTGCATCGGAATTTTTCTGCCAAGGTATCTTGATATCTTTTGCATTTACGGTGAAATTGATCTGATCCACAATGATTTTTACAGAATCATAGCTTTCCAAACCTTTTATAACCAGATTGGCACTCTCAAAATAATAACTAACAGCAGCAAAGAGCGAAGAATAGATTATTAAAAAGACAACGACTAATTTATTCACACTCGAGTTCCTCCTCGATCATTTGCTTTTTGAACATTCTTGCGTACATTCCGTCGAAGTCCATCAATTGTTCATGATTTCCCTTTTCAACTATCTCGCCTTCATCAAGGACTATAATGACATCTGCATCTTTGAGTACTTTTAATCTGTGAGTGATCACGATCATAGTTTTTTCCCTGTAGTTTTTTCTCAACGCACCGATGATCTTTTCTTCTGTCTCAGGATCTACTGCAGATAGACAATCGTCGAATATGAGAAGATCTCTCTGAGTGTAGAGTGCCCTTGCTATTGTCACTCTCTGTTTCTGCCCACCCGAAAGTGTCACACCTCTTTCACCAACGACTGTCTCATAGCCGTGGGAGAATTTTTCTATTTCATCATGAACTGATGCAAGCTTTGCGTAATGTACCACTTTTTCATGATCGATTTTTTCCTGTGCAAAGGCGATATTTTTCTGAATTTGATCTGAAAAAAGAAAAGATTCCTGTGGCACAAAAGCGATGAGTTCTCTTATATTTTTTGATGAAATATCGTTTATATCGACACCGTTAATGAATATTTTGCCCCTTTCAACTGGATACAATTTCGTGAGGAGTCTAACCAATGTGGATTTACCACTCCCCACAGTTCCAACTATACCAACCATGTCACCCTTTTTGAAAGAGAAGCTCACATTCTTGAGAACATCTCTTTCTGTGTTCGGATAGCGATAGGTCAGGTTTTTGAATTCGACATATTCGATCTTCTCTATTTTTGTAGGATTTTCTGGCTCTGTTACCTGAGGCTTTTCATTGACTATTTGCATCAATCTTTGATAGGACGCCCTACCCCTTTGAATCATGTTCAACACCCAGCCAAGAGCCATCATAGGCCAAGTGAGCATACCAAGATAAGAATTGAATGCGACAAACTCACCAAGCGTCACTGTGTTATTTATAACCATCTTTCCACCAAAACCCAGTGCGAGTATTTGTGATGAAGCTGCAAAAAATGTCATCAATGGGAAGAACAAAGAAGAGACTTTTGCAAGAGACATTCCCGCCTGGTAATTTCTTTGTGATCTTTCGTTGAACAGTTGGTGTATTCTATCATTTGCGGAAAAAGACTTTACAATTCTCACACCCGAGATGGTTTCTTCGGTTAGTTCACTCAAAGAAGAATATTCTCTCTGAACTTCCATGAATCTTTTATGAATCATCCTACCGAAGAACAAGGCAACAAAGGCAAGTCCAGGTAAAGGAATACAAGAAAGCCAGGTCAGGCGCCAGCTGACCATTGAACCCATAAAAAACAAGGTCATAACAGCCATGAAAGTTGCATCAACTGACATCACAACTCCCTGTGCCAAAGCCATTCTCACGGCTTGCAAATCGTTGGTGAGCTTTGCCATCAGATCGCCACTACGATTTTGGTCGAAATATCCAGGTGTCAAAGACATGAGCTTTTCAAACAAAAAATTTCTCGAGACATATTCAAATCTTCTTGAAGCGCCTATGATGAAATATCTCCAAAAGAACCTCAAAATAGCCATTCCAAGAGCTATACCCATTATCCAACTTATCATGAGCCATATGTATCTCTGATTTGGATTGGGCAGTTTCAAATGATCAACAACCTGACCAACGAGTTTGGGAACAAAAAGTTGAGATAGATCTACCAAAACGAGCACCAAGATACCCAGCAGATATCTGTACCAATGCTTTTTCAAAAATTCTTTGATCACTTATCTTCACCTTCTTATGAATTTTCCTATCCTATCAATACCCTTTTTGAGTAGATCTTCAGAAGTCGCGAAAGAGAGTCTCACAAAGCCTTGTGCATTAAAAGCCGATCCAGGTACAAGTGCAACGTGTTGATCGTTCAAAAGTTTCATACAAAATTGCACATCGTCTTGTTCAAATTCCCTGACATCTATCAAAACATAAAACGCGCCTTTTGGTCTTAGATAATTCAATTTCAATTCAGAGAGCATAGAACAAACCAGATCTCTCCTCTTTCTAAATCTGTCCTTCATATAGGTCGTATCGACTTCGAAGGCTTTTAAGGCAGCGTACTGGGTAATGCTGTTTATGTTAGAAGTCAAATGTCCTTGGATCTTTGCTGCAGCTCTGGCTATTTCTATTGGAGCTACTAAGTAACCTATTCTCCAACCTGTCATGGAATGAGATTTTGAAAAGGCATTCACAAGAACTGTCCTGTCACCCTTGGATATGCTGAACAGAGAAATATGATCTGTATCATAAACCAAAGGTTCATAAACCTCATCGCTTATGATCAAAAGATCATACTTTTTTGCAATTTCATATATTTCATAAAGGGTTTTTTCATCATAGACTGTACCAGTTGGGTTGTTCGGGCTATTGACAATTATAACCTTTGTTGCAGGACTGATGGATTTCTCTATCTCTTCTGGATTTGGAATGAATTCTTTTTCAAACTGGGTTTTCACATGGACGGCCTTTGCGCCAAGTAATAGAACCATTGGTTCGTAACTAACCCAGCATGGATCGATTATGATCACTTCATCGTTCTGGCTTATCACACTTGCAAGTGCATTGAAAATCGCTTGCTTTCCACCATTACTCACGACGACTTGGTTGGCTGTGCATGGAACTTTGAATTTCTTTGAGACATGCTTGGCTATCATTTCTCTCAATTCGGGGATTCCAGAAGAATCTGTGTATTTTGTGAATCCCATTTTGAGAGCCTCTATCGCGGCATCTACTATGGGAGAGGGTGTGGGAAAATCAGGCTCACCCGCCGTCAGATTTACAACATCGACACCCTTTTTCTTGAGTTCCTGCGCAAGTGCATTCACCTCAAGTGTCTTTGATGCGGGTATAGAAGAAACATTCATCGATATTTGCATGGGCAAGACCTCCTTGTTATCATGACAAGTGTTATTATACTATGGGGGTGAGTTATTTTGCTATCCTTTGAGCAATTGGTGGAAAATGCAAATCAATACCTATGGCTTTTGATGCAAAGTTGGTACGTAGTTATACCAATCTGTGTGTTTTTGATCTTTGCGGCAAGGTTTGTGGAAAAGATTTCTGTAAGCCTGTTCGGTTTTCTCTTGGGAGGATTTGTGGTTTATCCCATGCTCTACGACAGATTCGAAAAATTTCGCGAATGGGTAACTGGATCGGAATTGACCCAATATGTGGCTTTCTTTGTTCTTGGAATAATATGTGCAATAGCGTTGTATGTACTTTTCAAGGTTTTTGTCTTCTTAGTTGGTTTCTTTGTGGGTGGTGGCGTGGTCTATTATCTTTTAGACTTTTTGATAAAGAGATTCGATGTTTTGTCAAAGACAAATCAGTTCATTCAACAAAATTGGTTTGTAATAATGCTTGGAATCTGTGCAGTCTTCGGAATCATTACTGGACTTCTTGCCGTGAGAAAGAGTTCTTCAGTTATAGCGATACTCAGCCTTTTAGCTGCATCTGTGATTCTTTCAATTGAGGCTATTGGATGGATTTATTTTTTCCTGTCAAAAGATCAAGAAAAGACCACCGCACTCTTTTCGAGCACGGTGGGTCTTGTGGCTTTATTAGTACTTTCGTTGGTTGTGTTTGCCCTGGGAATCTATTTTAATTTCTCAAAAAGAAAGAGACAACAAAAGGCTCAAACTGACTAATCTTGTTCGACGAGGAGTACTCTGAATACACCTGCATTTGAGAGCTGTTGAGCCAAGGTCTCTTCTTGCACAACATACACCTTGTATGGATCGATTTTCTGTGGCAATTTATCTATTTGTATTGAATATGGATCGTTTTTCAGGACGTATTTGGCTTGCTCTTCATTCACTGGAATGATTTTTCTCTCTCCTTGAAAATCGTCTTTTCTTTTCATGTATTGTTGGAAATCTTCAGTCAATTCCTGATACACATACTTGAGAACTTGTGCAAAGGTCTGTGCAGGAGCATAACCCGGTAGATAGACCAATGGCGTAGCTTCGCTTGTGAAAAACCACGTGACAGGTACACTGTTCACCTGGAAGGCAGAGAAGAGTTCGGGATAACTCATCGGTTTGCCAAATGCCGCTGTTTTCTTGTTGTAATCAAACAAAGCCTCAGCGAAGATGTAATTGGCAAGTACTAACTCTTTCACAGTTTTGTCAGTCAGTGTTTCATTTTTCAACTTTGCACAGTAAGGACAAGTTTGTGTGGTAAAAACTATTGCGAGTTTCTTTTGTTCTATCCTTGCCAAATTCACTGCGATCTCAAGATCGGTAAAAAGAATCGATTGAGCCATGATCAAGGTACTGAAAATCAAGATCGTGAAAATCATGGATTTTTTCATTCAATCACCTCTCTATCCAAAGAGTCTTCCCGTGAAGACCAGTATGCCTATGGCAAAGAGTAAGACAGCCGAGATGTACTTGAGCACCTTTTCAAATACCGGTTTTTTGAAACTCACTCGTGTGAAGATTCTCGAGACAATTCCACCGATCGACAAAAACGGTATAGATATTCCCAGAGAATACACAAAAAGCATCAACAAGCCTTTCAAAACATTTCCTTTCGTGGAAGCAATTACCAATATCGATGCGAGAACAGGACTCGCGCACGGAATCCACACAAGACCTATACCAATGCCTATGATTATTCCTGAAAAAAGACCACCTGACTTGAAACGATAAAAGTTAAAAGATCTGACTTTGAAGATCTGAATCTGGAACAAAAAAAGAATTGCCATCAATAGAATTAAAGAACCAGCTATGTATCTCATTGTTAGTCTATCAATTAGAACGCCAATCGAGCCTGACAAAGCTCCCAAGATTGAAAAGGTAGCTGAAAGTCCGATGAAAAATCCAAGAATCCTCCAAAGGGATTTGATATTTTTTTCTGAGATTAACAGCGCTATGAATGAAGGAATCAAAGGTATCGCACATGGGCTGAAAAAAGATATAATGCCATGTAAAAAGGCTGTGAGAATATCGACTTGGGTTAGTGAAATTGCCATAGAAAACCTCCAAATTCAGACTGTATTTGTCTACATTATATCACATCTTCGTTTTTTAAACAACTGCACATTCTTGAATGTCTAATGATTAGTTGCTATGGTAATATAGTAAAAGAAAACGTCAGATGGAGGTGGAATTCATGAAGAAAGTTCTTCTGGTAGTTGTATTAACTGTTGCTGCCTTTGTTTATGCGCAGAGTTTTTCAGATGTTCCAGTCAATCACTGGGCTTATGAAGCCGTGACGACACTTTCTAAATTGGGGATAGTTTCAGGAATGCCTGATGGTACTTTTCAAGGTAACAACCCAATGACGCGCTACCAAGTTGCAGTCGCAATGAAAAAACTCATGGATTATCTGACTCAGCAAATTGAGAAGGGTATGGCTTCAGGTGATTTACAGAACGTGATCAAAAGACTTTCTACAGTTGAAGATTTGATCAGCACAACTTTGACAAGAGTTCAAAGGAACAGCGAGCAAATCTCCGCAAGTGATCAAACCTTGCAAACAGTACTTGCAGAGATTTCAAACTTAAAATCAACGATTGTGGACATCGCCCAGGTAAAAAAGGATATGCCGACAATGATTGCCGCATCGGAGAACAAAATGATGACCATGTACAACCAACTTTCTGCAAAGGTCTCAGCTGTTGAAAAAACTGTATCAGATCTTCAAGCTCAGATTTCTTCACAGATCCTTTCACAACTCAAGGGTAATATAGACGCTATCAACGCGAATATTTCATCTGTTTCAAGTAAGGTTGATTCATTATCTGCAAAGGTCGATGCGATATCAAAATCTGTAGACCAGGTTAAAGTAGATGTCACTACCTTGAGTAAGAGAGTTGACGCAGTTGAAAGCAATATACAAACACTTCTCACACTCAGAAAAAGCTTTGCAGACCTTGAGGCAAGAGTAGCCACACTTGAATCAAAACTTGCCACTGATGTCGATTCTTTGAAAAAAGCACTCACCACAACTTCAAACCAACTGGATGCAAGACTCTCATTGGTCGAAGGTCAGGTTGCTTCTCTTGCAACAGATGTCGAAAAACTCAAGAAAGATATGGCAGATGCAACACAGGCTGCGAAAAAAGTTTCAGTTCTTGAAGGAAATGTTGGTACACTTGCCGGACAAGTCGTCTCTTTGAACCAAAAGGTGTCTCAAAATGAACAGGATATAGCAGCAGTTAAAAAGACCGTAGATGGCAAACCATGGAAGACGGACATAGAGGCTGCCACAGTTCAATTCTCAAAGAAAATCGACGAAGTATACAACATGGCTCTGATAGGTATCATAGTTGGTGCGGCAGGTGCCGTGATCGGGTTACTTGGAATGCTCTTCTAAAAAGTTGATCAAGCATAATAAGGACCCCTTGTGGGTCCTTTTTTTATTTAGATTGTGTCTCTTGCTGTGATAATGAAGCAGATGATTCACAGATGTAGTAAGATAATTGTCAGGGGGTGTTTATGTGTTTGTCAAGGATGTTATGACCAAAGAAGTGATAACCGTCTCGCCAGAGACAACCTTTTCCGAAGCGATGGATATCATAAGGAAAAAAGGCATAAGGAGATTACCTGTGGTTAAAAATGAAAAGGTTGTTGGAATCATCACAGAAAAAGATTTACTCTCTGCTTCACCTTCTCAAGCAACCACTCTTGATGTCTGGGAGCTCACAAGCCTTTTGAGCAAATTGAAGATAAAACAAATTATGAGAAAGGACGTCGTTCATGTTCATCCGAACACACCTATAGAAGATGCAGCAAAGATCATGTCAGACAAGAAAATAGGTTCACTCATAGTCCTTGAAGAAGAAAGATTAATTGGCATAATCACCGAATCCGATATCTTCAAAGTCTTTATAAATATGCTGGGTGCAAGAGAAGAAGGTACAAGGTATGTCTTTCGCATACAAAATGTCCCAGGTATTTTATCAAAGATACTGTATCTGATGTATCAATGTGGTGGAGATTTGATCTCTGTTACCACTTATGAAAAATCAGAAGAAGAATACAACGTCGTAGTCAAAGTCAGAAATCTCAAAAGGCAGGAATTTGAAAGAAAATTTCTCGAGGGTATCCCTTCTGCTTCAATTGTCGATGTAAAAGAATAAAGGGGGCAAAAGCCCCCTTTAATTATTGAATAGGCTTCAACGTGGTGTTGACAGACACGTTCTTCCTGTCTACTTTCAAAGTTATTAATTCCGCGTAATAGCCACCTTTGATCAATACCAATTGATATGTTCCATAATCAAGGTCGATCTTGAGCGGTGTGACACCTTTTAGATAACCATTGACGTAGACAAGCGCGTTACTTGGCGACGTGTTGATGCTCACCGTTCCTGTCTTCTGTATTGGCTGAAGTGTCAAGGTAATGGTTTTTGTCTCGTTTGGTGCTACTTGAACATCCACTGTGGCATCTTCATAATCTGGCATAGATGCCGAGATTCTGTATAAGACATTTGCATCGAGTTCTATACTCATTCCTCCCGAAGGAGCTTGACCCCAAGAATTGCCATTGACATAAACTGTGGCTCCTACAGGGTTGGTGTATACCCTGACGACACCTTTTTTGACTACAGGTATGAGTGTTATGTCAACTCTTCTTGTTTCTCCAGATGAGATATTCACACTGATACTCGATTCTTGATAATCTGCAAGCTGTGCTATGATCGTGTGGACGCCTGGATCGACCTGTACACTCAATCCACCGGTGCGTGATACTCCCACGTAATTACCGTCTACATATATCGTGGCACCAGTGGGATTTGTGAAAATATTCAATGTACCCTTTCTCACTATTGGAATGAGTGTTAGGTCTATTCTTCTCACTTCACCTGGATCGACTGTAACTGTAAAAGATGCATCTTGATAATTTGTCAGCCTTGCCGTGATGGTGTATGTACCAGGAGCAACATTGAGACTCAATCCAGACGATGGTGCTATTCCTCTGTACTGGTTGTTCACGTATATAGAAGCACCACTTGGAACTGTGAAGATATTCAAAGTCGCTTGTTCAGGATTGAGATTTAATGTAATTGTCCTGGTTTCACCCGGTGAGATTGTAAAACTCTGTTGAGCGGGTGCATACCCGGCCTTTGTCGCTAAAACGGTGTGCTGGCCTGGTTGTACTTCTACCTGAATTGGACTGACACCTACGTAATTACCATCCAGAAAGATCTGTGCACTCGATGGATTTGTTCTTATATCGAGCATCGACTTTCTGACGAAGTTGCCTGTTACAACAACGGTTTGTCCCGCTGTGATGAAGAAGGTCTCTGTATCCACTTCATTCTGCCAATAGAAGGTTGCAAAATGTTGGCCTTCATCGAGTTCAACCCGTGCAGGAGTTCTTCCAATGTACTTTCCATCTACATACACATAGGCACCTGTTGGATTGGATTCAAGTTGAGCGATACCGGTCCTCGCACCTCTACCGACATAGAAGTAGGTGATATCGCTTGCCCATTCACCAGATAGATATGGAATAATCTGTTTTTGCACGTAATTCTCTGCGTCTTCAGACAAAATTGGGAAAGATTGGGTTGTGCCAAGGTTTTTGAGTTGTTGAATTATTGGGATGAAACTTGTTGAAGCGATGATTTGAATGTACTCCTTACCTTCAGGTGGAGACACTTTGAACGAATACAGATTCGATATGGGGAGCTTATAGTTCACATTGGGTGCGATGTAGTTGTTTGAATCGTATTTGTTTGGAAACAAAAGCGTGATCTTGCCATCGGTTCTGATATCATAGATCAAAACATAACAACTCTTGTTCGCTTTGAAATAGATGTTCAAAGACTCGTTGACTTGGTAGACAGCACCTTCAGGTTTATTGAGCCAGACTTTCACTTCAAGTTCACTCGGTTTTGGAACTATGATCACATTCTTTAACTGCATCTCTGCAAAACTCAATACCGAGATCGTTAGAGCAAGTACCACCAGTAAGGTTTTTTTCATTCATATCCCCCCTTATGGATATATTACCCGTGCATCTACAACTTTATCATTGTCAATTCTAAAGAACGCAAAACCTTTGTTTGCAAGGTCTGACACAGGAATGTTCTTTGGCACAGTAAAATTCTCCCATTCGCCGCTTACCTGTACCTTAGTTACTTTGTAGACATTAGATTCAATCTCTGTAAATTCGACAAGTACGTACGTGGTGATTTCAGCTTTATTCTTTTCGGGATCATTTATTATCAAATCGTATGTGGTTCCAAGTATATCTGTGGCTCTGAGTAAGAGAGTCAATGTACCACTTAGATTTTCTGCAAGACTATTTATTTGAATTTCAATTTGATCTAAAGAAGTTGTACCATAGTTACCCGCATACTGATTGTTTGCATAGACATTTTTATCAGCTGCTGCTTGTTCGAAAACTGTTTTTCGATCATCAAATCCAGTTGGCTGATCGTCAAAATCATACCAAAGCATTAGAAAATCGTTATCATCACACCAATCGGCAAGATCTTCTAAATCACTATCTGTAATGTTTGCAGTTACTTCTACTATGTTATGAGCAACGCTTGGTTTTATTGGATATCCAGGCGCACATCCTACAATAGCCAAAATCACCACAACTGCTATTCCAAGTAGCCAAAGTTTCACACCTTTCATTCAATCACCCCCTCGAGTATTTTCAGAAAATCGAGTCCTCAGCGGTATGTAAAGCTGTAGATCATCTTTGCTCCTTTACGATAGACGAAGAGCGCTACAAAATCTCCTTGTTTGATCTTTGACACGACATTGTTCCAGTCACTAACAGACTTGATGATATTGTTTTTTCCATTCACTGCGATTTGGTATATCACATCTCCTTTTTGAATTTGTACCGAGTTTTTCACCTGTCTTACTATCACGCCATCGAGTGAAGCTGGAAGTGAATAGCTTTCCCTATCTGAACCTGTGATTTCATCCACAACTATTCCCAAAAATTCCTGAGCAGCCTGTGTTGTCTCGACACCTTCTTCAATTGAAGAGCCGAGTTTAACCGTCAAAGTGATCTCTTTTCCAGATCTGTTCACCAAAAGTGTCACAACATCGCCAGGTACATGGCTGTGGATCAAAGACACGAGCTCTGCATCGCTTGTGACGGAAACATTGTCAAATTTTAAGATAACGTCGTTTTCTTGAAGCTTTGCCTTTTCAGCAGGAGAGTTCTCCATCACTTGAACGACCAATACACCTTGGTTGACCTTCAAACCCATTGCCTTTACAAGGTCTTCTGTAACGGTCATGACTCTCACACCAAGGTATGCCTTCTGTGCCTTCCCGGTTGTTATCAGTTGGTCGATGAATCTTTTAACGGTGTTGATTGGAATGGCAAATCCCAGGTTCACCGCTTCCTGTGGGTTGATGATTGCAGTGTTTATTCCTATAACCTGTCCGTGGATGTTCAAAAGTGGACCACCACTGTTTCCGGGGTTGATTGCCGCATCGGTTTGAATTAGATTGGTGTAATAGCCTGAGCCATCTGGTTTTGAAATCCTTCTTCCAGTCGCACTGACAACACCAATCGTTACTGTATGTTGAAATCCAAGTGGATTTCCTATTGCTATTGCCCATTCACCAATCTTCAAATTATCTGAGTCACCAAATTCCACTACGGGAAGATCCTTCTCTGGCTTGATTTTCAACACGGCTATATCCAGTTCGCTATCTCCACCTACGTACTCTGCTTTGTAAGTTGTACCGTCGAGTAATGTGACTGTTATATCCTTTGATCCACTTACTACATGTTCATTGGTCAGTATATATCCTTGTTTGTCAAAAATGAAACCCGATCCAAGACTTGTTGACTGTTGTGTCCCACCGAATGGATTGTAACCAAACCAACGTTTGAAAAATTCTTCCATGAATGGATCGAAGTAAGGCGATGTTGTGTACTTGACCGCTTCTACCTTCACCACAGCAGGTGCACACTGCTCGACAACTGCCACTACTGGGCTCTGGTAGTCTGGGTTTACATAACCAAAAATGGCTACACTAACAATTAACACCGATACAACCAAGAGAAGCTTTTTCATGTGCAACACCTCCTGTCAAGACTCTCTTCAATCCATTCGACTACTTTATCGTTACATTCGTTCATTAGAAAACTATTAAAAAACTCTTCTGTGAACTTTTCCATATCTTCCAGTTTATTCAGTTTCATAAATCTCTCTCTGAACTCCCTTGCACCTCTCATACCATGGGTATATCCCGCTATGTATTGACGCATTTTGTAGATGGAGTTTTCACCTTCATCTTCGATTTGCATCTTCAAGTGTTTTGTGAATATCTCTTTGATTTCTTCGATTCGTGGCGTTCTTTTTTGAGTGATCTGTGCAAAGATCCATGGTTTTCTCAAAGCTCCACGGGCTATAAGAGCTGAATGAGCACCAGATATTTCAAGTGCTTTATGAAAATCTTCGATCTCGAAGATATCTCCACTCACGGCAATGGGAATACCATACTGTGAGAGTTTTAAGTCCCATAAAGCTTTGCCACTGTATTGTTGGACAACGGTTCTCCCATGAACTTCTATTCCATCGGCACCTGCTTTTATACATCTGTGTATAATCTGATCCAGAATATTTTTTTCAAAACCGATTCTTATCTTCACAGTCACAGGTTTTTGAACAGATGATTTGACAGATTCTATGATCTTTCCGAGTCTTTCAAGATCATTGAGCAAGGCTCCACCAGAATTTTTCTTTATCACCTTCTTCACAGGGCATGCAGCGTTTATGTCGAGCCATGCCGCATAAGATTCAACGAGCTTTGCGGCTTGAGCCAATGTTTTTGGTTCATTTCCAAAGAGTTGAATTGCGACATTTGACTCGTCTTTTGGAAGCATTTTTTCAACTACCTTGAAGTTTCTGATGACACTCTCTGCACTTATCATCTCGGTGAATGAAAATTGTGCACCCCAATTGGTGCAAATCTTTCTGAAAGCCCTATTTGTGATACCTGCCATTGGTGCGAGCCCAACAACACCTGGATACTCAAAGTGAATAATATTCTATCACCTGCTCTTCTATTTGGGGATGAACCATGCCTTTGATTGATTTTCTTTCTTTGATTCTTTTTCTTATATCGCTTGCCGATATCTGAATCAAAGGGGCTTGTAAGAAGATGATGTTATCGTATAGTTCTTTAAGCACATTTTTTGCTTGTTCTTCGTATGGTTTGTTACAATACCTTGGATAGACTACAAAATGACAATTTTCCAAAAGATCTCTGTACCTGTACCAGTTTTGAATATATGACAGAGAATCTTCGCCGGTTATGAAATAAGGTTTCGTATGGTGAAGTTGGCTAAAATACAAAACAGTATACAGAGAATAAGAGATACCCTGACGAGTTTTTTCATAGTCACTGATCGATACGTTTGGATTTTCAAAGGTTATTTTACACCATTCGAATCTGAGTTCAAAGGGTGCAAGGTCATTTGGTTTATGTGGTGGGATATACGTTGGTACGATGTACAACAAATCAAGCGATAAGATATCCACTACATATTGGGACACGATCAGATGCCCAACGTGTGGTGGATTGAAAGAACCACCAAAGATACCTATTCTATTCTTTGAATTCAAAACTGTGTTGTCCAATCCACACTGTGTCTCCATCTTGAGCCCCCATTTGCTTGAGTTTTTCACTCAGTCCGTTTCTCTCTAAGATATCGAGAAATCTTTCAAGCGCATCTCTTTGTTCGAGTGAATATCTACTCAACCATTTATCTATCTGTTCACCACAGATTTCAAATCCATCTTGAGTTTTCTTTATCTCAAAATCGAATTTTTCTTCGATCTTTCTTCGAATAGGCTTGGGTTTTTCAAAAACTGGGACTGGTTGTTTTTGCATCAGTAACTTACTCTTTCCAACCGTTTCATAGATTTTTTGTTTCAGAACATCTATATTTATTCTCAAAAGTGCAGAAACTGGGTAAACTTTTTGATTTGTGTGTTTTTCAAGAATTTCCAATCGTTTTTCGAGTTCTTCTTTTTCGAGCAAATCAATTTTATTTGCGACGATTATCTGTGGTTTTCTTGAAAGCTGTTCGCTGTATTTACGAAGCTCTTGGATGATGATTTCGTAATCTTTTATAAAATCTCTACCTTCAGAGCCAGAGATATCTATTACGTGGACGAGTACACTGCATCTTTCGATATGTCTTAGAAAGAGATTTCCAAGTCCAGCGCCTTCACTTGCTTTTTCTATCAATCCAGGTATATCTGCCAAAACAAATTCGTTGTTTTCGTCTATTTTCACGACGCCGAGATTTGGTATCAAAGTGGTGAATGGATAATCTGCGATCTTTGGTCTTGCGTTGCTCATTACAGAGATCAGAGACGATTTTCCAACGTTGGGAAAGCCAATCAGTCCTGCGTCTGCGAGTAATTTCAATTCAAGTTCAAGCCATCTCTCTTCTCCTTCATCACCTTTTTCGGCTATGCGTGGTGCTCTAAAGATACTTGTAGTGAAATGTATATTTCCACGCCCACCTTTCCCGCCACGTGCAACACAAACCATCATCCATGGTCTATCAAGATCTGCCAATATCTCACCAGTGTCTACATCTTTTACAAGTGTACCCACAGGAACATCTATGACGAGATCTTCCCCACTTTTTCCCGATTGCTTCTTACCCTTTCCGTGTTGACCATTTTGAGCAATGAATCTTCTTTGGTATTTGAAATTCAACAAAGTCGATAAGCCAGGATTTGCACGCAAAATGACAAAACCACCATCTCCGCCATCTCCACCATCTGGCCCACCTTTTGGAACGTATTTTTCTCTTCTAAAACTCACCGCACCATTTCCACCATCACCGGCTTTGACGAAGATCTTGACTTTATCAACGAAATCCTCTTTTTGCAAAAAAATCACCTCTTTGTACAGTTTGATTTTACTATAGACCACAAGTTTCGTTTCCTGAACAATGATATAATTCTCTGTGATGATGGATAAAAAACTTTGCGAATACAGATTTGATGAATTGTTAAATAAACATACGAGTTTCAAGATTGGTGGTTGTGCGAGAATTTTTGTCAGACCAAAGTCAATAGAAGCTTTGATTTGTACACTTGAAAGATTTCAATACGCGAAAATTCTTGCAAAGGGCACCAATGTTCTTGCACCAGACGAAGGTGTTGATATCGTCATAAACACCCTTGGGTTGAACAAGTATCAAATAAAAAACGATCTAATCATAAGCGAAGCTGGTGTATTGTTATCTACTCTGTGTAAGAAAGCGGCAGACCATGGATTATCTGGCTTGGAATTTGCCTACGGTATACCTGGTACCATAGGTGGAGCTGTCTATATGAATGCAGGTGCATACGATGGAGAAATATGCGACATTGTTGAATATGTTGAGATTTATGATCGAAAAAACATTATCAAGCTCGATAAATCTCAAATGAATTTTTCTTATAGATCGAGTATTTTGAAGGAAACTGATTGGGTCGTTCTAAGAGTGGCACTGAGATTAAAACCATCTAACAGTCAAGCCGTCAGAGATCGTATGGAACAAATCATGAGAAAAAGAATCCAAACCCAACCACTCGATCTACCAAGTGCCGGAAGTGTTTTCAAAAGACCAAGAAAGGATTTTTATGTTGGTAAAGCGATCGAACAGATCGGTTTAAAAGGATTGCGCGTAGGAGATGCTCAAATTTCCACAAAACACGCTGGTTTCATAGTGAATCTTGGTAATGCAAGGGCAAGTGACGTCAAAGAATTGATCAAGATCATTCAACAAGAGGTGTATAAAAACTATGGAATACACCTTGAGCCAGAGGTGGAGATTTGGTGACAGATTTTTCAGCGATTTTGCATGAATCTTTTGCAGAGCTCAATGTACAACGTTCGAAGTTCTATTCGCATGTCTTTGAAATAGACAGTGTATCACAGGCAAGAGAAAGGATTAAAGCCCTTTCAAGATCTTACAATGACGCGACGCATCTTTGTTGGGCTTTAAGGGTAATAGAAACAGAACTCATCGAACTATCTTCAGATGGGGGTGAACCGAGCGGGACGGCGGGTTTTCCGATCTTGAACGTCTTGAAAGAGAATAATTTGGTAAATCTCTGTTGTGTCGTTATCAGATATTTCGGCGATGTAAAACTTGGAATCAGGGGTTTGATAGACGCTTATTCGCAGGCAGCTCGACTTGCACTTGCGAAAACAGAGATCGTCGAGATCAAGAAAGTCTTTGAACATGTTTTTGAATGCAAATACGAAGAACTTGGAATATTGCTTGGTATAATCAGGAAACTTGGTGGGAAAATAGAGAAAATCGAGCAGAGTGATCGTGTGACTGTGAGGGCTTTGTTACCACAAAAAATCGATCAATTCCATGCTCAGGTGAAGGAAAAGTTGGTGAAGGTGATATGAAACGAGATAAGTTTTTCTTAGTTTTGATGAGTGTCTTTGCTTTACTCTTCTTGATCACTTTTCAGGCATATCGCTGGACAAAGCAATCTCAGGAAAGGTATCAAAAGATCGTCAAAGCCTATGAGCTATATTGTTATGGTAAATACGACGAATTTTCGAAATACGTTGATCAATACAAATTAAAAGAATTGTCTTATCTGAACGTCACTATAAAAGAGCAAAGGTTTCAGCAATTTTATATGGCTGCCGTGAAAGATTTCAATCTGGGTAATTTCGCCTCCGCTGTGGAGTTTTTCAAGAAGGCTTTACAACAACTCGATGAGAGAGATCCTCGAAAAGATGAACTTTTGTATTATCTTTCGATTTCTCTTGTCAATTCCAATAGACTTCAAGAAGCAAAGTTGGAATTATCAACCTTTGTGAACCTTGAAAACTCACCTTACAGAAATAAGGCTTTGCAGTTGTTGATCGATATCTACAGAAAAACCGGTGAGATAGTTAAAGCTCAGGAAATTGAGAAACTACTTTTGGAGGTGAAAAAATGAGAGAGCTATTTGGAACCGATGGGATAAGGGGGGTATACAACCAAGATTTGACTGAAGATCTTGCGTACAAAGTTGGATTGACGATAGGAAGTATGCATCCAGATGGGAAATTTTTAATTGTACGTGACACACGTGAATCTGGGTTGGCTTTGGAGAAAGCTATAGCGAGTGGTCTTGTTAAGAGCGGTGCGACGGTTTATTTAGGTGGGATACTTCCAACACCAGCGGCAGCGCTGATAACGAAAATGAAGAATTGGTTTGGCGTGGTGATTTCTGCTTCACACAATCCATATTATTACAACGGCATAAAATTGATGAAGTCTGGGTTCAAACTCGCCGATGAAGAAGAAATAGAGATTGAAAAAAGGCTTGAAGTAAAAGATCATTCTTTTTCTAAGCATGATACTGGAAAAATCATTGACTTTTCAGAAGCAGAGAAAATCTACATAGAAACGATCTCGAATATGTTCTCAGATGTTGATTTTCATGGAATATCCGTCGTTGTTGATACTTCGAATGGTGCTGCGTATAGAACTACTCCGATGGTCTTAGAGAAACTTGGTATAAAAGTGACCTGCTACTACAATCAGCCGGATGGGAAAAACATAAACGATAATTGCGGTTCATTGTATCCACAATATCTGGCACAGAAAATCTCTGGCTTTGATTTGGGGGTATTACACGATGGTGATGCAGATAGATGTATACTTTTGAGCAAAAAAGGTGGAGAAATAAATGGCGACAAAATCATGGGGATCCTTGCCCTTTCGATGAAAAGGGAAAAAAGATTGAAAAACAATCTCGTAGTTGCAACGATCATGAGCAACTTCGGATTGGAGATTTTTTTGAAGGAAAATCAAATCGATATGATTCGAACCAAGGTTGGCGATCGATATGTACTTGAGCAAATGCTGAAATCCGATGCCAATATAGGCGGTGAGAGATCTGGACACATAATCTTTTTAGATAGATCAACGACAGGAGATGGTTTGATAACGGCTTTGGAATTTCTACGGGTTATGGTATTGAGCCAAAGAGATTCGTCTGAACTCGAAAAACAAGTGAATGATCTACCACAATACATGGTCAATGTCGAGGTGAAGAACAAAGCTATCGTCGATCATCCACATTTAAAAGAAAAAGTTTCACAGTTGCAAAAAAACGGTTTTAGAATCGTTGTAAGGGCATCGGGAACAGAGCCAGTTATACGTGTCATGGCAGAAGGTCAAGATGAATCAAAGATAAAGGCAGCCGTGGAAGAAATAGCAGATCTTGTTAGAACCTTAGGAGAATTTCAGAGAAGGTGAATTCACGTGAAGGTTGGTGTTTGTGTTGGTTCAAGTAGTGTATCGGTCTATTCAGATACGAATTCACCACTTTGGATCCAACACAATGGAGATCCAATCAACACTGTACGACAAATTCTCAAAGATTTCCCAGATTCCATGCAAATCGCATTTACCGGTAGAAAACTCAGAAGGTACTTCAATGCACCTTCAATTTCTGAATCCGAAGCATGTGAGATTGCATATTCTCATCTAAAGGAAAAATACAAAGAATGTCAAGCCATCGTATCGGCTGGTGGGGAGAATTTCGTTCTGTACAAACTCGACAGAGATGGCCGAATAAATGGTATCTATACGGGTAACAAATGTGCTTCTGGAACAGGTGAATTTTTCCTGCAACAGATCAAGAGAATGGGTATAGATCTGTCTGAAATAGCTTATTTCAGTTTTGATGGAATCTACAAACTTTCCTCAAGGTGTACGGTGTTTTGTAAAAGTGATTGTACCCATGCGTTGAACAAAGGGATTCCAAAACAAATGGTTTTAAATGGTCTTGGAAAGGTGATGGCAGACAAAATACTACAACTTGCACATTCTGCTCACGTGAACAAGATACTACTCATAGGAGGTACTACCAAAAATGAATTGATGCTCAAAAACCTTGAAGGTCAAATAGAATTCGTTATACCTCAGGAATCGACATATTTTGAAGCTTTGGGGGCATACATTTGGCTCGACAGGCATCCTATGTGGTTCATCGACAAATCGAGTATACTCTCTGGCAAATTGCCATCGGCATTTTCAAGGCATCAACCACTGCTCAATTTTTCATCAATGGTTGAATTCAAGCAAATGGAAAGAGGAGCAGCTCAAAAAGACGACGAATGTGTTCTGGGTGTGGATGTTGGTTCGACAACTACCAAAGCAGTTTTGGTGAGAATAAAGGATAAGAAAATTCTCGCAAGTAGTTACTTACGAACACTTGGAGATCCTATCAACGCTTCCAAAAAGTGTTATGAAGAGATACTCCGGCAAATCGACGTACCTATCAAGATAATCGCAGTTGGTGTAACAGGTTCTGGCAGAAAGATAGTTGGATTGCATGTTGGTACAAATGCAGTTTACAATGAAATCATGGCTCATGCCAAAGCTGCGGCTTTTTTTGATCCAGATGTAGACACGATCTTTGAAATAGGAGGACAAGACGCCAAGTACACCTATTTGAATGAAGGTATACCTTATGATTATGCAATGAACGAGGCTTGTTCTGCTGGCACAGGATCCTTTCTTGAAGAAGCAGCACGTGAATCACTCGGGATAGATTATACACAGATAGCAGACTTTGCTTTAAAAGGACCAAATCCTCCAAATTTCAGTGATCAATGCGCCGCTTTTATAAACAGCGATATAAAAACAGCCATTCAGGAACAAATCTCTGCCGAAGATATATGTGCCGGCCTTGTTTACTCCATTTGTATGAATTACATCAATCGAGTGAAGGGAAACAGACCTGTAGGTAAAAAACTGTTTGTCCAAGGTGGTACCTGTTACAACAAGGCAATTCCATATGCGATGGCGGCATTAACGGGGAAAAAGGTGATAGTACCACCAGAGCCAGGACTCATGGGTGCATATGGAGTCGCTCTGATGACGATGGAAAACTTGGAAAAAGGTATTGTACAAAGAAAATCATATGATTTGAGAGAACTGGTAGACCGGCAGGTGAATTATCTCAAACCATTTGTGTGTTCTGGTGGCAAAAACAAGTGCGATAGGAAATGCACCATAAGTGTCATACAAATAGACGGTAAGAAACTCTTTTTTGGTGGTTCGTGCAATATGTACGAAAATATCCGGGAAAATCGTGAAGACACTGAGAGCCTTGATTTTTTGAGAAAAAGGGAACTTCGTTTGTACACGTTACCTGAAGGAAGTGCTGGCAGCAAGAAAATTGGTTTGAGTCGATCCTTTGCCATGAATACTCTGTTTCCATTTTTCTCAAGGTTTTTTTCCGAGCTTGGTTTTGAAATTGTTCTTCCAGATGACCCTGATGAAGAAGGCAAAGACAAAATGGGTGCGGAGTTTTGTTTTCCTGTCGAACAATCCCACGGTTTTATGATCTCTTTGTTGAAGAAAAAACCAGATTTTATTTTCGTACCAAGGATCAGGGCGATAAAAGTCAAGCATTCACAGACCAATGGGGTCTTTTGCCCCTTTGTTCAAAGTGAAATCGACTGGTTAAGGGCTGACATTAAAGAACTCAAGAATACTGATTTATTGACATGTAATATCGACTTCACCGAGCCTGAAGAAAAAATCATAGATTCACTCGACAGAATGCTAAAACCACTGAAAATAAGCGATAAAGATGTCAGAAATGCCTTCTATTCTGCCAAAAGAGTACAGCAAGAATTCGAGCACAACTTGAAAGAAATTGGCAGGGATTTTCTTGATGAAGTTGAGAAAAGAGGCATTGGAATAGTGATCTTTGGAAGGTCTTATAACGCCTTTCTGAGTTACGCTAACCTTGGTGTTCCCAGGAAGATATCCAGTTATGGTTATCCTGTCACGAGCTTTGATACACTGCCCTTTGATGACAAACCTGGCTATGAGAACATGTATTGGGCTTGGGGTGAGATGATATTAAAGGCAGCAAATTATGTCAAAGATCATCCGAATCTCTATCCAGTTTACATAACGAATTTCAGTTGTGGTCCCGATTCTTTCGTACTTTCCTATTTCAAAGACGTAATGAAAGACAAACCAGTTTTGATACTCGAACTCGACAGTCATACGGCAGATGCCGGTATCGAAACACGAATCGAAGCTTTCTTCGATGTGATAAGGTATAGAAAAAATAAACAGCAGATTCAAAGAGAATATAAACCATTAGATATTACTATAAACAAAAGTGGAGTATTCATACGCAGCGGTTCTAAAATAATACCTTGGACCGATAAACGTGTACGTCTTGTTTTTCCAACGATGGGTGCATTTGGTGCATCTTGTTTGGCGGCAGCCATCAGACATTTTGGTGTGAATACCTATGTTTGTCCACCAATGGGAGAACTCGAATACAAATTGGGTAGAGGCAATTCTCTATCAAAGGAATGTCTTCCCTTACAATTAACCCTTGGAAGTTTGATCAGGTACCTGTCTGAAGAAAGATCAAATGATGAGATTACACTCTATTTCATGCCGCAAACCTCAGGACCTTGTCGATTTGGCCAATACAATATTTACATGAAACTATGGCTAAGACAGAACAACATCGACAATGTAGCTCTACTGTCGCTGAGCTCAGAAAATGCCTATGGTGGTTTGGGTATCGCCTTTACATTGAGAGCTTGGATCGCAATTTTGATATCTGACTTATATTCGAACATTGAAAGATCCCTAATGGCACTTCACCAAGACAAGTCTTTGGCGAAAAAGATGATCAAGAGACATCAACAACAGATAATCAAATCGCTCGAATCAGATAATTTGACCGGTGTCTTCAATACTATTAGAGAAATATCACAAGAATTAGCATCTTTAAAATTGCATGAGAGATATTCGCAATCACCAAAGGTTTTGCTCACAGGTGAGATCTATGTCAGGTGGGATGACTTCAGCAGAAGGAAGATGGAAGAACTCTTTGCATCAGAAGGAATAATTCTCCAAATATCTCCGATTCATGAATGGATGTATTACACAGATTACATATTCCTAAAGAAATTAACGAGTAAGAATTCAACGTTTCTACAACGTGCTAAAAAACTCCCAGAGCTACTCGTGAAAAGGTATTTTGAAAAAAAGGTCAAAGAGATCTTCGCAAAAGCGAGATTGTGTGACACGAGAATGTTGAACATAGAACATGTGATAAAGTGTGCTTCTTCATCACTCGATCCAGTCCTAACAGGAGAAGCGATCTTGACCATAGGGAGCACTTTAGCCGAGATTGGTGGGTATTATGATGGAGTGATATCTATTGGACCATTCGGGTGCATGCCCAGTAGAATTGCGGAGTCTATAATAAAGAGTGAGTTGGAAAAAAGAAAAGCAGATACCTCAAAAAGATTACCTTTTGTTTCCATAGAAGTTGATGGAAATCCTTTCACACCTTCTGTCGAAGCAAAGATAGATTCATTTATAGCTCAAATAAAAACTAAGGATAAAATATGAATTGTAGGTGATCGAACTGAATGTACTTGTACTTTCAGGTGATGCAAGGGTTTTGAAAGATGAATATGTAAAAAATATCGCTTTGGAAAAAAATCTGACGAGAATAAAAATCGATGTTGATGATGCTCAAAGAATCTCTGAGATCTTGTCTCAAAATAATCTTTTTGCGTCGTTTCTCATAGATGTGGTTGATTACAGTAGTTGGAAGAAAGAAGACCAGAAACAGTTTTTAGAAAAGATTGAGGCGGCATCTATACCTGTTGTTGTGAGAACT
Source organism: Thermotoga profunda AZM34c06 (assembly GCF_000828675.1). Lineage (NCBI taxonomy): Bacteria > Thermotogati > Thermotogota > Thermotogae > Thermotogales > Thermotogaceae > Pseudothermotoga > Pseudothermotoga profunda. The sequence goes on along the minus strand of NZ_AP014510.1, from coordinate 1,702,594 downwards.
TCCACCCCGATTAAAGATCTTGAATCAATGGATTTTTCCCTGCCTAAGCCTTGGGAACGTGAAAAATGGCTTGAATACATACAGGAAAGATTGAAAAAACATTCATTATCTTTTGACACAGCTGCCTTAGAGACGTTCTTTGATATGGTTGGTCCCGATGATCTTCTCATAGAAAGAGAGATAGAAAAACTCGTTTGTGTTGGTAAAAAGATCACATCTGAATTGGTGAAAGAATTTGTCTTCAACCACTCTAAATTACAAATCGACGAATTGTGTTTTTCTATATCATCGGGCAATCAAGAGCAATCTCACAAGATCCTGTCAATGGTCCTTTCCTATGCTGAGCCAGTACTCATCGTGAATGCCCTCTGTAAACATTTTATCGATCTGTATAAAATCTTGTCTGTTGCTGACAGACGTGAGAGTTATTCATGGGTTTATATAAAAGATATCTCACAGAAACTTGATATACCAATTGTGAGAGCCGCGAGGATAATGGGATTCACTTTTAAAGGTCAGCCTCGCACTATTAATCATTTAAAGATTTATGATTTTGAGAAATTAGAATCGATATTAAATCAACTTCAATCGCTCGATAGGGAGATAAAATCTTCTGAGAACAAAACGATTCCCATTCATCTTTTTATAGAATCCGTCTGTCAAACTATAGGTGATAAGCCTTGAAACTCATCTTCAGAATGCAGAAAAACAACCGTTATAGCCTCATACCATTGATAAGCGCTGTACACAGTAGAGTAAAAGATGTACAGATATTTCTTGCAAATGATGTACGGGAGATTTTGAAAATAGAGCCACCCGCTGTCGTTGCGTATTCTTTCATGAGTTTTGATCTTGATCAGATTTCTAAAGAGATACAAAAACTGAAGGTCTTGGGTTATACATTGATAGCCGGTGGACCACATGTCACAGCAAGACCATTTAAATCTTTAGAACTTGGTTTTCATCACATCTTCATAGGAGATGGTGAGGAGAATCTCATAAGATTCTTGAATGGCGAACAAGACGTTATCTTCGATGGACTTAAAAATCGAATCAATCTCGATGATTATCCTCCATTTTGTGTTGATTTAGATCTTTTCATGCCTCTTGAAATAACAAGAGGCTGTGTCTTTGATTGCGCTTATTGCGAGACATCGCTAATTGGAGGTAGAAAGCCAAGGCACAGAAGTATCGAATCGATAATCCATTACTGTGAATTGGGTTTGAAGAAGAACAAATACATAGCCAGGTTTATATCACCCAATTCTTTTGGATATGGTTCGATCGATGGTATCAAACCCAATGTAAATGCTATAGACACAATGTTGTTTGAATTGAAAAAAATCGGTATGAGAGAGATATACTTTGGTACCTTTCCGTCTGATGTCAGACCGGAATCGGTTAGTGACGATTTGCTAAAGGCGATCAAAAAATACGTCAACAACAGATCAATCACTATAGGTGCTCAAAGTGGAAGTGAGCGAGTACTTAAAAAGATCAAAAGGACTCATTCTGTCGAGAATCTGCTGAAAGCCATCGATCTGATCCTTTCCAATGATTTTACACCGTATGTCGATTTCATCTTTGGATTTCCCTTTGAAACAGATGAAGATAGATACGAGACACTCAATTTGATCGACAAACTCGTTCGTATTGGCTGCAAAATACACGCGCATACTTTCATGCCTTTACCTGGTACAGAATTAGAACAGATAGGTAGTGCAGTTATTCCAGAATGGTTTAGGAAGAGAATAGCACAACTTTCATCGCAAGGTAAGCTCGATGGATATTGGGAAAAGCAAAGGATTCTGTCACAGAAACTGGCTGGTCGTTGATTTTTCTGATCATAATTTTGTGAACTCTTATTAACTATGAAAACCATTCATTGTGTTACAATGACACCGGAGGGAGATATTTGGCAGAAAAATTCTGTTCATTTTGTGGAAGACCTGCGAGTCAGGTAAACAAATTGATAGCCGGTCCGAGCGCATACATATGTGATGAGTGTGTTGAGTTGTTTCATGATCTTCTTGTTACCGACAAGCGTGTCAAAAGAGAAAAAAAGCGGCAGTTACCAAAACCCGCTGAGATAAAAGCCGAGCTTGACAAATATGTAGTTGGTCAGGAAAGAGCAAAAAAGATAATATCAGTTGCCGTTTATAATCATTACAAGAGAGTTTTCTATGGTACCGATAACGATGATGTTGAAATAGAAAAATCCAACATAATGATGGTAGGGCCGACGGGCTGTGGGAAAACCTTGATAGCCAGGGTTCTTGCGAAGATACTGGATGTACCCTTTGCAATAGCTGACGCAACGCCATTGACAGAAGCCGGTTATGTGGGAGAAGATGTTGAAAATGTCATTCTGAGGCTCTTAGAGGTTGCACATTTTGATATAGAGAGAACTCAATATGGCATCATTTACATCGATGAGATTGATAAAATCGCCCGTAAGTCTCCCAACCCTTCTATTACAAGGGATGTTTCGGGAGAAGGTGTACAGCAGGCATTACTAAAGATCGTAGAGGGAACCATAGCAAACGTGCCGCCCCAAGGAGGCAGAAAGCATCCATATCAAGAATTCATAAAGGTTGATACGACTAATATTCTGTTCATCGTTGGTGGTGCCTTCGACGGACTCGAGGAAATTGTGAAAAGAAGAATTCAAGATTCTACGATGGGTTTCGGGGCAGACGTGAAGAGTAAAAAACAAATGAGACTCGGTGAGATCTTATCTTATGTGACACCAGATGATCTTGTCCAGTATGGAATGATACCGGAATTCGTCGGACGATTTCCCGTGATAGCCACATTAGACGATCTTAGCGAGGAGGATTTGGTCAGAATACTCAACGAGCCAAAGAATGCGATCATAAAACAGTACAAAAAATTACTCCAGCTTGATAACATAGAACTCGAGATAACGACCGATGCGCTCTATGCCATTGCCCGCAAAGCACTCAAAAAAGGAACTGGCGCAAGAGCACTTAAGAGTGTATTTGAAGAAATCATGATAGATATCATGTTTGAGATTCCTTCTTCAAAAGATATTGAGAAAGTTATCGTAACTCGTGAAGCAGTTGAAGGAACTGAGAAACCAAGAATGGTAATGAGGGAGATAGCGTAGTGCCTTTGGTATTGGCAATTGAAACGTCTTGTGACGAGACGTCGGTTGCGGTAGTCGAGGACAAAAAGGTCTTGTCCAACATAGTCTTATCGCAAATAGAAATTCATGGAAAATTCGGAGGAGTCGTACCAGAGATAGCAGCAAGACAACACCTGAAAAATTTGCCTGTGATATACAAAGAGGCAGTTTATCAGTCTAATATAAATCTTTCAGAAATAGACGCGATCGCTGTTACCATAGGTCCAGGACTCATAGGTGCTCTGCTTGTAGGGCTTTCCTTTGCCAAGGGAGTATCAGTCTCACTGAATAAACCATTAATAGGAGTCAATCATCTACTTGGTCATGTCTGTGCAGCGCATTTGGCTTTTGATCACTTGACACTTCCATATGTTGCTTTACTGGTTTCTGGTGGACACACCGAGCTCTTGGTTTTTGAAAATTCCACAACAAAGCCAAAGGTACTTGGTAGAACTTTGGATGACGCTGCTGGAGAGGCTTTTGATAAGGTGGCAAGATTACTCAACATTGGGTATCCCGGTGGACCTGCTATAGAAAAGATTTCAAAAGATGGTGATCCACACAAATATAACTTTCCAAGGGCGATGATTGAAAAAGAAAACCTCGATTTCAGTTTCTCCGGTTTGAAAACTTCTGTATTGTATCTTTTACAAAAGGAAAGAGATTTTTGTGTCGCAGATGTCGCTGCCTCTTTTCAAGAAGCCGTTATCGATGTTCTTGTTGAAAAAGCTGCGAGTGCACTGCAAATGACTGGTTTGAAAAAACTCGTGGTCAGTGGAGGAGTGGCTTCGAACACGAGATTACGGGAAAAACTAAGTCAAACAGCGAAAAAGATGGATTTTGAACTTTACATTCCCCCAAAATCCCTTTGCACTGACAATGCAGCAATGATAGCGCAGGCTGCCACTGAGATACTCAATGAAGGAGTGAATTTTTCACTCAGCGTGACTGCTGATCCTGCTCTTTCTTTTTGAAAAGTCTCTGTTTAACTCTGTTTGCCTTTTCACCAAGGAGCAATACATGACCACTGTCTGTGACAATGACACTTTTTGCCTGTGCACCATAGGTTAAATTCAACATCTTATTTGAAAAACTGGCTGTTTCGCGCATCTGTTTTGCAGTGATGTTATTGATCGATATGACAGCTCTGACACGATCTCTGTTAACATAAACCCCTCTGGTCACTTGTATAAACATCGATATCCCTCTTTTCAAAACCAGTCTCTCATGAGAAAGATCATTGGTTTACCATTTTGTCTAAATACTTTGTGGTTGACAATTCTACCATTGTAGATGAAATGATCTCCTGATACAAACTTACCTTCTAACTCACACTCAAAATAACCAAGTACTCCTTCGATTATTGGTAATCCCAACTTTTCACTCTTTGACCATTTGACCTTTGAAAATTTGTCGAAATTTCTACTTGAATAATAACCGAAAAGTTCTGCCAATTGGCGTTGACTCTCGTCCAAGATCTGAATAGCGAATTTTCCACTTTTTTCAATGAGTTCTGCTGTTCGTCTCGTTGGACCAAGTGATACTGCAAGCATAGCTGGTTTAAAAGAAGATTGCATAACCCACGCGGCAGTTAAGCCAGACAACTGGTTTTCAAACTCTGTTGACACAATGTAAACTCCTTGTACCAAATAATCAAATGCATCCTTAACCATAACATCACCTATTTACTATACTATCATAAGTACACGAGGGGGTATTTCAATGAATGCAATAATGGTCAAGAATCTTAAAAAATATTACGGTAGTACAAAGGCAGTCGATGGTGTCAGTTTTGAAGTATTTGAAGGAGAAATCGTGGCACTCCTTGGACCAAATGGTGCAGGAAAGACGACAACCGTTGAAATCATAGAAGGGTTAAGAAAAAAAGACGAAGGAGAGATCTATTATTTTGGAAGAAAGGTTGACCAAATTGATAAGGACGTGAAATCTCAAATAGGGGTTCAACTTCAGAAAACGGCCTTTTTTGAACATCTAACTGTTTATGAGACAATTGAACTTTTCGCGGGTTTGTACAATATTCAAGCCAAGAAGAATGATATAGAAAACCTGATAAATCTTGTTGCACTTCAAGAAAAGACTAAGAGTAGGGTGAAAAATCTTTCAGGGGGACAACTTCAAAGGTTGGCTCTTGCTGTGGCACTTGTCAACGACCCAAAGATTCTTTTTCTCGATGAACCCACAACTGGACTCGATCCACAAGCTCGTAGACATGTCTGGGAAATCATAGAACAGCTAAAGCAGAAAGGAAAGACAATCTTTTTAACTACCCATTATATGGAAGAGGCTGAAAAACTCGCCGACAGAGTTTTTATAATGGATCATGGTAAGATCATAGCTTCTGGTACAGTACAGGAACTTGTGAAGTCGATTGGTATGGATAGTTATATCGAATTTTCTGCTGACAACTCACAGGTACTTCTCAAAGAAATCGTCAATTTGAGAACTGCCGACCATGATAAACTGATCCTACCAGTGAGTGATGTTGAAGAATCGATCCACATGCTTTTGAACAAGGCAAAACAACTCGAAATTAATATCGATAACATCGTGATAAGAAGACCAAATCTCGAAGATGTCTTTCTGAATCTAACCGGCCATTCCCTCAGAGATTGAGGTGGGAAAATGCGAATTTTCAAACTATCAAAGGCTTTCTTTTTGAACGATGTTCGTGAATTCAGTGGTTTCTTCTGGCCATTCATTTTTCCATTGATCTTGTTTTTCATACTCGTTTCAGTTTTTTCAGGCACTTCATCGAATGACAGTGGAATAATTTTCAGGCTTGGAATTGTAAAGGAAGAAGATTTCGCGGGTTTTGGAAAGATCCTGGAACAAGTTATCGAAAAGATTCAGCCAGAACCATTTCAGATCACAATGTTTGAAGATTTAGATGAAGCACAAAAAAATCTTCAGTTGAAAAAGATAGATCTCGTGCTCAGAATACCAAAAGGGTTGAACATATCAATGGCGAGAGTCATGCTTTTTTCAGGTAGTCCGGCAAAGATTGAGCTCTATACACTTGCAAATTCTTATGAATCACAGATAGCGAGCAAAATACTTCAATCCATTCTCCAACAAGTTGATCTTGAGATGTCAAAACAGGCGATTTTAAGATCTGGTGGAGAGTACAAGGTTGTTGATTTTATTGTAAAGCCTATTGAAGGGCAAAGACATTCGAATCAATTTCACTATCCAACATATGTTTTTCCAGCCATATTGCTTATGTCTATCATGTCTGGAGCGTTGTTCAGCCTTCCGCTTGGACTGATCTACAACCGAGAGCAAGCGGTAAACAAGAGATTGTATACAACTCCAACTAATTCTTTTGATTATCTTTTATCACTGGGTATGAGTCTTTTCACAAGTATGGTACTCTCTTGCGTATTGATCTATGTAATGGGATTGGCAGTTTACAAAATAAGTACTCTTTGTTTGTCTATTGAATTCATATTGAAGCTTTTGTATTCAATAGCTGTTTGTTTCAGTTTGGGAATAGTGGTTGCATCTTTCTGCAGAAAGTTCACTACCGCTCTGGTTATTACTCAGATTGCCTATCAGATATTGATGTTCCTTGGAGGATTCTATTTTCCAGTTTTGAATTTCAACATGCCTCAGCTTATTAAAATCGTGGTGCGAATATTACCGACAACCTATTTGGTTGAAAATTTGAGATATTCCCTTGGACTACATCTATATAGTTTTTCTCAAATGGAATTTTGGGTCATTCCGGGATTGTGGATCATAGGTTCAATTGTTGCTTTCTCTCTGAACTTCAAGAGGGTGATGGGTTATGAATAGGCAATTCTTTGTTTTCATGAAGGCTTATTCATTGGAATCTGTGAGAAATTCAGTTGGTCTTTTCTTCACAGTCTTTTTCCCTGTGGTGTTCCTTCTGATCTTCGGATTTGTGTTCAGTGGTGAGAGTTCTTACAGAAGAACGATTGGAATATATACAGACGATGCAAAGATCATCTCAGCACTGGAAGAGTTGGGTAGTTGGGATGTAAAGATTTATCATGATGATAAAGATCTCTTGAGTGATGTGCAAGAATCAAAGATTCCAATCGGAGTAACAACCTTCGGAACAAGTGTTAGTTTATATTATCAAAACAACCCGTCGCTTATCGGTGAAGTAAAGATTTTAGAGCTTTCCTTGAAGGGAATTATTGAAAAAACCATCAATTCACCCAGAAAGTACATAGATATCGACAGTAAACAAATTCAACAAACCACTACGGAAATCTCGGATTTTGACTATATGATGATGGGCGTTATAGCATTGTCTTTGTTCTCGAATGGGATGTTTTCTATAATAACGGTTTTTGGAAATTACAGGAAAAAGGGTACCCTTAGAAGATTGACTTTGACTGGTGTTGAGCCAATCAAGATTATTTCGAGTGTCTCTTTTGTGAGATTGATTCTCAGTTTTTTGTCTCTTGTAGTTGTTTTGATGCTGTGTAGCGTGATCTTTAAGAGTAATATACAGTTCAATTGGTTTTTGTTGGTGCCAACCGTCGTTTTCGTCACGATTGGAATGATGGCGATAGGAGTCTTACTTTTATCTGTATTTAAAAACACGAATGCGGCGTCGAACGCCGCTTCAATTCTCAACACAGTTATGGTCTTTTTCTCGGGAGTATATTTTCCAATCAACTTCATGCCCAGTTATATAAGATGGATCGCCTATATTCTTCCAGTCAAATATGCCGCAGATCTTGTTCGTTACAGTGCGAATGCACAGGCTATGAGCACGATATATTTTGTAACGACAAATATCATCTTCCTTGTTTGTGGGGTTGTGGCTTTGTGGTTTTCTGCTAAAATCTTCATGAAGGCTGATTGAGGAGGTAGATTCTGTGAACTGTGTTAACAGAGAAAGAAACCTCAAAAGCTGCAACTGTTCATACCCAGGATGTCCACGAAAGGGTATTTGCTGTGAGTGCCTTGCTTATCATAGATCTCATGGAGAACTTCCTGCGTGTTATTTTTCAAAGGAAGATGAGAAAAGTTGGGATAGATCGATTGAAAACTTCATCTCAAAGCACAAGTAGGTGAAAGTAATATAATTTTCAGAAAACAATTTCTACTTCATCCAATTATTTTGACAGTTGCCTTTGTTTTATCGGCATTGTTTTTTATAAATATCAATCACCAGAAAGCCTCACAGGTGGAGCAATTAGCTCTACAGGTTTTTGTTGCACATTTGCAATACACCGCAAAGGGGTTGAGCGAAGGATATTTTCATTGGGATGATATGTTCAAGGCAATTTTAAGAGGTGATGAAGGGTTTCTAAGTCGGCAAGTTGAGGAGATGAAAAGCCTTTATCCAAATTTGATTAAGGTTGATTTGATAGATGAAAATATAGAGAAAGAGTACGAAATTGGCTATGAAAATGGTTTTGTCAGAATGAAATTTGGTATTTACGATGATGAAGGGCAGTTAAGGGTAAAAGATAAATCGATTTATGCCCTTTTTGATTCCGGTGGTATTCTCACAGAGACTGGATTGAAGAATGTCGTTCGTATATCTTATAAAAACGGTGACTTTAAACTCGTTTATTCTGGGAGAATTTTCAGTTTCTACAGTTTCATCATTTCTCTTCTTATAGCATTCATGACAGTCATATCCTTTGAGAGTCTAAGGAGATTTCTAATAAGGCAGCATTATGAGTACGAAGGTCTTGAAGCAATCATAGAGATTCTTTCCAAAAAGGACAGTTATACAGCAAATCATTCGAAAATGGTTGCTCGTATTTCATTGGAACTCGGAAAGATTTCAAGACTCTCAAAAAGAGATTTGAAACTCCTATATAAAGCAGCAATACTCCATGATATAGGGAAAATCGCTGTACCAGAGAGTATTCTCAACAAGCTTGGAAAACTTTCGACACAGGAATACGAAATTATTCAAATTCATCCCGAAATAGGTGCGCAAATCGTTGAAAAATTTCCAGGGTTACGAGAGACAGCAAAAATCATTCGGTATCATCACGAACGTCTTGACGGTTCTGGTTATCCAGAAAGATTACAAGGTGAACAAATACCATTACTTGCTCGAATTCTTGCTGTGGCAGATGTTTACAGCGCTTTGATAGATGACAGACCTTATAGAAAAGCTTATACAGAGTTAGAAGCAATACAGATAATGAAAGATATGCCATTGGATCAGAAATTTGTCGATTTGTTGGAAGAATGTGTAAGGTTAAAACAACACAACATTGCGACAGAGTTTTCTCTGAAAGATTAGACCTATGCCAATATACGTTTCTGTGTGCACACCAGCCGGCTGAATTTCCTTCCATTATATATTATACGATTTTCTAAACCCATGAAAATGAAAGAAATCAACATGTAAAGCTGATAAGCTTTTAATAAACCAAATCAAACTCAGGAGTGATGAACGAAATACTTACTTTCGATATGATTTTACCTTGAATTTAGAATAAAGTAACTTCAAAAGCCCACTTGACTTTCTTCGGATTTTCTGTCAAAATACAAAAGTGTTGGGGACGTGGTGCAGTCTGGTTAGCATGCCGGTCTGTCACACCGGTGGCCGCGGGTTCAAGTCCCGTCGTCCCCGCCAGAGGGAGGCGTGAGCCTCCCTTTTGTGTTATAATATCTTCAGAGGTGAATGCGTGAGGCTTCTGCTTGGAAGGCAGATTGTTTTGAAGGAATTTTACCATACCGATTTGGCTGTTTCGTGGATTGAAGAACCCATTGCTGGTGCTTATGCTTATCTAATAGGTAACGATAAAGGTTATATGTATGTTGCCACCAATTCAGATGAGATCCACTATGGCAGTGATTTTGATTACCTGAACACCCCGTTTGGAAAAATGGTGATTATTTGTTCTTCAAAGGTGATTAATTGGGAATTGATACACAAATCCAGAGAATCTGACACACTTTTAACGATTGTATTTCAGCGTGTCACGAATATTTCTGATCTACTCTTGACAAAGGCGATTTGTTGGGGTGCGAGCAAAGAGTTCAATGTACCTGTAGCTTTGTTGATAAATCACGCAGACAACTTGCAATACCAATTTTGTGTACCGGGTCAGGGAAGAGAAAAATCCGGGATAGTATATGATTCCACTACAAGTTGCATGATTGATATGGATGTTTCAAAAACTGAAAGTGGTGTCTTTTTCAGCGTGAGAAGTTTCGCTGAAGGTTGAGTGTCATGGGTTTGACTCGATTTTTACTCTCTACCTCACTCTCAAGGAATAAGCTTCAACGTTGGCTCAGGACTTTGGTGCAACCATTCCCACAGAAAAGAATTAAAGGAGTAGTTAAAGTTGCAGTTGTTCAGATGGATTATATTTCTATCTCTGGATTTGGTGGGTTTGTGACATTGATTAATCATTTTCTTGTGAAAATGAGAGATTTTTCACCGCAAATAATAGTTTTTCCACACTTGACGGACACGATTTTCTATGGTACCTTTCCTTTACTTTTGCTCTCACCAGGTAAGAGATATGTCAAGACGCTTAATCAATCTTCTGTGATAACAAGTCGAGCATGTGAGAATGTCATGGCTGAGCTTTCAAGGATCTGGAATTGTTCCGTGATTTTCGGCACAACGCAAGGACTAATGGCATATCATGAAGGTACAAAGCAGAATATGATCTTTGAAACGCAAGATTATAAGATAGCGGTTGTACCAAAAAGATCACTTACAAATAGTTTGAAATTGAAACAGTTCGTAGATAATGGTGTGAGAATACTTTCAACTCCAGGATTTGGTTTAACTGATTACAAAGAATGGGATGATCGATTTTATATGTGGGCTCATTCACAGATGGTTGGATTTTATGGATTGTGGTCGGCAATGTCTGGAAAGTTTTTTGGAAAAGATCTGAAAGCCAGGGCTTCTGTCACAGCCCCGATTCCGATTACCAGCTCTTTTGACGGGTACATAGTCAAGAACAATTCTACTAATGGTGATACCGTTCTTTTGGCTGAGCTTGATATGCACAAACTTGAATCCTTTATCCAATCAAGAAAAACATCAATTATCTATAACTTCAAAGATCAATGACCTAAAAGAAATTCATCCCATACTGTGTCTATGGCAAATCTTGTTGAGTCATAATTCATTTTTTCTATGTCTTTACACACAAAGATACTTGTAGCAAGACTCTTTGGTCTGGAATTTGACAAATACTTGTATACAACAACTTGACTAAACCCATTCCAAACTTGTGTCGCTTGAAGACTCTCAAGAACTTCACCAAGATCGTACAAACAATAACTTGAACTGTAAGTCGTCCAGGAACTTTTTTGCAGTTCTGTGTTGGTTGTTGAAAGAAATTCATTAAACAAATCTACGGCGCCACTTATATATTTTGTTTCATAAACTGCAAGAGAGATATTTTGGAAATTACTGTAAAAATCTCTGTAAGAATCGACTATTTTTTCACACATCTCTAAGGGTATACTTTGACTTATCGATCCTGTGAAGTTGTAATCCCAACCAGTTCCTGGAATATTATGTGCTGAAGCTAAGATGTAATCGGCAACATCCTTTAAAGCGTAAACTACTTCTATAGAACCCATTAAACAAGCATCCATTCCAAATACATCCCAGTTACCTGTTACATTATCTGAGATTTCTTGAATGGTGAAAAAATCATTGCTTTGATCGTCGTAAGAAATACCCTTGGTTTTGTAAACATTTCGATCGTCCCAGGCCAAGCCATGATTCCATATTATTAGGGCTTTGTAGTTTGAATCGATTTTACTAAACCTTTCAGTATAATATTTAAGAAGATTACCATCTCCACTGTTGATCTCACCGGTTTCTTCTATTCTAATTGGAGTCGAACCATCCATTACGTATATTCCATCTTTCGATTCATCTGAACTATCCCATAGAATGATCAGAGAGACATCCCGTGCAGCGTTTTTCATTTCTTCTAAATCACGTATCGCTTGATAATCGAGATTGTTATCGGAGGCAAGCCATAAAAAGATGAGCCATGATGGTTTTTTCACATCGATTTCTAATGTTTTATGAATGGATTCTTTCTCGATCTTGAGCTCTTTGATACCGGCTTTCTCGTAATAAAGTTGGATCACAGCATAGCCAAAGTCATCTGTTTTGTATTCAACTCCATTGACCTTGATTGTTGTACCAGCCATTAAAAAACCCAAAGCATTTTTAACGCCCACTTTTAGGTGATAAACTCGTGCAGTATAAAGATCACCAGTGAGCTCATAGACGATGTCCTTTGGTTCAATGATATAGACACATCCACAAAGTAGTGGAATAATTCCAATTAAAAAGATTAATCTTCTCATTTCCAGATGAATTTATCTGCCTGAGCAAACAATCCAAAAAGTCCACCTGTGTGTATGAACAAAATTTTCTGTCCTTTTTTGGATGTCTCTATCATTCCCCGAAAAGTCTTTGCGGTATAGACAGGGTCGAGTATGATCCCTTCATTTGAAGCGACATGTTTTATATAATCCAGATCGGATTCTGTTGGGATTGCGTAAGCTGGCCCACTGAAATCATCGATTATCTCTATTTCTTTCTTTTCTATACGTACATCTATACCGAAATCTTTCATCCCTTTGACTATCTGTTCTATCTTTTCAACGAATCGTTGTGATGAAGTTTTTGTTACATTGATTCCTATGACCTTTGTTTTATAACCCATGTATCTCAGTCCGGCTATCAATCCGGCATAAGTACCACCACTTCCAACGGCACAATATATTGCATCGAATTCATCCAAATCCACTTGTGATATTATCTCCGCAGCGGCATAAACATATCCCATCGCACCTAAGGAGTTAGAGCCACCTTCTGGTATTGTGTAAACTTTCAAACCCTTTCTTTCATAGTCCTTTTTATGTTCTTCATAAACTTGGTCTATATTTTCATATTGATCTACTGTTACAGTGATCAATTCAGCACCAAGAAGTTTGTCGATTAATAAATTCCCGTTATCTTGATTGTAAGCTCCCATTGGTTCGTTACCTTTGAGAGTTTTAACCTCAACTTTGGGGACCTGTGAATTTTTATCCATTGCCTGGGGTTGTCTTAGGAACAAAACGGGTTTGAGACCTAATTTAATCGACAGATGAGCAGTTGCCCTTGCGTGATTTGATTGTATGCCACCACAGGTAAAGACAATGTCACATCTTTTTCTTAAGGCATCGGCGAGCAAAAATTCAAGTTTTCTTATCTTATTACCACTTGATACGAGCTCTGTCATATCGTCTCTTTTCACATATATTTCTTTGTTGTATTCTCGACTCAATCTTGATAAATACTCAATAGGTGTTGGAATTTTTGCCAAAGTCAATTTCATTACATCACCCCCAAGGCTTCTTCAACGAGTAATAACAATTCTTGCCAACCAATCTCGGTTTTCAATGAACCTCGCTTTGCTCCTCCTCCACCAACACCAGAAACTCGCTCTTTTAAATAGCTTATCAATCTTGAACAATCAAGATCCTTTGAGATAAATTGATATCCTCCCGTTGTTTTACATATCAACAAATCTGATTTGAAATATTTTGGCAAGACATTGGCTACGTCATCAAAGCCTTCGTAAGTTGTGATTTTGTATTTTCCGATCGATCTTTCGGGTAAATTGTCGGCAATGATCTTTGCCGTCTCCTCGGCTAAGCGATTGATCAAAGATGTTTGATCTCTTATCTTATTCAGTAAAGTTTCAACTCGGATTGTCATTTCATCTACAGAACTTGTGAGTAGTTTTGACAGTTGTCTCAGAACGAGTACTCTTTTGCTGTAGTCACGTAATGCTCTATTTCCTGCCACAAAATAGACCCTTGTGAGTGCACCTTTGGTCTTTTCCCATGAAATTACCTTGATAATACCTATTTCACCTGTATTTTTAACGTGAAATCCAGCACAGGCTGATGCATCGAAATCGTCTATTTTGACAACTCTAACAATTTGCCCGACTTTTTCGCTCAGTGATTTTCGAAGGTTCATACTTTCCGCTTCATTCCTTTCTACTTCTACTATCTGAACATTCAGACAATTTCTCACAACTTGGTTTGCGACTGATTCTACATCTTCGAGAGCTTCAAGTGTGAGTTGTGGTATGTCAAGATCTATCGTTGAGAATTCCTCACCCATGTGAAAGCTCATAGTTTTTGCTTGAATAGTTTTCAAGAATGAAGCGGATAATATATGTTGTGCCGTATGTTGCACAGCTATGTCAAACCGTCTTGATTCATCTATGGCGTAGTTGTGCTCACCAGGTTCGATAAACTTATCTAATACATGAATTATCTCGTTTTGGATTTCTTCCACTCCAAGCACATTAGCCGTTCCAATCTTACCACGATCTCCTAATTGACCACCTTTTCCATCGGGATAAAACGGGCTTTGATCACTCACACCGAAGAACTTACCATTTTCTTCATAAACTCTTTTGATCTTGATCACACTTTAAACCTCCTTCACTTGTAAAATAGACTCAGAGTCTGAGCAAGAGGGGGTCATCGGGTGACAACTCTATCGGTCCTTGTGTCTCTTGCGTCGGTGATTGTTTTTCAAAGAATAACCAAAAAACTGATCATCTCTATGATAGCAGGTTTTGCGATTTTTGCAGCAATCAACCGACAGATCATATTTGGATTTTCAAAATTATTTTTGGCTTCTATCAGTGATATTTCTTTTATAACACTCCTTCCGAGTATTTTCTTAATATATTTTCTTGGGGAACTCATGAATGTTTCAAGAGACGCTGATCATTTCTCAAGCTCTGTTCAAAAATTGTTTCAAGATACGCGATCTGCGGCTGTGTTGATGCCTGCAATAGTAGGACTCATGCCAATGCCTGCAGGAGCAATGTTCACTGCCCCTATGGTTGATCAAATAGGCTTAGGTATGGATAATCTACAAAAAACCACCGTCAATTATTGGTTCCGCCATTGTCTTGAATTCTTCTGGCCTGTTTATCCTGCGATGTATCTTCTGTCAAGCCTTGTGAATATACCATTGGGGATAATTTCTCTTAAATTATCACCTCTTTTTGTGATTTCTTTTCTAATTGGTTGGATTTATCTGAATGGCTTTACATTACCAAAGATGAGACGTATACAAAAAGAAGATTTGAAGAAAATGTGGCCTTTATTGATAATCCTTTCAACGGGTTTCATGATACTAATTTTCAAAATAGATGGTTGGTTAGCATTGTCGATTGCGAGCTCTTTTTATGCGATACTCAGGAGCAAATTCGTCTGGAAGCCTTTAATCAATTCATTTAAAAAAATGGATATCGTACCTATTTTAATTGTAGTCTTTCTTTACAAGCATTCGATGATAGATCTTGGAATTGGTCAGAAAATGAACTCCGAACTTTCAAAGGCTGGTTTTGGGATGCTTGTGATATCAATAGTTCTTCCACTTGTAATAGGTATGTCGACTGGCTTGACGAGTGGAGCGGTAGGAGTATATCTACCAATTGTTATTGGAATGGGCGCGAGTAATTTAGCAATAATTGTCTATGTTTTCTCGGTGATTGGTGTTTTATTATCGCCAGTTCATTTGTGCTTGGTGCTGACTTGTCAGTATTTTAAAGTGGATTTTCTAAAAGTTTTGAAAAGAGTTTTTGTACCGATAATCATAGTCGCGATTTCTGCGATTTTGTTGTACTCTTGGTGAATGGAGGGATGAATTTGACACGCTTTGTTGGAAAGATGTTTCCAAAGCAATCGCCATTGAGATTACTCTATGAACATGCACTTGTGACAGAAAATGCCGCACAGTTCATAATGCCAGCTTTGAAAAATTATTTTGACAATCAACCGATCGATCAAATGTGTTCTGAGGTAGATATGCTTGAGGATAAAGCTGATGAACTCAAAGTAATGATCAGAGAGAGCTATTCAAAGCTCAAATTTGTTTACTTTGACAGAGTTGATGTCCTCACAATTCTCCATGAAGAAGACGCTGTGATAGATGCTGTAGATGATTTTCTCAAGTCATTGACTCTGAATAAACTCGAAAAGCCTCTCAATAAAGAAATAAGAGATCTGATCTTTGAACTTGCAGAAGACAGTCTTGACTCGGTACACATGATGGCCATGGCAATAGGTGATTTGCTCACATTGGTAGAATCTTCTTTTTCTCGTTCAATAGCTTCTGAAGAGGACAAGCTTGCAACCAAGGTGGAAACAAACGAATCCCAAACAGATAGAATATCCCTTGAGCTGGGTAAGAAGATCTATTCCATGAAGAACACCATACACCCTGTTGATCTATATTTCCTTGAGAAGCTGGTCAGATTACTCACAAGGATAGCGGATCATGCCGAAAATGTCGCGGAAAGGATACGAATGATAACTCACATTTGAGGAGGTAAGATATGCTGATTTTACTTGCTTTTGCAAGTGGTTTTGCCATGGCTTTTGCGATTGGAGCCAATGACGTTGCAAATTCTATGGCTACTGCAGTTGGTGCTAAGGCTATAACCCCAAAACAAGCCGTGATAATAGCCTCTTTTTTGGAATTTTCTGGAGCAGTTCTTTTTGGATCGCACGTCACATCAACAATAACCAAAGGCATCCTAAAACCAAACATCATAACACAACCAGATGTGTTGATTACTGGAGCATTTGCGGCACTTATTTCTTCTTCGATCTGGATCTTGGTTGCAACCATTTGGGGAATGCCTGTCTCGACTACACACTCTATTGTTGGCAGTATGGCTGGTTTCGGAATAGCTGCAGTTGGTTGGAATGCGGTGAACTGGAAAGTTATGATTTCAATAATATCGAGCTGGATACTTTCACCACTCGCAGGTGGTGTGCTCGCTTACTCAGTCTTCAAATTGATATCTATTTTTATTCTTAGAAGATCTTCACCGGCAAAAGCTGTAAAAAAAGCCGGACCAGTTATAATATGGATCACGTTCTTCGTCATTGTGTATCTTCTTGGAATAAAGACGCTCAAGATAGGTCAATCGAATTCCGTATGGCTTGCTGTGTTCATTGCCAGCATCGCAGCATTTACGGGATATTTACTTTTAAGAAGGTACTACGAAATAAGAACGAAAGACTATGAAATAGTCGAAAATGTTTTCAGACGTCTTCAGATCATGACAAGTTGTTATGTGAGTTTTTCACATGGTGCGAACGATGTCGCAAATGCAATCGGTCCTCTTGCTGTGATATATTGGGTGATCGGGACTGGTACAATTTCTTCAAGCGTGGAAGTTCCAATTTGGATCTTAATGCTCGGTGGATTAGGTATTTCTTTGGGTGTTCTATTACTCGGTTATAGAGTGATGAAAACAATAGGTGGAGATATAACTCAACTTAATAACACCAGAGGATTCTGTATAGACTTTTCCACCGCTTCGACTGTTTTGATATCTTCCGTGCTTGGACTACCTGTTTCAACAACTCATATAGTTGTCGGATCAGTTGTGGGCGTTGGTATGGCGCGTGGGGTAGAAGTAGTCAACGTGGGAGTACTGAAAAACATTGTTCTTTCGTGGCTTGCTACCGTTCCTCTTGCTGCGGGATTGTCGGCGTTTCTGTTCAAGTTTCTCATAAAAATTATTTGAACTTAGATCTGAAGATCAACATTTGAACAATACCTATTGAGCCCATAATAATCATTAACAGTCGAGAAGCTGATAACTCGAAATCAGAAAGATCATCGAGAATCATGAAGCACATTGCGATGAAAAACATTGCCCCACCTACCATCAAATGGGCATCAATCCTTTGGGGATTTTTTCTAAAATCCACTATTCCAAAAAGATAGATCAAACTAAAAACCAATGTACATAATGCGAACATCACATCGATTTTCAAAAAGAATAAAAAACAAATGAAGCCAGCAACTGTCTCGATAATCAAGAGAAATTTTTTCATATCAGTAGACCTCCCAAGATTCTAACCAGATAAGCCAAAAGATAGGCAACGGCTAAGCTGTAGATCACAGAGACTATAAGGTATTTTCTTCCTATCTCAGAAATTATTGAGCCAAGTGTGGCAAAACAAGGTATGTAAGACATCACAAAAAAGAGAAAAGACAAGGCTGTAACAGAATCATAAGAATTAACCAATGCATGCTTCAAAGATTCTCCCTCGCCAAAGCCAAAGAGCATACTGAGTGTAGAAACAATGACTTCTTTTGCCATTGTTCCAAAAACCAGTGCTGTGCTCAATCTCCAATCAAATCTTAATGGTTTAAGTGCAATTGATATAACCTTTCCTATATAAGCTGCAAAGGACTTTGTAGGATCACCACTTGCTGGAAAGTAAGACAAAAACCAAAGAACAACCGAAGCCACAAAGATTATAGTGCCAGCCTTCACCAAAAAGTGTTTACCTCTGTGCCAGACATAAAGCATGAGGTTTTTAATCTTCGGTATACGATACCTTGGAAGTTCAAGTACTAAGAATCCTGGTTCTCCTTTAAAGAGAACTTTGTTCAACAAAACCGCACTCAAAAGTGCTACAACTATACTCAGCAGATATACAGAAAAGACAACCAATCCCTTTTGTTTTTCAAAGAAAATACTTGCAATTAACAGATAAACCGGTAATCTCGCACTACATGAAATAAATGGAACTGAAAGAACTGTGATGGTTCTCTCGCGTGAATCTGATATTCCCCTCGTTGACATGATCGCTGGCACAGTACATCCAAAACCAAGCAAAAACGACATGAAAGATCTGCCAGACAACTTGAGACTGTACATGATTCTGTCTACTACAAAGGCTGCCCTTGGGAGATAACCAGATTCTTCCATGATTCCAAGCACTAAGAAAAGAGCAAAGATATTCGGCACAAAGACCAAAATCGATCCAACACCAGAAATGATACCATCCGCAATGAGTGAAGAGACTATTTCATTTTTAAACGATGCTCTCACAAAATTCGATAGAGTTTCAAACAGTAATTCAATGGCATCGGAGATGGGCTGAATTGTTTGAAAAGCAAAGGTAAAGGTCATATACATTAATGCAAGAAAGATCGGTATTCCTATATATTTATGTGTGAGAAC
This sequence comes from Thermotoga profunda AZM34c06, assembly GCF_000828675.1. NCBI lineage: Bacteria > Thermotogati > Thermotogota > Thermotogae > Thermotogales > Thermotogaceae > Pseudothermotoga > Pseudothermotoga profunda. The sequence continues at coordinate 1,683,418 of NZ_AP014510.1, read as the reverse complement.
ATGGTCTAATGCATCGCTTATCGTCAAATTTGTGCTTGATGACTTAAGCACTTCTTTGAGGATTAAATCTATGTGTTTGTATCTTTCCTGTGCTATTTTCTCCTTGAATGTACCTGGGATAACTTCAGTTTGTCCTATGAGATTCACAGTTTCTGGATCACCTTCAAGATATTTAGTTACAATCCATCGAATGGGGAAACCTTTTAAAGGTGGTTTTGACATAATATCTGTTTCTAACGTTTTTATCATTTTCTCTATTTCTTCACCAAAAATGAACTGAAGATTTTTCTTTTCAGACGAAGAGACCTTCAAAATTGTGTCTAATAACTCGTCAATTCCTTCTCCTGTCACAGCACTTGTTAGAACAATTGGAACACCTGTATGCTTTGCCAGTTCTTGTTTATCAATGTACAGCCCTTGTTTTCGCGCTTCGTCTATGGCATTCACCACCAAAATTGTCTTTGTATCAAGTTCTGCAGCTTCAAGAAACAAATAAAGTCCTTGTTTCATCGATAGAGCATCAATGACGATGATCAGTATATCTGGCGTTTTATATAAAAGATAATCTCTCGCAATTTTTTCATCAGTACTGAAAGATGACAAACTGTATGTTCCTGGTAAATCAACGAAATCTATTTTCGCACCCCGCCAATTTCTGATACCTTCCTTGACTTCAACGGTAACGCCCGCCCAATTTGCAACATACTGTCTCATACCTGTGAGTGCGTTGAAAAGACTTGTTTTGCCTACATTTGGATTTCCACAGAGTGCTACGCGTAGAGCCATCATATCCTCCTCAACAAAATACGATTTGCAATTCTAAAACCGACTTTGAAAATGCCCTTTTCTGTTTTGATTGTCATTGGTCCCAAGATTTGAAGATCTTTTCCTTTTTGTATACCCATTCTATGCATTTTTTGCTGAAATCCAATGCCGCCAAATAATTCAACGACTGTGTAAAAACCTTCCGGCGCAGACGAAAGAACCATCAAATCGTTATCAAGAGTAACCTCTATCTGCGTGGCATCATCGTTGCGCAAAGTGATGAGTTTGTCCATGACAAGGTAGACTCTTGGGTCTCCGAGTGGGGCGCTTCTGACAACTTTCACATAGGTACCCGGAATAAAACCAAGTGATATGAGACGTGAGCCCAGAAGGGAGTTGGGGATAGATTTGACTTTAGCTGAAAATCCAACTGGAACTTCTGACAAAGACACAAATTCACCCCCTTATTGAGATTCATTCTCAATAATATCACTTCATTGCAAAAATTCAAGTGCCATGCATGTTAAAAGTGTACTTACTTGGAGAGATCACATTGTACAATTATTCTTGGAGGTAACGGTGTGGATCTCTTAATGAAGGCAAAACTGGCGCCAAATAGTCCTGGTGTGTATATTTTTTATGGGCCACAAGGTGAGTACTTGTACATTGGTAAAGCTCGTAGACTTCGAAACAGACTACTTTCTTATTTCAGAGAATCAACACACAAACAAAATAGGAAGGTTGTGAATATCATTCAAGAGGCTTCTGGAATTGATTTTATAGTCGTTTCGAATGAGAGAGAGGCTTTGCTGTTAGAAGCCAGTCTAATTTTTGAGCACAAACCAAAGTACAATGTTTTACTCAAAGATACAGAGTTCTATCCATACATAGAGATAACACACGAGCCTTTCCCAACGGTAAAGATAGTACGCAGAAGATCACAAGATGGCTTGTATTTTGGGCCATATACCGATATGAAGTTCGTTAAAGGCCTTGTTGATTTTCTACAACAAGTTTATCACTTCAGAGCCTGCCAAAAGGGATTGGAAAAAGCCACTAAACCATGTATGGATTTTTATATGCACAGATGCGAAGGACCATGTACTCACCAGATCAGTGAAACTGAGTATAACGAAAAATGTATAGCTCCAGTCAAGAAATTCCTTTCTGGCGATATTTCTCCGACCCTCAGCCTAATCGAAACTAAGATGAAAAAGTTCGCGCAAATGATGGATTTTGAGAGTGCCGCAAAGTATAGAGATCTTCTTCTCAAATTCGAAAGAGTCATGGAAAAACAAAGAGTTGTGCTTGATCAATACAGAAATTTGGACGTTATAGGAAGGTCAAAGAACCTTTATGTTCTTTTGAGAATTCGTGGGGGTCATTTACTTGCAAAGCTTGTTTATGAATTAGACTCAACAAACGTTGAAGATTTTGTTTTTAATTACTATATGGTGCATAGAAATGAGATACCTGAAGCGGTGATTTTGGAAAAAAACATCAATTTAGATGTACCCGGATATTTTGGTAGACCAAGAGATGAAGTTGAAGAAGATTTATTGAAGAAGGCCATAGAAAATGCGAAAAATGAGTTAGGCATAAAAGGTCTAAGAAAGGAGACTTTGATTTCTCTCAAAGATTTTCTATCTCTTTCAAAATATCCACAAAAAATCGAAGGTTTCGACGTTGCTCACTTGCACGGTAGTTTCACAGTGGCATCTGTTGTGGTTTTTATAGATGGTCTTCCTTTCAAAGAAGGTTATAGACATTATAGATTTCAAAGTGGAAAGATTGACGATTTTGCTACAATGAAGGAATTGGTTAAGAGAAGGTACTTGAAGCACACACTACCAGATCTCATATTGGTGGATGGTGGTGTAGGGCAGGTCAGAGCCGTTAAAAAAGCACTTGAGGAGATCAATAAAAATTGCGACGTGATAGGTCTTGCTAAGGAACATGAAACGGTTTGTACTGAGCAGGGTGAACTCTTTTTGGAATTGAACAGTCCTATCCTAAGGATGTTGGTTGCAATAAGAGATGAAGCACATAGGTTTGCGAATACTTTTCACAGAAGACTTAGAACAAAAGAGACGATTGTTTCAATTCTAAATGAGATTCCCGGTCTGGGTCCCAAGAGGAGAAAAAAACTCATCGAGGAATTCAAAAGTATAGATGAACTGAGAAAAGCAGATCTTGACAAAGTAGCCAAAATCATAGGTAGCAAGAAACTTGCGAGTGTGATTTTATCAAAGATATGAGGTGATGACATGAGAGTAACGCTTTATTTGATGTTGTTACTTGGTATTTTTTGTACAGCAATAGGTTTATTGATGATCTTGGCATATGGTTTGTTCATTTACATTTCCCCAGCCTTCAGAGATGCATTCAATTTGAGTTTTCAAAGTTCAAGGTGGCTTTTCTTCGTTGTCATACTCACCATTTGTTCTGGAATATGCATTAGTTTTTATAGCCTTGCAAAGGCAAATGACGACAATTATATGATATTTTTATCTTTTGCATTGATATCGAATGGTTTTTCACTTTTTGTTCAAATATTCAGAATGATTGTCCATGGATTTGCGTGGATAGGGGTGGAACTTCTCGGTAAATCAGGTGACGTAAAGTTGATTGAATATCTTTCTGCTGGATTTCTCATTTTCACACTTTTGAATTTTGTTTTATGTCTGAGTGTTCTCAGAGAGGAGAGATTGTCTCGTTGAAAGTTCTTGGAATAATTGTGGAATACAACCCTTTTCATAATGGACATCTCTACCATCTGAACAACGCAAAGGAGATTGTGAAACCAGATTACACCATAGCCGTTATGAGTGGGAGTTTCTGCCAAAGAGGAGAACCTGCAATCATAGACAAGTTTTCAAGAGCACAGATAGCACTTTTGAATGGTGTAGATATTGTTTTCGAGCTGCCGTTTGTTTATGCCACTCAAGATGCTGGGGGTTTTGCAAAAGGAGCCGTCTGGTTGCTGGAACGAACCAATGTGGTAACAGATATCGTTTTTGGCAGTGAATCAGCTAATATTGATTTTCTCACAAAAATTGCTACTGTGATGATTGATCAACCAGAGCCATTTCCAAGGTTGATGAAAGAAGAATTGAAAAAAGGTCATTCTTTTCCGAATGCAAGAAAATATGCATTACTGAGATACTTTGAATTGACAAGGGAGATGGATCCCAAGGAAGTCTTGAAAATAGAAAAATCCAACGACATTCTCGGAGTTGAATACATAAAATCGTTAAAAGAATTAAAAAGCAACATAAAAGCACATCTTATAAAGAGAATTGGTGCAGAAGATACAGATAAAAATTTCAAAGGTAAATTCTCAAGTGCAACGGCAATAAGAAAGATGATACTCGACGGTCAGTGGGATAAAGTGACGCAAGCCGTTCCTGAAAAGAGCTTAGAGATAATTTCACGAGAACTGAACGAAGGTAGAGGTCCTGTGACTTTACAACAACTTGAGCAGATAGTACTTGCAAAAATCAGGCTCATGTCTCGAGAAGATTTGCAAAGGCTCTATGGATTCAGTGAGGGTATAGATTTGAGATTCATACAATGCGCTTCGAAATTCGGCGAGTTTGATCAGTTTTTAAGTTGTATAAAGACCAAGCGATTTACAATGAGTAAGATTAGAAGGCTTTTATTATACACTTTGTTCAACGTTTCTCAGGAGTTTTTGTCTCGATGTAATGAACTTGGCCCACAATATCTCAGAGTTCTTGGTTTTAACAACAAAGGAAGACAACTTTTGTCGATGATTAAAAGAAGATCTGCTATACCTGTTTTGTCGGTGTGCTCTCTTTATAGGAAGGTGCTTGAAAAAGTTTTGAAAGACAAAACCGGAAGATTTATCGTCGATCCAGAACTTTTTGAGAAACAGTTACTTTTTGATGTTCAATCTACATCCATACACTCTCTTTTGTTTCCGAGTAAATCTGAAAGATCAGCCGACAGAGATTTTCATATACCACCGGTGATCATCAGTTGATGGTGCAATAGGTTGCTCACCAAACTCCAAAAAATCAGAATGGTATAATTTCATTTAGGTGGGGGAATGTGTATTTAGTTATTACTTTATTCAGTAGGATGACGCTGCTCGGTGTTATCATCTTTTTCTTTCTTCAGTTTTACAAGACCAAAAAATCCTTCGTCAAGCTTTTCGAAGGTAACAAACCACTGACTTTGGGTTTTTTTGGTGGCATCTTTGGCATCATTGGTACGATACTGGGATTACCTTACAAAGGTACGATAATAAATTACCGTGATATGGGTGTAATTGTTGCTTCTTTATATGGTGGATTACCTGCTACTCTTTTGAGTTGTTCGATTGCTTCGACACACAGATTTTTGCTTGGTGGACCTTCGGGATTAGCTTGTTCTATAGGTACATTGTGCGCAGGTGTCTTCTCAAGTTTCTTTAGAAAATCGTTTATGAGATCAAATGAAAAAGTCATTTTTGGTTGTTTATTATCTGCTGTTTCGGAACTTGTTCATTTGTTCGTTGCTTATTTGATTATCACACCGCGTTCTTTAGCTGTCGACATAGTTTCAAATGCGCTTATGCCTATGGTGATAACCAATGCTTTTGGTGTTGCACTCATATTAGCACTCACCAAATATACAGAACAAGCCATTAAAATTGCATCATCGCAAGTATTCGCAGCCACTCTTGGGATTGTGGAAGATGCAATAAGAGTCGTTGAAGATCCAAAATCAGAAAACTTAGTCAGATTTGCACATAAAATATCTCTTGTCCTTGACGTTGATGAAGTTGTGATTGATCTGAATAGTTGTCCAGCGGTGAATGAAAATAATATAACAAAAATCTGTGTGCCATTGATGGCAAAGAATGGAGCATTAGGGAATTTAATCGTCATTAATAATGCGCGATTTCAAGAAGAACAAATAATGATGATAAAAGAAATCGCAAAATTTGTGGAGATAGTCATGCTTGCTGCAAAAGCCGTTAGGGAAGCGATACTTGCGCGTGAAGCACAAATGAGAGATTTCATGTCAAAACTTGGACCACATTTTCTGTTTAATACTCTGGCAAGCATAAGGTATCTTGTGAAAACAGATCAAAATAGCGCTGTGAAAATGATTGATGAGTTGTCAGAATTGCTGAGATATTACTTTAAGAAAAAAGAACCATTGGTGACACTTGATGAAGAGATTAGAATCATAGAGTGCTATCTTTCAATAATGAAACTTAGATATGGAGAAGCGTTGATATACCAAATCGATGTACCAGAAGATCTTAAATACCACTGTATCCCGCCGATGATTCTACAACCGATTGTTGAAAATGCTATTGAGCATGGTGAAAAAGACGGCAGGATCATCGTGAAGATTGAAGCAGCTCAAAAAGATGAGAACCTAATTTTGAAGGTATGTGATAAAGGTAACGGCATGAAATCTGACTCAAAGAAAGGTATAGGTATGATGCTTGTTGAAGCAAGACTTAAGAATATTTATTCAGATAGAGCAAAGATAGAATACAAGAGTAAAAATGGTTTGAATGTTATTATCAGCATTCCGATGGAGGGAATTCATGATAAGGGTAGCTGTTTTAGAAGACGAGCAACTTGCACGTGAAGATATTGTTCGCATGATATCAAGATATCCTGAACTCAAACTCACCGGTGTTTTCCGAACTGCGAAAGAATTCTCAAAACATATAAAGGAATTTGATGTAGCTTTCATCGACATAAGGTTACCATTTGAATCTGGCTTGAATGTTGCAAAGAAATTGAGGGGAATCGGGATAGTTTTTGTCACAGCTTATGAGCAGTATGCTGCGCGGGCATTCGAGATTGGAGCAATAGACTATTTGGTAAAACCTGTTAGTGAAGAAAGATTTGATATATGCGTAGAGAGGCTTATTCAAGCATATTCTAAACCTCTTATAAAACTACCTGTAAAAGAAGGAGAAAATATTTTAATGCTCAGTTTTGATAAAGTATTCTATATAGAGGCTTTTTGGTAAAAGATGTATCGCTAATACAACTGATGGGGAATACGAAATTTACCACTGGGGTATCAGTGAACTCGAAAAGAGATTACCAAAGAACTTTCTTAGAGTTCACAAATCGTATATATGTAATTTGGAGCGAGTTAAGAAAGTAATTCGAGTTCCCAGCATGCAAGTAGAACTTGAGAACTCGAGTTTAATACCTGTTTCAAGACAGTATCAAAAACTTGTCAAGTCTTCTCTATTCGTTTGAAGTACATTTTTCTACTTCTTATTCCTCAAAAACTACCTTTTGATCTTCACCGTAATTTTTAGTAAGACACAATAAAATATGAATCTAAATAACAAGGGGTGGTGAAGTGTGAATTCGCTCGTTTTGGCATTGGTTGCCTTTTTTGGCTACATTGTGGCATACAACACATATGGCAAATGGCTCTCGAGAAAACTTTTTGGTTTGAGAGAGGATAATCCAGTTCCATCTAAAAAATTCAAAGATGGAGTTGATTATGTACCAACCAAAAGGCATATCTTGCTTGGGCATCACTTTACAACTATCGCCGGTACAGGGCCAATAGTTGGTCCGGCAATAGGAGTTGTTTGGGGTTGGTTACCTGCTTTTCTTTGGGTTTTCTTGGGTCCCATCTTTGCCGGAGGGGTGCATGACTTCGCATCATTGGTGATTTCATCAAGACACGGTGGTAAAACTATTGGAGAAATGACAAGGGGTATAGTGTCCAATCGTGTTGGAGTAATATTCTTGATTCTAATTCAATTCTTGCTCTGGCTTGTTTTGGCAGTTTTTGCGATGATAATGGGTATTTTGTTTGATATGTATCCTCAAAGTGTCTTGTCTATATGGATGGAAATACCAATAGCAATCTGGATAGGTTACATGGTTTACAAAAAGGGTAAGAAAGACACTGTTTATTCCATAATAGGCTTGATTTTGCTGTATGTTTTTGCGGTAATAGGAATTTACCTTCCTTTGAGAATACCCAAGATTGGTGGTATTTCACCTGTTGTGAGTTGGATAATAATCCTATTGATTTATTCTTACTTTGCATCCGTTCTTCCCGTACAGACACTTTTACAACCGCGAGATTACATAAATTCGCATGAACTCTTGGTTTTGATGGGAGCCCTATTCTTGGGTACACTTGTTGCAAGGCCCGAAATCGTCGCACCTGCTTATCAAAGAGTATCCGGTGCACCAAGCATGTGGCCACTTCTGTTTGTCACGATTGCTTGTGGTGCAATCAGTGGTTTTCACAGTTTAGCATCTTCTGGAACTACAGTCAAACAACTCGATAAAGAAACAGATGCGCAGTTCGTAGGATATGGTGGGATGTTACTTGAAGGATCGCTTTCAACTCTTGTAATCGTTGCAGTGACGGCAGGAATAGGTATGTTTGGAGCCGGAAGTGCTGGCTATCTAAAATATTATTCAACATGGTCTACTACTGCTGGTGCAGGTCTTGCCGCCCAACTCAAGGCAATAGTTGAAGGAGCTTCAAATCTAATGAAAGCAATAGGTATTCCGAAGGATCTGGGTGCGACACTGATGGCAATTTTCGTAGTTTCTTTTGCTGGAACGACTCTCGATTCTGCAACGAGGATTCAGCGTTTTGGAATGGAAGAATTGTTCAAGGGGGCAGATGGTAAACCAATTGGACCATTTAAAAACAGATATTTCACCACATTTGTTGTAGTTGCTGCCGCATTTGCGTTGTGCATGGTATCACCAGATGGTCGAGGTGCTATGAAGTTATGGCCAGTTTTTGGAGCTTTAAATCAACTTTTGGCTGGACTTGCACTGATGATAGCAACTGTCTACCTTGCAAAGAAAAGAAAGCCTGTGTGGCCAACATTATTCCCAATGATTTTCATGCTCACAATGACTATCTGGGCAACGATTTTGAATGTGAAAAACTATTACAATGCAAAGAATTGGCTCTTGGTTTTCATTGCTCTTGTTACATTAATCATAGCGATATGGATGATAATCGAAGCTTTCATTTCGACGATCAATGCTTACAGAAAAAAACAAGTTTACCAGGAGGAATTTTCCAAAAGCACAACCGCGGCTGAGCATATTCATGTAGATTGATTTGTTGTTCGTCATTTTTTCTTAGGCAGGTCTTGAGCCTGCCTTTTATTTTGAAAATATCTCTGGTGTGGAATGTAAGTGATTTATTTTAAAAACCGAAATGATAATTTCAATTCATTGTTGCGAGAATAGTTGAAATTGTGTAGTATAATGAATCTTGCTGAGTTTTAAATCTAATTACAAGTTGACAAAATATCGTTTATGTAATACAATCGGCATTTGGTATGATGCTGAAGGGAGGATACAGATGCCGACTATAAATCAATTGATTAGACTTGGAAGAGGACAGAAAATTGAAAAATCTAAAGCACCTGCTTTGGAAGGGAATCCACAGAAGCGTGGTGTGTGCATTCGTGTTACAACCATGACACCAAAAAAACCAAACTCTGCCTTGAGAAAAATTGCAAGGGTAAGGTTGTCAAATGGTACTGAAGTCACGGCATACATACCAGGTATAGGGCACAATTTACAGGAACATTCTGTTGTGCTTGTCAGAGGTGGAAGAGTCAAAGATCTGCCAGGTATAAGGTATAAGATTATACGCGGTACCCTTGACACCGCTGGAGTGGAAAACAGAAAACAATCTCGCAGCAAATATGGTGCAAAAAGATCCAAGAAGTAGTTTTAGGAGGATGGTTGTATGAGAAGAAGAAGAGCAGAAGTAAGAGAAGTATCTCCTGATCCAGTATATCAAGATGTATTAGTGGCAAAACTAATAAACAGAATCATGTGGGATGGTAAAAAGTCAGTGGCACAACAGGTTGTCTACGATGCTCTTGAGTATGTGAGAGAGAAATCTGGTAAAGATCCGTTAGAGGTTTTCCAAAAAGCTGTGGATAATGTTAGGCCAGTTCTGGAGGTCAGACCAAGACGTGTGGGAGGAGCTACATACCAAGTACCCGTTGAAGTTCAAGAGCCAAGAAAAACATCACTCGCTCTCAGATGGATTGTAACAGCAGCACGCTCTAAGAAAGGAAAACCCATGTACATAAAACTTGGTGAAGAAATCCTTGCCTCCTATCAAGGTACTGGTGCATCAGTTAAGAAAAGAGAAGATGTTCACAAAATGGCGGAGGCGAACAGGGCATTTGCCCATCTACGGTGGTGAAAGGAAATATCATGATAGAGATCGAAGCGCTTTATGTCCCGCTTGATAGGTTGCGCAATATTGGAATAATGGCTCATATAGATGCCGGTAAGACAACAACGACTGAACGTATATTGTATTATACCGGTCGTAAACACGTGCTTGGAAGTGTCGATGAAGGAACAGCAACAATGGATTGGATGGAGCAGGAAAAGGAACGCGGCATAACTATAACGGCAGCAGCAACAACGTGTTTTTGGAAGGACCATCGCATTAATATAATTGATACGCCCGGCCATGTGGATTTTACGATAGAGGTTGAGAGGGCCTTAAGGGTGCTCGATGGTGCGGTAGCGGTCTTTGACGCAACGGCTGGCGTTGAACCACAGACGGAAACCGTTTGGAGACAAGCACAAAAATATGGTGTACCAAGAATAGCTTTTATGAACAAAATGGATAAAACAGGTGCAGACTTTTTCATGGCAATGAAGACTATGGTGGATAGGCTTCATGCAAGACCAGTTGCTGTACAGATTCCTATTGGTGTGGAGAAAGATTTTGTCGGTGTAATAGATTTGGTGGAAATGAAGGCGATAAAATGGGTCACGGAAGATGGTAGTGAGTTTTTGAAAAGTGATATTCCAGAAGATTTACTTGACCTGGCTGAAGAAATGCGAGAAGAAATGATATCAATGCTTGCCGAAGAAGATGAAGAACTCATGGAACTTTATTTGGAAGAAAAAGAAATACCTGTAGAGAAGATCAAAAGTGCTCTTAGAAAGGCTACTATAACCAATAAATTAGTCCCTGTTCTCTGTGGTGCAGCGGCAAGAAACAAAGGAGTACAACCTTTGCTTGATGCTATCATCGATTATCTACCTTCACCCTTAGACATACCACCTGTTAAGGGGCTAACATTAGACGAAGAACAAGTGGAAATTGTTCCTTCATCTGAAGGTAATTTTGCAGCTCTTGCATTTAAGATACAAACAGATCCTTATGTTGGCAAACTCACTTATGTCAGAGTTTACTCAGGTAAATTGGAAAAAGGAACATATATCTACAATTCCACCAAGCAGGTACGTGAACGTGTGGCTCGTCTTATGTTCATGCACGCAGATAAACGTGAAGATGTAGATTATGCAAGAGCAGGTGATATAGTAGCATTGATAGGTTTGAGAAGTACAACCACGGGTGATACGCTTTGTTCGCAAGAAAATCCGATTTTGCTTGAAAAGATAGATTTTCCTGACCCAGTCATTTCTATTGCCATAGAACCAGTTACGCATGACGACGAAGAAAGAATGGTAAAGGCTGTCAATGCTTTATCTGAGGAAGACCCGACTTTGAAAGTGAATGTTGATAAAGAAACTGGTCAAGTTGTGTTATCAGGTATGGGAGAACTTCATCTTGAAATTATTACAGACCGTCTCAAAAGAGAATTTGGTGTGAATGTTAGGATAGGTAGGCCACAGGTTGCATATAGAGAAACCATAAGACAGTCGGGTGAAGCCGAAGGTAAATATATTAGACAAACTGGTGGAAGAGGTCAATATGGTCATGTTATAATGAGATTCGAGCCATTGCCTTTGGATGGCGAAAAGCATTTTGAGTTTGTAAACAAGACAGTTGGAGGTGTAATACCCAAGGAATATATTCCTGCAATAGAAGAAGGTATAAAAGAATCTATGGAAATGGGTGTTTTAGCAGGATATCCTATGATCGGTGTAAGAGCGATACTGCTTGATGGTTCGTATCATGAAGTTGATTCATCTGAGATAGCTTTCAAAATAGCAGCAAGTCTTGCGTTTAAAAATGCGATCAAAGTTTGTCAACCTATCTTATTAGAACCAGTTATGAAACTCGAGGTCATTACACCCGAAGAGTATCTTGGAGGAATAATTGCCGACTTGAATGCGCGTAGAGCGCAGGTTGAGTCACTTGAGAGTCGGGCAAATCTTAGAGTAATAAGGGCATTTGTGCCACTTTCTGAGCTTTTTGGTTATGCAACAACACTCAGATCTCTTAGTCAGGGTAGAGCAAATCATATAGCGCAATTTTCTCATTATAAAGAAGTGCCAGACAGAGTCATCGAAAAGGTTTTGAAGGCCGTTTAAGTGCGAAGGAGGGAGATTGAATGGCTAAGGAAAAGTTTGTGAGAACTAAGCCACACGTCAACGTTGGTACTATTGGACACATAGACCATGGTAAGACCACGCTGACAGCGGCAATAACAAAGTATCTCTCATTCAAAAATCTTGCTTCTTATGTTCCATACGATCAAATCGACAAAGCTCCTGAAGAAAAAGCAAGAGGTATCACCATTAACATCACGCACGTGGAATATCAAACCGAAAAGAGACACTACGCTCACATTGACTGTCCAGGTCACGCAGACTACATAAAGAACATGATTACCGGTGCGGCTCAGATGGACGGAGCAATTCTTGTTGTTGCGGCAACAGATGGACCAATGCCACAGACACGTGAACACGTTTTGCTCGCAAGACAAGTCAACGTTCCTGCGATGGTTGTCTTTTTGAACAAAGTTGATGCAGTTGACGATAAGGAACTCGTTGATCTTGTTGAAATGGAAGTCAGAGATCTTTTGACTAAATATGAATTCCCTGGAGATGAAGTTCCAGTCATAAGAGGTTCTGCTTTGCTTGCTATGGAAGCAAAGGACCCGAATGATCCAGCCTATAAATCCATTCAAGAATTACTCGATGCGCTTGATAATTATATACCAGAACCAGCTCGTGAAGTTGACAAGCCATTCCTCATGGCCGTTGAGGACATTTTCTCAATCACTGGAAGAGGAACTGTTGCAACGGGAAGAATTGAGCGCGGAAGAATCAGACCAGGCGATGAAGTTGAGATCGTAGGACAGAGCTACGAGATCAAGAAGACAGTTGTTACGAGCGTTGAGATGTTCAGAAAAGAACTGGATGAAGGTATAGCTGGTGACAACGTTGGTTGTCTTTTGAGAGGTATTGATAAAGATGAAATAGAACGCGGTCAGGTTCTCGCGGCTCCAGGTTCTATTACACCTCATACCACATTCAAGGCCAACGTTTATGTTCTAAAGAAAGAAGAAGGTGGAAGGCATACACCATTCATGAAGGGTTATCGACCACAATTCTTCATTCGAACCGCTGACGTCACTGGTGAGATTATTGAGCTCGGTAACAACGCAGAAATGGTTATGCCGGGAGACAATGCCATACTCACAATAAAACTCATATACCCGATCGCAATTGAAAAAGGTATGCGCTTTGCTATAAGAGAAGGTGGAAAGACAGTCGGAGCAGGTGTGGTAGCTGAAATCGTAGAATAACGTTAATCGGGGAGCATGGCTCCCCTTCCGTTTTTTGCTAAGAAGGAGGGAACGAAATTTATGCCTGGACAGAAAATCAGAATAAAACTTAAAGCTTATGACCACGAAGTTTTGGACGAATCGGCTAAGAAGATAGTTGAGGTCGCAAAATCTACGAATGCGAAAATCTCAGGCCCGATACCGCTGCCAACGGAGAGATCTTTGTATGTGGTGCTGAGATCACCTCATAAGCACAAAGACTCCAGAGAACAGTTTGAAAAAAGAGTTCACAAAAGATTGATTGATATAATTGAACCATCTCCGAAAACAATCGACGCCTTGATGAAGATAAACCTCCCAGCAGGGGTCGACGTGGAGATCAAACTCTAATCGTCGGAGGTGTATTATGATGAAGATGTTACTTGGAAAAAAGATAGGGATGACCCGATTATTTAAAGAAGACGTGGTCGTACCTGTCACGGTTATTCAGGCTGGTCCATGTTATGTGACTCAAAAAAAGACACCACAAGTTGATGGCTATTGTGCCGTTCAACTTGGTTTTGACGGTGCTAAAAAGTTGAATAAACCATTAGAAGGACACTTTAAAAAAGCGCAAGTTAAGCCTCTCAGGTTTTTAAGAGAAATGAGAATTGAAGATGAAAAAGAATTGGCAGCGTATGAAATTGGCCAACAGATAAAAGTGGACCAATTTCAAATTGGTGAAAAAGTAGATGTAATAGGTTGGACAAAAGGTAGAGGATTCTCTGGTGCAATGAAGCGTTGGGGATTCTCTGGTGGCCCACGTGCACACGGTGCAAAGTTCCATAGGGAACTTGGTTCTTTGGGTCAGCATACAGAACCTGCAAAGATCTTCAAAGGTAAAAAAATGCCAGGAAGATATGGTAATGAGCGTGTTACTATACACAACCTTGAAGTCATTAAACTCGATGTGGAGAATAATTTGATAGTACTCAAAGGTTCAGTCCCAGGAGCAAGGGGGAGCCTGGTACTCATTAGGAGCCCCAGGAAAACCCGAAAATGAACCACAAGGAGGAATAAAGGATGGCTCTTGTAGATCTTTACAATATGAAGGGTCAGAAAATCGGAACGCAGGAATTAAAAGATGATGTTTTCAACATTGAACCTAACCTCGATGTCATGTGGAGATATGTTGATTATCAACTTTCATTGAGAAGGTCGGGTACTGCTTCAACTAAGACTCGAGCAGAAGTAAGTGGCGGTGGGAGAAAACCCTGGCCGCAGAAGCATACAGGACGTGCAAGACACGGCTCGATAAGATCGCCCATCTGGAGGCATGGTGGCGTTGCACATGGTCCACAACCTAAGAGCTGGGCAAAACGCTTACCAAAAAAAATGCGAAAACTCGCACTCAGGTCGGCTTTATCGCAGAGATTCAGAGAAGGGAATTTGATGGTACTGGATGATATAAAATTCGACGAACCCAAAGCAAAAAACATGAGACAACTCATTGAAAATCTACAGCTTAAAGACAAAAAGGTGTTGTTCGTACTGCCTTGGAAGAAACCTGAATATGAGTATGTACGATTATCTTGCCGCAATATACCAGGTTTGAAGGCGATTATTGCTGACAATCCAGGAGCAACACGTGAAGATGAGAATGTTGTAAGAATAGATGGATTGAATGTCTATGACATAATTGATCACGAAAAAATAATTTTGACTCGAGACACCGTTGCGAAAATTGAGGAGGTGCTGGGATGAACCAGCAAAAACTCACAATTTATGATGTATTGACAAGACCGCTCTTAACAGAAAAAACAACACTTGCGAAAGAAAATAGAAAATATGCCTTCGAGGTCAATCCTTTAGCAAACAGAACTCTTGTTAAGAATGCAGTTGAGGCATTATTCAAGGTAAAAGTTGAAAAAGTCAACATATCTGTTGTCAAACCCAAACCCAAGAGAAGAGGTAGGTTTGAGGGTACGACAAGAGGCTGGAAGAAAGCCGTTGTTACTTTAAAGGAAGGTTACACGATCAAGGAACTCGAAGGCCAGCAGTGAAAGAGGTGAAAG
Organism: Thermotoga profunda AZM34c06; assembly: GCF_000828675.1. Classification (NCBI taxonomy): domain Bacteria; kingdom Thermotogati; phylum Thermotogota; class Thermotogae; order Thermotogales; family Thermotogaceae; genus Pseudothermotoga; species Pseudothermotoga profunda. The sequence goes on along the minus strand of NZ_AP014510.1, from coordinate 1,668,100 downwards.
ATCATGGGCTTGAAGAAGCATAAACCGACATCACCAGCTATTCGTTTTATGTTGACGCCTGATTTTTCTGAGATAACAAAAAAAGAGCCAGAAAAATCGCTGCTCGCGCCTCTGAAAAAAACCGGTGGTCGAAACCACTATGGAAGGACTACTGTCAGATTTAGAGGTGGCGGACACAAGAGAAGATACCGACTTATAGATTTTAAACGTGATAAGATCGGGATACCCGCTAAAGTCATGTCGATTGAATACGATCCCAACAGATCGGCAAGGATTGCATTGCTTTTCTATGCCGATGGAGAAAAGCGATACATTCTGGCACCTAATGGTTTGAAGGTTGGAGACATTTTAATGAATGGACCTGATGCTGAAATAAGAGTTGGTAATTCATTGCCACTTGAAAACATACCACTCGGTACAATGATTCACAATATCGAAGTAAGACCTGGTTCCGGTGGTAAAATAGCAAGATCAGCAGGTGTCTCCTGTCAATTAATGGCAAAAGAAGGAAATTATGCACTTTTAAAGATGCCTTCCGGTGAATTGAGGAAAATACACATAAAATGCTATGCAACAATTGGTATCGTTGGCAATGAGGATCACAAAAATGAAATTTCAGGTAAAGCTGGTAGAACGCGCTGGCTTGGTAGAAGACCTCATGTTCGTGCAATGGTGATGAACCCAGTTGATCATCCAATGGGTGGTGGTGAAGGAAGAGGAAAGGGACAACATCCTGTCACACCTTGGGGAATGCCAACCAAGGGATACAAAACAAGACGTGGTCGAAGACCTTCCGACAGATTCATTGTAAGAAGACGCAACCAGGGATGAGGAGGTGTGATGAATGGCACGTTCTCAAAAGAAAGGACCTTATGTTGACATCAAGCTTCTAAAAAAGATCAGAATGCTCAACGAAAGTGGCGAGAAAAAAATTATAAAAACTTGGAGCAGATCTTCAACAATCGTACCTGAGATGGTTGGACACACAATAGCAGTTCACAATGGTTTGAAACATGTACCAGTTTATATAACTGAGAACATGGTGGGGCATAGACTTGGTGAATTTGCACCAACCAGGAGGTTTGGTGGCCATGCAGAAAAAAAGGCTGCTACCAAAGGTCAGGTGAAATGAGGAGGGAACAGTGATGAGCACAGAGAACAGTACAAGAAGGCCTAAGAGATCTGTCCAATATAGACAAAACAATGGAGAAAATAAATCTTCTAATGAAATAAGAGCTGTTGGTCGCTATCTGAGATCATCACCAAGAAAAGTAAGGGCAGTGATAAATGCGATTCGTGGTAAAGATGTTTCCGAAGCCTTCCAGGTACTTGAAATGTCTCCGACAAAAGCGGCGAGACTTGTAGAGAAAGTCTTGAAGTCTGCGGTAGCCAACGCAGAGAATAATGCTAAACTCAGTAGTGATATGTTATATGTCTCTCATTGCGTTGTCGATGATGGACCAAGATTGAAAAGAGTATGGCCACGTGGTCGAGGAAGAGCTGATATAATTCAAAGACGTATGTGCCATATTACTGTGGCAGTAAAAACTAAGGAAACGAAAGCTTAGAGAGGTGATACGGTGGGTCAGAAAGTACATCCCAGAGGGTTTAGACTTGGTGTTAGTGCTAATTGGCAAGCAAAATGGTTCAACGAGAAAAATTATGGCTCATGGTTGAAGGAAGACGAGCAAATTAGAAAGGCGGTCAAAGCAGTTTACAACCAGGCTGGTATCAGTGAGATTTTCATAGAAAGACCCGATAATGAAAGTGTTACGGTCACAATTAAGACTGCAAGACCAGGAGTGATAATAGGTAAGAAAGGTGCAGAGATAGGTAAACTAAGAGAAGATCTCGAGAAGACCTTAAACAGGCGTGTTATTGTCAATGTAGAAGAAATTAAGACGCCCGAGACTGATGCACAATTAGTGGCAGAAAACATTGCAAGTAGAATAGAAAAGAGAGCTTCTTATAAAAGAGCTATGAAACGCGCTTTGTCTGATGCCTTTAGAAAAGGTGCCGTTGGCATGAAGGTAATGGTATCTGGTAGGCTTGCAGGTGCCGAAATAGCAAGACGCGAATGGTATTTGAGTGGTAGATTACCACTTCAAACAGTTAAAGCCGTTGTAGATTATGGTACAGCTACCGCTATGACAAAGTACGGAACAATAGGTATCAAGGTGTGGATATACAAAGGAGATGCCCAGATTTAGTACAAGGAGGTTTTTGAAATGTTGATGCCAAAGAGGGTTAAATACAGAAAACAGCAACGTGGACGAATGCGAGGAGAAGCAAAAGGTGGTACAACAGTCACCTTTGGTGATTGGGGTTTAAAAGCACTTGCTCCAGCGTGGATTACATCGCAACAGATAGAAGCTTGTCGTATTGCCATAATGAGGGTTATGAAAAAGAGTGGAAAGCTTTGGATAAGAGTTTTTCCAGATAAACCTTACACCAAAAAACCAGCAGAAACAAGACAAGGTAAAGGAAAAGGTAACGTTGAAGGGTGGGTTAGTGTTGTAAAACCCGGAAAGATATTGTTCGAAATAGCTGGCGTGGAAGAAAATGTTGCCAAAGAAGCCTTGATGTATGCTGCAAGTAAGCTCCCGATAGCAACCAAGATAGTCTCACGTTCTCACATCGGAGGTGAGGCTGTATGAAAGCGGCCGAGATCCGAAATTACACCGATGATGAACTCAAAAGATTATTAGAAGAAAAGAAGAAACAATTGATGGACTTGAGATTTCAACATGCTATGGGACAGCTTAGAAACACTGCACAGATCAAAGAAGTGAGGCGCGATATAGCAAGAATTAGAACAATCCTTCGCGAAAGAGAACTCGGAGTAAGGAGGTAAAAACTATGGCAAAGAAACGACTCACGGGCATTGTCGTTAGTGACAAGATGGATAAAACAGTTGTGGTCAAAGTAACCAGGAAATTTGAGCATCCTAAATATAAAAAGCATGTTGAAAAGTCTAAGAAATACCATGCACATGATGAACATAAAGAATGCAAAATAGGCGATTTGGTTGTTATTGAAGAAACAAGGCCACTCAGTAAGACAAAAAGCTGGCGAGTTGTCGAAGTGTTGAAAAAACAAGTGATAGTTGAGGAAATACCAGATGCCGAGGAGAGTGAAAAGATATGATCCAGGTGGAAAGTTATCTTGATGTTGCTGACAACTCTGGGGCTAAAAAATTAAGGGTTATAAGGGTAATGGGTGGTTTTCACAAAAAGTATGGGACCATTGGAGATGTGGTTGTCTGCTCAGTTAGAGATGTGGTACCAAACACTGCAGTTAAAAAAGGTGAAGTGGTCAAGGCAGTGATAGTCAGAACCAGAAAACCTGTTAAAAGACCAGATGGTACTTACATCAGATTTGATGACAATGCAGCTGTCTTGATTGACAAATTCAATGAGCCACGTGGAACGCGTGTCTTTGGCCCGGTGGCAAGAGAGATACGTGAAAAAGGTTATATGAAGATAATCTCGCTTGCTCCTGAGGTGCTTTGAGAGGTGAGTTGATATGAGGATAAGGAAAGACGATCTTGTACAGGTGATATCTGGTAAAGATAAAGGAAAAAGAGGAAAGATTCTCAAGGTAATCCCAAGAGAAAACAAGGTAGTCGTTCAGGGAATCAACATGGTAAAAAGACATCAAAGACCTATTCCACAGCTCAGAGAAGGTGGAATAATAGAGCGTGAAGCACCTGTCTACGCCTCAAAGGTAATGCTTGTGTGTCCCAATTGTGACAAACCAGTTCGTGTTGGAGCAAAATTTCTCGAAGATGGGACAAAAGTTAGAATTTGCAAGAAGTGCGGTGAGGTTATAGATAAAGCGTGAGGAGGAATCAGAAAATGGGTACTCAGTACATCCCACTGAAAGAGAAATATGAAAAAGAAATAGTACCAAAAATGATCAAAGAGTTCAATTACAAAAACATACATCAAGTTCCAAAGATCGAGAAAATAGTTATTAATATGGGGATCGGTGAAGGATCCAGAAATGCCGAGCTCTTGAACAGACACATGAAAGAATTAGCGGCAATAACCGGTCAAAAACCCGTTATTACGAAAGCTAAGAAGAGTATTTCAAATTTTAAAGTGAGGAAAGGCATGAATGTTGGACTGAAGGTGACGTTACGTGGTTTGAGAATGTGGAATTTTTTGTACAAACTTGGAAATATTGTACTGCCAAAGGTGAGAGACTTCAGAGGTCTCAATCCAAACTCTTTTGATGGACATGGTAATTATAGCTTTGGTTTGACAGAACAATTTGTTTTCCCAGAAATTACACCAGACCAATCACCAAGAACACAAGGTATGGACATCATAATTGTCACAACGGCAAAGACTGATCCCGAAGCCCTTAGATTGCTCGAGCTTTTGGGACTGCCTTTTAAACGTTGAGAGGAGGTATTCGATGCCACGAAAGGGAATCATAGAGAGGTGGAAAAGACCAAAAAAATTCAAAGTTCGTGAATACACAAGATGCTCAATGTGTGGGAGACCCAAGGCAGTTTATCGTGAATTTGGTCTATGCAGAGTTTGCTTTAGAAAGATGGTTCTCGAGGGCAAACTCCCTGGTGTAAAAAAAGCAAGCTGGTAAGGGAGGGAGAATGATGTGGAGTGACCCGATAGCTGATATGCTCACGAGAATAAGGAATGCAAATGTTGTCTTCAAAGAATATGTGGATGTTCCTGCTTCTAATATGAAGAAGGCAATATGTGAGATTTTGAAAAGAGAAGGATTTATTCAAGACTACAAATACATAGAAGATGGAAAACAAGGAATTCTCAGAATACACATGAAATACAAAGGGCAAAGAAGAAACAAAGAAAGAGTCATCAAGGGAATTGTCAGAGTTTCAAAACCTGGTAGACGTTTATATGTGGCAAAAGATGAAATTCCAAAAGTGAAGAATGGCATTGGAGTAGCTATTCTCACGACTTCAAAAGGTGTTATTAGCGATAAAGAAGCACGAAACCTTGGAGTCGGAGGAGAGATTATCGCCTACATTTGGTAAGGAGGTGAAGGATGTGTCAAAGCTGGGAAAGAAACCAATATTAATACCCAAAGGTGTGCAAGTTCAGATAGAAAATAATACTATAACTGTTAAAGGTCCTAAAGGTACCTTGTCACGGAGTTTTCCAGAATTTGTGAAAATAAACCTCGAGGATAACAAAATACATGTGGAACAAAATGAGACGACTATTGTTCGTAAATCTCAAAGAAAGATCCTTAAGACTTATCAAGGGACTTACTGGTCGTTGATACGAAATATGGTTCAAGGAGTGACAAGTGGTTTTGAAAAACAACTTGAGATACTTGGAGTAGGGTACAGAGCGCAAATGCAAGGAAACAAGTTATCGCTTCAGGTTGGGTATACCCATCCTGTAGTTCTTGAGCCACCTGTGAATGTGACGGTTGAGACCCCTGCACCGAATATCATAGTTGTAAAAGGTATTGACAAGCAGGCGGTTGGACAGTTTGCTGCGCAAATAAGATCATGGCGAGAAGTTAACGTTTACAGTGGCAAAGGAATCAAATATAAGGACGAATTGATAAGGCATAAAGAAGGTAAGAAAAAATAAAGGGGGCATATAGTGTGATTAAGAAACAGGATAGAAGACTACAGAGAATCAGGAGGCATTTGAGAATAAGAAAAAAGGTTTTCGGTACTGCTGAAAGGCCAAGATTGTCAGTTTTTAGAAGTGAAAAGCATATTTACGTGCAATTGATTGACGATATGAAAGGCCATACAATTCTCTCAGCATCTACACTTGATCCAGAATTGAGGCAAAAAATAACTAAAACATATAACAAAGAGGCAGCAAGAGAAGTTGGGAAATTGATTGCCCAACGAGCGTTGGCAAAGGGTATAGATCAAGTGGTCTTCGACCGTGGAGGTTTCAAGTACCACGGGAGAATTAAGGAACTCGCCGATGCTGCAAGAGAAGTCGGACTGAAGTTCTAAGGAGGTGTGCAAGAGAATGGATGAAATACTCGAAGAAGAATTGATAAAGAAAGAATCAGAAGAGTTTGAAGAACGTATTGTTGAAATAAAACGTACAGCAAAAGTGACAAAAGGTGGAAAAACTTTGAGTTTCAGAGTCCTTGCCGTTGTTGGAAATAGGAAAGGCAAAGTCGGTGTAGGTTTGGGTAAGGCAAGAGAGGTACCTGACGCCATAAGAAAGGCGATAAGTGCTGCTCGATCGGCTATTATAGACGTTCCTTTGTATAAAAACACCATACCTCATGAAGTTGTTGGAAAACAGGATGCTTCTAAGGTACTTCTTAAACCTGCTGCTCCTGGAACTGGAATTATTGCGGGTAGCACTGTTAGAGCTGTCGTTGAACTTGCTGGTATACAAAATATCTTAACGAAATCGCTTGGTTCATCTACGGCGGTCAATTTAGCCCTTGCCACTTTGAATGGCCTTAAGACTCTGGTTTCACCAGATAAAGCTGCTAAGCTTCGAGATATAACGATAAGTCAAGTTCTTCACGGAACGAGGAAGGAGGTCTGAGGATGTCAAAGATCGTGATTGAGTTAGTCAGAAGTCCTGTTGGATACAAATATGATCAGAAGCAAACCGTAAAGGCTCTTGGTTTGAAAAAATTACATGATAGAGTTGTCAAACAAGACAATCCTCAGATCAGAGGCATGATCAATAAGATTAGACATCTTGTAAAGGTTGAAGAGCTCCGAAAAGAGGAGGAATGAACGATGTTAGAGCTACATGATCTAAAACCTACCCCAGGTTCGGTCAAAGAACGAAAGAGAATTGGGCGTGGAATTGGTTCTGGTCTTGGTAAAACAGGTGGAAGAGGTCACAAAGGTCAGAAGTCACGTGGTTCTGGAAAGGTTCATTTGTGGTTAGAAGGTGGACAAACTCCATTACACAGAAGGTTGCCAAAAGTTGGTTTCAAAAGTTTCACACACAAAGATTATGCTGTAGTTAATATAAGGTCTCTTGAAGAGAAATTCGAAGCGAATGAAGAGGTTACACCTGAGACTCTTATCAAAAAAGGTTTGGTAAAAGACCTCAGAGATGGTATTAAGATACTCGGCAGTGGTGAACTGACGAAACCCTTGATAGTCAGAGCGCACGCATTTAGTAAAACCGCCAAGAAGTCAATAGAGATGGTTGGTGGTAAGACAGAGGTGATATAGCGTGTGGAAAGCATTGCAAAATGCCTTCAAGATACCAGAATTGCGGGATAGGATTTTTTTCACGATTGCCACCTTGATTGTCTTTAGGCTGGGTGTTTATATTCCTATACCTGGAATAAACATCCAGGCATGGGGTGAGGCTTTCAAGAGATTCGGTGAAGGTGCGGCAGGAGGCATATTGAGTTTTTACGATGTTTTCACAGGAGGAGCTCTGGAGAATTTTTCGATTTTTGCTATGAGTGTGACTCCTTATATAAATGCTTCGATCGTTTTGCAATTACTTTCTTCTGTCATCCCGAAACTTCGCGATATTTTGCGTGAGGGTGAAGAGGGAAGAAAGAAATTTGCTCAATACACAAGAAATTTGACGATAGTGCTCGGTGCTTTCCAGTCGTTCATAGTTTCTTTTAGTTTGGTTAGACAAAATCCCGACATTGTTGCCTATGGGTTGAACCCACTTTCTTTTGTGATAGTTTCAACAATTTCCATGTTGGCTGGTACAATGTTCCTACTTTGGCTTGGTGATAGAATCACTGAACGAGGTATAGGAAATGGTATATCGATATTGATTTTTGCCGGTATTGTTGCCAGGTATCCAGATTATTTTGCCAGGATCCTCTTGGGAAGGTTGAATATTTTTGGTTGGATCTTTCTCATAGTCGTTGCTTTGGTTACCGTTGCTGGTGTGATATATGTACAACAAGCGGAAAGACGTATAACGATTCAGTATGCAACGCGAGTAACGGGGAGAAGAGTTTATGGTGGTGCCTCAACATATATACCTGTGAAAGTGAATCAAGGAGGAGTTATACCTATAATCTTTGCAAGTGCCATACTGATGATTCCCGCTGCGGTTGCTCAAATGGCTGGTTGGGATCTTCTCAGGCGTCTTTTAGGACCTGGTAGTGCTTTATATATAATTCTGTACGGTGTAATGGTTTTCTTCTTTACATATTTTTACAGCGTTGTTGTTTTTGATCCACACGACGTCTCGGAAAATGTGAGAAAATATGGTGGATTCATACCTGGTATAAGACCTGGAAAACCAACAGAAGATTACATTCAAAAAATAGTCAACAGGGTTACTTTCATGGGAGCGATTTTCTTGGTTGCTATCGCGCTCTTACCACATCTTGTGCAAGGAGTTACAAAAGTGGATATAGTTGTGGGAGGGACATCGACATTGATCGCTGTTGGTGTTGCTCTTGATGTTTTACAACAAATGGAAGCGCATTTGATTATGAGACATTATGAAGGTTTTATCAAAAAAGGAAGGATAAAGGGAAGATGAGGATAGTCTTGCTTGGAGCACCGGGTGCAGGAAAAGGAACACTTGCTAAGGATTTGATGAGTCATTTTCGAATTCCTCATATATCTACAGGAGATATGTTTAGAGAAGCTGTGGCTGCTGGCACGGAGTTAGGACGTAAAGTTCAGGGTATCTTAGAGTCTGGATCACTTGTACCAGATGAAATTGTCAACCAAGTGGTTGAACAAAGATTGAGCAAGAGTGATTGTCAGAATGGTTTTATATTCGACGGTTATCCAAGAACGGTTCCACAAGCCATTGCATTGGATGAAATCCTACTGAAGATGTCAGCAAAATTGGACGCGGTGATTTATTTGGAGATAAGTGAACAGACAGTTGTCAAAAGACTCACAAGTAGAAGAGTGTGTCCAAAATGTGGAAGAATTTACAACATGATTTCAATGCGTCCTAAGAATGATGAATTGTGTGATGATTGTGGAGTAAAACTTATAATCAGAGACGATGATAAAGAAGAAGTTGTCAGAAAACGTTATCGTTTGTATCATGAGATGACAGAACCATTGGTGAGTTACTACCAAGATAGAAATATTCTAATCCGAGTAAATTCTGAGATCGACCATCAAGACTTGGCAAGTCAGGTAATTAAAGTTTTAGAAAAGGTGATATCTTGATCAGAATTAAATCTGAAAGTGAACTTGAGCGGATGTCTAAAGCATGTTATGCCGTTGGAATTGTGCTTAAAGAGATCAAAGATGTCATAGTCGAGGGAGCAACCGCTCATGATATCGAGGATTTTACCTTAAAAAGATTTAAAGAACTGAATGTGAAACCTGCTTTCAAAGGCTACAGAGGCTATAAATACGCAACTTGTGTCTCTGTGAATGAAGAAGTTTTGCATGGTGCACCTTTGAAAAGTAAGGTTTTCAAAAAGGGAGATATAGTTTCTGTTGACTTGGGTGCCATATATGAAGGACTCTACGGAGATGGAGCAGTGACATATTATGTATCAGATATCGATGAAGTTGGTAAAAAATTGATGGAAGTTGGACGTGAGGCTTTGAATAGAGCTATATCGGTTGCAAAAAATGGTGCAAGAATCGGTGATATTTCCTATACCATACAGAGCTTTGTCGAAGCGAATGGGTTCAATGTTATTCGAGATTATGTGGGACATGGTATAGGAAGACAGTTACATGAAGAACCCGAGATACCAAATTATGGAAAACCTGGTACTGGAGTAAGAATAACATCTGGCATGACTTTGGCAGTAGAGGTTATGATCTGCGAAGGTGATTGGCAGGTATCTACGCTCGATGATGGATGGACTGTAGTAATGGTTGATGGAAAAAGAAGCGTTCACTACGAACACACTATTTTAGTTACAGATACTCAAGCAAAGGTTTTGACGCAGTTTTAAGAGGTGATGAAATGCCCAAAGAAGATGTTATCAAGATGGAGGGAACGATTACAGAAGCGAGGAGAAATGCAACTTTTGTTGTGGAACTCGATAACGGGCATAAAATCCTAGCACAGATTTCTGGAAGAATGAGAAAGAATTTCATAAGACTTTTTCCAGGGGACAGAGTGGTTGTTGAACTTTCCATATATGATCTCTCCAAGGGACGTATAGTATATAGGAAAAAGTTAGACAAAAAAGGAGAAGAAGATGTCGAAAGGAGTTGATAAGATATGAAAGTGAGATCTTCTGTGAAAAAGAGATGTGAGCATTGTCAGATCGTTCGACGAAGAGGTCGTGTTTTGATCATATGCAAAGCAAACCCAAAGCACAACCAGAAGCAGGGCTGAAAGCAAGGAGGGAATTAAATGGCGCGTGTAATGGGTGTCGAGTTACCCGGAAATAAAAAGTGCTTTGTTGCCTTGACTTATTTGTATGGTGTCGGTAAGACAAGAGCTTTTGAGATCTTAAAGAACACAGGTGTCGATCCCGACAAAAGAGTGAAAGATCTTACAGATGAAGAAGTGAGTAAGATAACTAAATTTATACAAGACCACTACAAAGTCGAAGGGGAATTAAAAGCAGAGGTTAATAGAAATATCAAAAGATTAATCGACATTGGCTGTTATAGGGGATGGAGACATAAACTTGGATTACCTGTACGAGGTCAACGAACGCGCTCCAACGCGAGAACAAGAAAAGGTCCAAGACCAAGCAGAATAAAGACCAAAAAGAAAAAAGAGCAAACTGTTTGATATGAGGAGGAATGATTATGGCAAGAAGAGCTGAAGGAAAGAAAAAGAGAAAAATTCTAACAGATAGAGGAATTGTTCACATAAAATCTACATTTAACAACACTATTGTTACGCTCTCAGATGCTGATGGTTCTGCAATCATCTGGGCAAGTAGTGGTACGGTAGGTTTCGAAGGCACACGGAAAGGTACACCTTATGCAGCGCAACTTGCGGCTGATAAAGTTGCTAAGGAAGCTCTAAGACTCGGCATAAAACGTGTAGATGTCTTGGTGAAAGGGCCTGGACCCGGACGCGAAGCAGCTATAAGAACACTTCAGGCAGCAGGTCTTGAAGTGGATAGTATCAAAGATGTGACACCAATACCCTTCAATGGTTGCAGGCCAAAAAAGAAACGCCGAGTTTAAAGGAGGGAATTAGATGGCAAGATACACTGGACCAGATTGTAGATTATGCCGTAGAGAAGGTATGAAACTCTATCTGAAAGGTGAAAGGTGTTTCACCGACCATTGTCCCTTCGACAGAAGGTCTTATGCTCCTGGGGACCATGGACGTCAGCGTGGAAAGCTTTCACAATACGGGACTCAGTTACGTGCAAAACAAGTGATGAAAAGAATATATGGTATTGTTGAACGACAATTCGAGCGATATTTTGAAAAAGCTTTGAGAATGTCGGGAGACACACGAGAAAACCTTGTTAGGCTTGTTGAATCTCGTGTAGATAATATAGTTTATAGAATGGGATTTGCCATAAACAGAAAGCAGGCAAGACAATTGGTAACCCATGGACATTTCTTGGTCAATGGTATGAAAATCGATGTGCCGTCCTACAGATTGAAACCAGGCGACATAGTAGAGGTCGGCGAGAAAAGTAGATCCATGAACGTCATTAAACAAGCAATAGAGACATCCAAAGATAGGACAAAAGTGCCATGGATTGAGGTCGATGCAGATTCCTACAAGGGAACATTTGTGAGATTTCCAAATCTTGAGGAGGTAACAGATCTGCCAGTAGATGTTCAAGCGATAGTTGAGTTCTATTCGAGGTGATCTGTGTGATTGAGTATGTAGTTCCTAAGAAATTGAGAATTGAAGAGGAACGGGCAGAGGCAGAATATTACTACGCAAGATATGTCCTTTCGCCAATGGAGAAAGGTTACGGTACGACGATTGGAAATGCGTTGCGACGCATCTTGCTCTCGTCGATCCCTTCTGTTGCCATTGTTGGAGTGAAATTTATAAAACCGGAGAAATACCACGAATTCGATACACTTCCCGGCGTGAAAGAAGACATTTTGGAGATCATTTTGAACCTCAAAAGAGTTCAGCTAAGAGCAGAGGTGCCGGTGAGGGAAAAGGTAAAAATGATCGTTGAGAAAAAAGGACCTGGCTCTTTAACAGCTGCTGATATAAAAGTGCCAGCTGGCTTTGAGGTAGCAAACCCCTCATTAAAAATAGCTACACTCAGTGAGGAGGCAGACCTTCTATTCGAATTATATGTTCAAGCAGGTAAGGGATTTGTCCCAGCAAATGAATTAGATGAACATCCTGAAATTGGTTGGATACCGATCGACGGTGTTTTTTCACCTGTGATGAAGGTCAATTTCAAAGTTGAGAGTGCAAGAGTTGAGAAGAGAACTGATTATGACAAGATGATTCTTGAAATCTGGACAAAGAAAACGATCTTTCCCAATGAAGCGTTGAAAAGAGCGGTTGAGATACTGACAAACCATCTACAAATCATATCTGAAAGTTTACCAGAGGGTATGGTACCCCTAACGACAGAGTTTGTTTCTGTGTCACAGGAAGAAATGAAACCCGAACAGGAGATAAGCGAAGAAGAGGCAATATATTCAAGAAAAATAGACGAGTTGGAATTAACTATAAGATCACTTAATTGTTTGAGAAGAGATAAGATTGAGACAATAGGCGATCTCATGAAGAGAACAGAAGAAGATCTCTTAAAAATCAAAAATTTTGGTCCCAAGTCTCTGGACGAGGTCAAACAAAAACTCATGGAGAAGTTTGGTCTCACGCTCAAAAAGGGAGGCTGATTTTATGAGACACAGAATGCTAAGAAATCACATAGGCACTTATGGCAGTCATACACGTTCTTTGTTGAAAAACCAAATGAGAGAACTTGTTGAACACAAAAGCATTGTAACCACTGTGACTAAAGCCAAGGTTGTTCAAAAGGCTTTTGAAAAACTCATGACCAAAGCTGTAAAAGCTGCAAAAGCCGAGAAAACGGAAAGTATTTCTTTGAGGAGACAGATAAATTATTATCTCAGTGATAGAAGACTTACAAACAAACTCGTGGATGAAATTGCCAAATCAATCGATAAAACAAGCGGTTTTACCAGGTTAGTTCGTATTGGTAGAAGACGCGGTGATGCTTCTGAAATGGTTCTACTACAAATAATTGAGAAGCAATGAAGAGGATCCCCCCATTGAAGGGGGTTTCCTTTTTTCTCTTGACTAAATGATTTTTATCTGGTAAATTTTATTTGTAACCTCTTTTTAGATGCCAACCTTATTCAGTGCCCTTATTTTTGTTGTATCGAGTGTTATATCCAATTTGGAGGTGTTTTTCCTTGGTTAACAACGAGCAAGAAAAAAGCGAGCATATCACTGTAAAAATTGATGATTTGGAGCGTATGACGATCAAGGAATTGTACGATCTGGCTAAAAAATACGACATACCAAGATACACAAGCCTGAGAAAGCGTGATCTTATCTTTTCCATACTTGAAGCTCAAGCAAAATCCCACGGTTTGTTCTTCGGTACGGGTGTTTTGGAGATCCTTCCCGATGGTTATGGATTTCTCAGAAGTGGGGAAAATTTACTACCAAGTGCAAACGACATCTACATATCACAATCTCAGATAAGAAAGTTCAACTTAAATACTGGCGACATAATATCAGGCATTATCAGACCACCGAAGGAAAGCGAGAAATTCTTTGCCATGATAAAAATTGAAGCTGTGAATTTCAGACCACCTGAAGCAACAAGTGAAAGGGTGAATTTCGAAAACTTAACTCCCGATTACCCAAGAGAGCGTTTTGTACTTGAGACTGCCAGAGATATTCTTTCTACAAGATTAATCGATATCTTTGCACCAACCGGTAAAGGTCAGCGTGGCATGATAGTTGCTCCACCAAAGGCTGGTAAGACCACCTTGCTAAAAGAGATAGCCAACGGTATAGCTACTAATCATCCTGAGACACACAGAATAGTACTCCTGATAGATGAACGACCAGAAGAGGTTACAGATATACGCGAATCGGTGAATGCACAGGTCATAGCAGCACCATTCGATATGGCACCTGACAAACAGATAAAGGTTGCAGAATTGACACTCGAAATGGCAAAGAGATTGGTCGAGTATGGTCATGATGTTGTTATATTGCTCGACAGTTTGACCAGACTTGCGAGGGTTTACAATATACAAGTACCACCAAGTGGGAAGTTGTTAAGCGGCGGTGTTGACCCAGCAGCTCTTTATAGACCCAAGCATTTCTTTGGAGCAGCGCGCAGTACCAGAGAAGGTGGAAGTTTAACAATCATTGCAACGGCTTTGATTGAAACCGGTTCTAAGATGGACGAAGTGATCTTTGAAGAATTCAAAGGTACTGGCAATATGGAATTGGTTCTCTCAAGACAACTTGCCAATAAGAGAGTATTTCCGGCTATTAATCTTCAACTATCTGGAACTCGTAAAGAGGAATTGTTACTTAGCGAAGATGTTTTGAAAAAGGTTTGGATATTGAGACGAGTGTTGAGTGGTATGACTGAAGAAGAAGGTTTGACTTTTATTTTAAGAAAACTTCAAGAAACAGAATCGAATGAAGATTTTCTTGCCTTGATTGATCAGCAAAAGGTAAAATATTAGACGGAGGTAGAGATTTTGTACGTGATCGGTGTAGATCTTGGAGGAACAAATTTTGCAGTTGGACTTGTTGATGAGACAGGAAAGATTGTTGCTCGGGTTCAGGGTAAAACAAAGGTAGATGATGGACCAAAAATTGTTGCTGAGAGATTAGCTGAAGCAGTGAAAAAGGTTAAAGGAAGCGTCGAAGTATTAGCTGTTGGGGTTGGTTCTCCTGGTAGTATAGATCACAATAAAGGCATCGTAAGGTTTTCTCCAAATTTTCCGGGATGGCATGATTTTCCTTTGGCTGAAGAGATAAGAGAACGTACTGATCTTGAAACTTATGTCGAGAACGACGCAAATGCCTATGCGCTTGGAGAGCATACCTTTGGAGTAGGGCGTGGTTATGATCACCTTGTTTGCTTAACACTTGGGACAGGCATAGGTGGAGGGGTAATAACCCATGGGGTTCTTTTGAGAGGTAGCACAGGCATTGGTGCAGAGTTGGGGCATATGAATGTACTTCCCAACGGTCCCAAATGTGGATGTGGATCAAATGGATGTCTCGAGGCACTGGCTTCTGCAACTGCAATTAAGAGATTTGTTCTTGAAGGATATTCAAGGCATGCAGATTCATCACTTTTCAGCCAAAAGAGACCTGATCAAATTACACCAAAAGATGTTTTTGAACATGCAAAGATAGGTGATCAATTTGCATTGAGCATTTTTGATATGGTCGTTAATGCCCTTGCGGTAGCTGTTGGTAGTTTGATCAATATATTCAATCCACAATTGATCGTTCTTGGTGGCGGTATAGCCAACGCCGGGGAATTTTTGCTCAACCCTATTCTTGAAAGATCTAAGGATTACGTGCTTCCAACTATGTTGGGAACTTATCAGATAAAATTGAGTGAGTTGGGTAAAGATGCTGGGATTTTGGGTGCGGCTTCAATCGTTTTTGAAAGGATGAAAAAGGTTTGAAGATTTTACTCGTTTCAGATCTGCATGTACCAACAAGATTGCCGAGTTTGCCATCTGAATTCTTGTATCTGACTGAACAAGTCGATTTGGTTGTTGCTACTGGTGATTTTGTTGATTTGCAGACCGTTTTGTTGTTGAAAGAATCTTCAAAACAGTTTTACGCGGTCCATGGTAACATGGATGATGTTGAAGTTAAGGAATATCTACCGTCACAGATGTCAGTCCAGCTTGAAGCGTTAAGGATTGGAATCTGCCACGGTTGGGGTTCTCCACAATCAATTCGTGAAAGAATCCTTCGTGTTTTTCACGATAAGCCCGATGTCATATTCTATGGGCATACTCATGAGTTTGACAACTCTTTTCTCGAATCCGTGAGATTCATAAATCCTGGTTCTTTCTGTGATGACAAAAGTTTCGCGTTGGTGGATATATGCAACAGTCAAGTGAAGGTCGAATTCAAGAGATTGTAGATAAAATTGTATTAGACATAAAAACCACGGTACAGGGTAAACTACTGGTGGCTTTTTCTGGTGGTGAAGACAGTTCGCTTGCTGCTTTTCTTTCCAAACAAGCCCTTGGCAAAGATAGGGTTACGCTTGTTACAGTCGATTGGGGTCCTTTCACTTATAATGCTGCAAAAAGTGGTGTCGTTGAAGCGGCAAGAAGTCTTGATCTTGATTTGATTTTTGTAGATGGTCATATCAGGCAATCTCAAATTTGGCGTCATGGACCAAGTTGTAATATGTGCACCAGATTTGCGAAACTTCAATCTGTACTCGATGTGGACCATACGTCTTATATCGCTACCGGATCAAATCTCTCGGACAGCTGGGGACAAAATGGAATAAAGATCAATGGGAGATTATACTCGCCGCTGATCGATCTTGATAAGAAAACTATTCGATTATTAATTGAATATCTTGGCATTAAACCGATGAAGATAGGAGAATCAACTCAAAGAGAAGGCTGCAAATTGAAGCATCTTCTAAAAATGATGATCAACTTTTCTTATCATGGTAAAGCTGTGAGTTGTGCAAATGAGATTCTACTGTCTTTTTTGAAGGAAATCAATCATGAGACCTTGTTAGCAAATGTAAAGATAATTGGTTCTCTATCAAAAAATATTGCTTTAGTAAACGTTTTACCGCATTTAGGAGAGCAGGAATCAGATGAAATTGTCCGAAGGTTGAGTGCTATAGATGTAATAGATGAAGTCCATGTTCTGAAAGATCCAGTTAAGTTGAAAGTTCTGGCAAACCCGGGTTTGTTCAACGAATCATTGGCAAGGACGAGAGTTTTTCAGGGGTTTATTCAGAAAGATTTTGCTGTTCCAGTCTCCGCTGAATGGTACAAGTCCTCCAACTCTCGCCTTAGAACCTTTCAAGTAGTAGGTTTTGAATATGACAATAGATGAAATCCTTCATAAAGATGAGAATAAATCTGTTTTGATAATAGTTCCTTCCGAACACGATGCACAATCATTGGCATCTAAGATGAATTGGAGATATTTTCCTTCTCACGATGTTTTTCCATTTGAAGAGATTCCTGTTTCATTCTCTGTGAGAAGAAACCGTATAGAAATACTTTGGGAATTACTCAATGGTTCAAAAGTTATTATAGTGACAACGCTCCACGCACTTAGCAGAAAAACGTTTTCTCGTGATCAATTAAAATCTGTAGCAAGAATTTTGAAAATTGGAGATGAATTTCGCAATTTCGATGAGTACTTGTTCAAAATAGGTTACGAGAGGACTTTTCTTGTTAGGAGCCAAGGAGAATTCTCGGTACGTGGTGATATCGTCGATTTCTTTGGGCCACTTTATGATAGACCAATTCGAATTGAAATGTTCGGCAATAGAATAGAGAGTATCAGGTTTTTTGATGTGATTTCCCAACGCTCTGTAGAAACGATAAATGAAGTAGTTTTATTACCTGCTCGAGAATATGTCAGTGACACTCACTCCTTTGACACAGTTCCCGGTAAAGCTGGCTCAAATTCTACTATTTTCGATTACACTTCCTTTGATACCTTCATTGTAGATTTTGAAAAATGTCAAGATGAGTTTGCCAAAAGAGAAAGAGAAAGTCGTGAGATGCTTGAGAATGATCTGGTTGATGAATATGTCAGGTGTTCTCAAGTGAATTTATCGGAACTTTTCAAATTCATCGGTGGGTTTACTCCAGTGGAATTAGACCTGAAAGCACTGAAGATAAGCGTGAAAGGTTCCAAGATAGAACAACTGCCAATCTTAGATGAGGAAGAGCTCAGCATAGGTGATTATGTCGTTCACAAAGATTACGGTATAGGCATCTATAAAGGTGTGGAAAAAGTCAAAAATGCATTGGGTTTAAGAGAGTATATCGTCATAAGATATGAAGATTCAACTGTATATGTGCCAGTCGAACGGCTTGACAGAATCCACAAGTATGTTGGGGATATTCAAAGTGTGAAGATAGACAGGTTACAATCCAAAAGTTGGACAAGACGTGTTCAGAAGGTGAAGCAAAATCTGAAAGAGAAGATCACTGAGCTCATTCAAATATATACAAAGAGACAGGAAGCAAAGGGATTAAGGTTGACTGGTGATGCGGAACTTGAAAAAGAATTTGCACGCACATTTCCATATGTGGAGACCCAAGATCAAGTAACGGCAATTGAAGAGGTACTTGATGATTTGGCAGATGATAAACCAATGGATAGACTCTTGTGTGGGGATGCTGGTTATGGAAAGACTGAAGTGGCACTGAGAGCTGCCTTTCGGTGTGTTGTATCTGGTAAACAAGTTGCCATTTTGGTTCCAACAACGGTTTTAGCTAAGCAACTTTACAGAATCTTCAAAGAAAGAATGGAACCTTTTGGAATCTACATTGAAATCATGGATCGTTCTGTGAGTAAGTCTCAAAGAGATAGAATTCTCCAAAATTTGCGTGATGGCATTATAGATATAATCATCGGTACTCACACACTTTTGTCCGATAAAGTGAATTTCTCCGATCTTGGACTTGTCATTATAGATGAAGAACAGAATTTTGGGGTATTGCAGAAAGAAAGATTCAAAAAAATGAGAGTTAATGTAAATGTGCTGTCTCTCAGCGCAACACCGATTCCAAGAACCCTTCACATGGCTATGACTGGTATGAAAGATATGAGTGTTCTCAACACACCACCGTTTGGTAGATTGCCAGTTATTACCTACGTTGCAAGATTCAATGAGCAACTTGTGAGAGCAGCTATATTGAGAGAGATCAATCGAGGGGGACAGGTTATCTACGTCCATAACAGGATACAGGATATATATGACGTGTATGAGCAACTCAAAAAAATAGTTCCAGAAATCAAAATTGTTGTCGCCCATGGACAGATGAGTTCGAAAAAGCTTTCAATGGCAGTTAGAAGTTTCTATGAACATGAATCCGACACAATTGTTTGTACATCGATTTTGGAGAATGGTATAGATATCCCAAATGCAAATACAATCATAGTTGATGATTCACATCGTTATGGTTTGGCCCAACTCTACCAACTCAGAGGCAGAGTTGGTCGAAGTGATAAACGTGCCTTTGCGTATTTTTTGTATGATTCGGATCTAAAAGGTTCAGCAGCAAAGAGACTTCAGGCAATAAAACAATTTTCAGGACCCGGTAGTGGTTTACGGCTTGCACTGACAGATATGCAGATAAGGGGAATCGGTTCTGTGTTTGGTTTGGAACAGCATGGAGATATCAACGAAATTGGATTGAATTTCTACGTGGAGATTTTGAGTGAGCAGCTCAAAAAAGCAAGAGGTGACTTGATCGCTGACGAATACAAACGGATTGATACAGATATAGAGGGTATACCAGGGGAATTGATTATCCCATCAGATTATGTAGAAAATCCCATGGAACGCATGAGAATATATAGAAGATTAGCATCTTGCAGAACTATTCAAGAGGTTGATGATATACTGCTCGAGTTAGAAGATAGATTTGGTGAATATCCTCAACAAGTCAGATTATTGGGAGAGGTCTTTAAATTAAGACTCATGGCATTCGCAAAAGGAATAGAGAAAATAAGATACACAGAAAATACTTTGGAAATCATCAGTAAGGCGCAACTAAACATCATGGCTGATAAAAGATACCTTTACAACGAAAAACTTGGAGCGTATTTCTTCTACAACATAGAACCCAATGATGTAATAGATTATCTGAATAGGTTACTTTTGTGAAATCACCTGAAATAGATATTCATTGGCACTTTTGAACACAAACAAATCAACTCGTTTTGATTTCTTCTGAGAGAGTTCAACCACAAGATCTTTCTCCATTATTAAATATCTTTTAGCACTTCCTATTGGTACAGACTTGTAATATCCTATGAATTCCAACTTTTCTATCCTTTTTTTGTAGTGCATCAGAAAGTCTTCCAGGGCTTTTAATGTTGTATCTGTCTTGGGAAAAGGCGATGGTTTGAATCTCATGATCTTTAAAATGGGAAGGTTTTTTTCTCTTACTTGTGTGCTTATTAAGTAATGCTGATGTAATTTAGCATCATGGAGATGAAATTCTTCTGATCTTACTGTTTGATGGAAAGATTCATTTTGACAGAACAAAGATACCAAAATTTTTGGATGTATAGTACCTTCATTGACTGAAATTACTCTCATGCAATCTAGTGAATTAATCTTTATAGTTCGTTGTCCAGTTTCAAATGATTTAACGATCAATTCGTTGACAGGTGATCGAAGTTCTCTTACCAAGCATGAAAAGATGCTCCATTTGTCCTTTATGTTTATCAAAACTGGTAAACTCTGGACAGATGGTGTGAAAGATATCTGCTGGATGTCATTTACCTTAACGATCCCAAGTTCCATTTTTAGGGATTCAATCAACTGGTGGAAGATTTGCATATATACTCAAGTGCCTTTTGCAGTCTTTGAAATGGTTCAAGAATATCGATTTCCTCAACAAGCTGTCTGAGTCTTTCTAGTTTCTCTTTGGTGATTTCCTTGGATGAAGAGATTCGAACAAAACCCGCTCCAAATGGGATGACACACTCATCTGAAGATAATTGATCAATCTGTTCTGAAGATGAAACGGTTTGAATAGCAAAGAAAACGTTCTCAGAAATACTTGTCAAGACTGAATTATCCACGAAAACAACTTCTGGCTTGTTCTCAATTTTTTTCAAAAGAGACTTTGCTATGACTTCGGTATTCAAATAACTTTCCAGTGACTTACCATATAGAATCTTTTGTAATGGAGTTGGTATTATTGGATCAGTATATTTGAATTCATAAGGTATACCAGATTCATCGACGATCAATATGCCACCAACGTATTTGTCATCTATTTTCCTAACAGATAGATAACCTATCATAATCTCACATCCAACATGAATCCCTTTTTTTCTTCCTTTTCTGGTCTCTGGCGCTTTCTACCGAAATAATACCCCCCAGACCCTCCTCCGCCTTCCTCAGTTGCGGTTTTCACTATTTTTTCCTCGATCTTATTTTCTGGATTGACCATTCTCATCTGTTGTTCTGCTCTGCTCAAGATTTCTGATTTTAACAGTTGGCTTGCCGCTATCTGGGCATTGATACTTTGGGCGGCGCTTGAAGATATATCAGTTCCTTTCACGATTACTGTTTGAAGATCGATCGGAGTTATCATTGTCCTCCCCCAAAATGTATCTTTTGATCTTTAAAAGAGCACTTGAAAGTATCTGCGATACTCTTGACTCAGTCACTCCTATAATTAGACCTATTTCCTTTAAAGAAAGATCTTGTTCAAATCTCAAAGATAACACCAATTGTTCTCTGGGTAGCAGTGTTTTTATAGCCTCTGTGAGCTTTTCGGCAACGATTTCTTTGAAGGCATTTTGTGAAGGCTCGTCTTGTTCACTCAAATTATCGGCAAATGAATCGAAATCTTCATAGAGAAATTCATCGAGTCTCAAAAGCTGTTTTCTAACAGTTTCATCAAGTGCTCTTTTCACTTCATTAGTTGTCATACCTGTGTGCAATGCTATTTCTTCTATAGTAGGATATCTGTTCAATTCAGATTCGAGTTCATAGATCGCCTTTTCCACTTCTTTAACATTATGCCTTAGATTTCTTGGCATCCAATCTATTCTCCTTAAGTAATCATACATAGCACCTTTAACTCTTTTAACGGCAAAAGCGTGTAAGTTGGTACCTTTTTGAGGATCGTACCTTCGAACAGCCGATAAGAGTGCCAAGACTCCTTCCTGAACCAAATCATCAAGCTCCACATTTTTGGGTAGATTGTGGAGCAGATCCGATGCTATTCTCTTTACAGTGGGTAACATCTCTTTGATTATTTCTTCTTCGCTGGTCTTGTACACATGATCATCCTCTCTATATTTCGATGATCTGTACGGTTTCTCCTCCTCCCACCTTTCTCACCAAGAGCTTACCGCTTTCGATATTGTATTCGATACTCCTTGCTCTATTACCACCTGTGTCCTCAGCTTTGAGTGGTATTCCATAATATTTCAGCCAATATTTCACGGCATCCACGTTTTTCTTTCCTATGTTCATAGTCCCCGAGTCAAACATTGCTGCACCACCAGCGATCTTAGCTTCAATCCTCGACTGAGTAGCTCCCATCTCAACAAGTTTCTCAACCAAATACTTTACAGCTGTATCGGCATATTTTCCCACATTTTTGACATTTCTATCTGAACTTTCCGGTAACATCACGTGTGCCATACCACCTATGCGAGCGACTGGATCTCTCATGCAAACACCAACACATGAACCTAAACCGAGTGTAACGATTATAGCCGGGTTCTTTTCTATTGCGGTTTCTCCGATTCCAATTATTATCTTTTTCACCATCAAAGTCCCACCTTCGAAAAGATTTTCTCCAAGCTTCCCTTTCCAGGTATCAAAAACATTTGTGAAGTCGCCGATTTAATCTCTTCGACAGTCAATTCTGTTTCCACAAATATGGCTTCATCTTCATAATTTGAGCTTGCCAATATCGCTTCAGAAACAATTGCTACTAACATGTCTATGCTCAACTCAGGAGGTAATGGATCTAAATACAACTGAGTGAATTCTGCAAGGGCTGTGATGTAGGAACCACACATAATATTGCCAATCTCTTTCAAAGCAGATGCCGAAATTTCATCGAGTTGCGTTATGTCTTCACAATTGCTTCCAAGAAGATCTGTCAAGATTTTTTTAGCGGCATGCCTATCGAGAATCAATAAGATGTCGATATCAACATCACCTTTGACAACCATTCGTATTCCTATTACTATATCTTCGGGTTGTGGAAACATAAAGACGATCTTTTCTATTGGAACCGTTTCTGCATTTGGGACTGTTATCTCGATCTTCTTTCCTGTAAGCGTTGATAATGCAGTTGCCGCATTACCAGTACCGATATTACCAATCTCTTTGAGAAGATCTAGTTGTCTTTCAGTGAGCTGCATCCTACGCCTCCTCTCTGTAAGGTGTCTTTCTCATCTTGAGTTCTTGTTGAAAAACAAAGACTACCAATGCTCTTTCTAATTCTGGTGGGATTTCCAGAAACTGAACACCGTATTCATAATAACCAGTTGATTCATTTTTACCAATAGTTCTCACAATTTGAGCTTTTTGTTGATAAAATTTTATGTTTTCCAAATCGAGGTTCACAAAGATCGGTTGTCCAACTTCGAGAATTTTATTTGTACACATCAACATACCGCCAGCACTGAAATCTCGTGTCACAAATCTATATTCCTTGTCATCGCCTGGTAAATTATAAGTTCCATTCAACACAAGTGGTATTCTGACATATCTCCGTCTTTGGATTCTTTTAACAGACGATGGAACAGTTATGTACATTATCAGAAAATTGCTCTCATCCCTTCCGTAATCTAAAACGCGGCTTGAAAAACCAAACACAACTTTGTCCGATAGTGCAGTCACATAAACAAAATCACCTCTTGGTAAAGGTACAAAACGTCCTTTCAGACTGGGCATTGCTATTTTGAGTACACCTTTATCAAAATAAGTTTCATGAACAGTACTCTTCAAGACAGTCTTTTCACCACTCTTTGATTCAGTCTCAATCAGCAAGGGCATCCCGGGCTTAATAACCGTTTGAGCATCAACTAAACTGATTTGTTCAGACATTGAAACACCTCAGCCAACGCCAAAGAGTGCTTTGACTTTATCAATGAATGACAGTTTCTTAACCACCTGCTTCTTAGTCACCACATCGGCTATTCCATAGATTGCCAGAGCCGGTTGGGACATCTTTTTGATCGTAACAAATGGTGTTTGCTTATTAACGCTATCTTTGACCATTGGTTCGTAGCGAATCAGGTGAGTCGATGTAATTGGAATGCCGGCAAATCTCGTTATTACGGAAACAAATCTCTCCATTACCTTTCTTCCCTCACGCATATCCTTGACCATGTTCATAACTATATGGAAGCCATCTGGGTCGACACCCTTCACTGTCATTAATTTTACAAAGGTGTATGCGTTGACAAGTGAAGTTGGCTCAGAAGCCGTTATCATTATGAGATGATCTGAACTTGCGTAGAATCTCTCGAGTTCTTCATTAAAACCTGGCGGAAAATCAAAAAGCACAAATTGATAATTTGATGCTACACGTTGGAGATGGTGATAAAGATCGGATTTATCTTGCAAATTAAATGTTATGAGATCATCGACATCCATCCCAGTACTTATCAAATCCACTTGATATGGAGTCTGGAAGATTATCTTTTCAAGGCTGACGCGCTTTTGCAAGAAGTCTTTCAATGTGTTTTTGGGTGTAACTCCCATCAATATCTCGGCATTAGCAAAACCAGCATCGGCATCAAAAAGAAGAACTTTTTCACCTCTCTGAGCGAGTACTATGGCTAAATTCACTGCGATTATTGTCTTCCCAACACCGCCTTTTCCGCTTGCCACACTTACAACTTTTGGTTGATTTTTCAACAATCCTTCAGCCTGATTGTGCAACCTTGAGCACCTCTTTCGAGAAAATATATGCGAGTTCCCTTGCATTTGCTTCGATAATATCCTCGGGAACTCTCTGACCATTTGTTATAAAAGCAATAGGAGCATTACTTGATTGTGGTACATTGATTATATGTCCATATGATTTTGTCTCATCCATCTTTGTGAGGATTACATGTGTATATTTTGCCACAGCAAAACGGTTCATGATATCTTTAAAGTCAGAATACTTGCAATTCATACTTGCAACCAGAAAACAAATATGAGGTGAAATCGTCTCTGCAAGTGCCTTTAATTCACTCATCTGTATATCGTTGTTCTGGCTTCTACCGGCTGTATCTATCAGAACGCTATCAAAATCGCGCATGGCATCCAATTCCAGTCTTGCTTCCCTTGGTGTATAGGCAACTCTCAGCGGTATATCCATGATCGTTGCGTATGTTTTCAATTGCTCTGTTGCCGCTATCCTGTAGGTATCAAGTGTGAGAATAGCTATTTGTTTTTTCTCTACAAGCTTTAACCTTGCTGCGAGTTTTGCCAGAGTTGTAGTTTTACCCACACCAGTTGGGCCTACAAGAAGTATCACTTTTTCAAGTTGAGGTACCTCGGTTCTCATAAAAGGTATAATGTATTCGGCGAGTTTTTGTCGAAAAGCTTCATCGATCGCGATATCACCATATGCGATCCTTATGTACTCGATAATTCTGCTAATAACCACAGGATCAACATCATGAGTTTGAAGTGCTTTGAAAAGCTTCTGAATGTTCTGTGGGAGATCACTCTGCTTGTTTATACTCAACATCGATCTCATTTCCTGAATCATCTGTTTAAGTTCTCTTATCTCTTCTTCCTGACGTTTTTCTTTATTTTTCACCAATAGTTCTTGAAATTTGTAAACCTCATTATTTTCAACTCTATCCTGATGCGATTTATCCTCGCAAACAGCAGTGACCTCGAGATATCTCTTAGCTCCTATTCCCAGGAATCCGCCCTTTTTTATACTTCGTGTACTCAGTATAACTGCATCTTCACCCAAATCCTTTTTAATTTGTTCAAGAGCCTCCTTTATGTCGTTGACCATATATTTTTTAACTTTCACAGTTTGACCACGCCCTCTACTTGGATTGTTACGTCATCTGGAAGCTCTTCATAAGCTATCACTGGAACATTTGGAAGGAATCTCCTTATGATTGAAGAGAGATATGGTCTTATAGCGCCTGAGCAGACAATAACAGGAGAAAAACCTTTTTTCATGAGACCTTCAAGTTGTTTTGAGGTTTTCTCCATTAATTCTCTGAGGATCTGCGGATTGAGTGTTATTTTCTTCTCTCCATTCACATCTTGCAAAGAATCCAAAGTTCTTTTTTCAAGTTCATGATCAAAAGCTATGGCATGAACTTTACCATCATCAGAGACGATCGATTGTACTATTTGACGTCTAAGAGCTCTTCTGATTTGTTCAACGAGGTATACCATGTCTGTTGATTTCTCGCCGTACTCTAACAAAGTTTCGAAAATTAAAGGAAGATTCCTTATTGAAATCCCCTCGCTCAAAAGCTTTTGCAAT
Source organism: Thermotoga profunda AZM34c06 (assembly GCF_000828675.1). NCBI lineage: Bacteria > Thermotogati > Thermotogota > Thermotogae > Thermotogales > Thermotogaceae > Pseudothermotoga > Pseudothermotoga profunda. The sequence continues at coordinate 1,642,053 of NZ_AP014510.1, read as the reverse complement.
ATTTTTTTGACATCGGTTGGTTTCAAAACACCTGGTATCAAATCACTCACCAACTGTGGAAATTTCTCTCTGAGACCATCGATCAACATATTTAATTCTCTTGCACCAAGTAGATCTGCAGCGTTTCTTTTCAATACTTCTGTCAGATGTGTTGCAAAAACCGTTGGTGGATCCACGACTGTGTAACCAAGTCTTGTAGCCTCATCTTTCCTTGAGGGTTCAATCCAAAAGGCATTTAAACCAAAAGCAGGTTCCTTGGCTTGGATGCCTGGAATTTTTTCGACTGCCGTTCCTGGGTTGATTGCTAATAAACGATTTGGCATCAATTCATACCTTGCAACCTCAGCTCCTCTTATTTTTATTAGATATTCATTGGGTTTGAGAAGTACACTATCCCGTATTCTGACTGGTGAAATAACCAGTCCAAGGTCAAATGCAATTTGCTTTCTTATCATTGTCACTCGCTCGAGTAAATCTCCACCTTGAGATGGATCTGCGAGTGGGAGTAATCCATAACCGATCTCCACTTCCACAGTATCTGTTTGGAGAACCTCGGCAACTTCTTGCGGTGTCGTCAAAATAGGTTTTGCAGGTGCAGTTGGTGCTGGTCCCGCTGGAGCAGGTGCGACTTTCTGTGGAACAGCACGAGCCGTATACAAAGCGAGCGCTATGAAGATAATACCAATAATGGTACTTGTCATGGGTAGAGGTGTGGCAATACCCAAGAATGCGAGTATCACACCGGTTATCACTATTACCTTTCTCTCAGAAGAAAGTTCTTTCACAAGATCTTGACCAAGATTCTCTTTAGATGCTGCTCTTGAGACTAATATGCCTGTAGCTGTCGAAACAAGTAGAGCAGGAATCTGCGAAACCAAACCATCTCCAACAGTTAGAAGTGTATAAACCTTTGCCGCGTCAGCGATGGAAAGGCCGTGTTTTAGGATACCTATCAAGATACCGCCTATTATATTCACAAGTACTATGATTATGCTTGCTATGGCATCTCCTCTGACGAATTTTGTCGCACCATCCATCGCACCGTAAAAGTCGGCCTCTCTGCGAATTGTTTCACGTCTTTGCCTCGCTTCTTGTTCGGTGATTAAACCTGCATTGAGATCTGCATCAACACTCATCTGCTTGCCAGGCATAGCATCAAGGGTAAAGCGGGCTGCAACCTCTGCTATTCTTTCAGCTCCACGAGTTATCACTATGAACTGAATTATAACTAATATTATGAAGACCACAAGTCCTACAATATAGTCACCTTTTACAACAAATTCACCGAATGTTCTGATGACCCTCCCCTGGAACTTTTCTCCTTCCAAGAGAATCAGCCTTGTTGAGGCTACGTTTAGTCCAAGTCTAAACAAGGTGATTATGAGTAACAATGTGGGAAATGACGACATATCAAGAGCATGCTTTATATACATGGTAGATAGCAAAATTACCAAAGAGAGTGCAATATTAAGTAGCTGGAAGAAATCCAGCATGATGTCAGGGATAGGTAATATCATCAAGAAAACTATTGCCACAATGAGAACGGCAACGAAGATATCCACATTCTTCATCAGAGCACTCCCTTAATTTTAAATTATATCAAATATCAAGTTGATCGCTATCGTAGAGAATAAACGTAGGCTAATATTTCAGCAACTGCTCGGTAGAGTCCTGCCGGTATTTGTTCGCCTATGTCTGTCATTTTGTAAAGCTGCCGAGCGACTTCGGGGTTTTGGACGATTGGTATATTGTTTTGCCTTGCTATTTCAATTATCTTTTGGGCAATTTCATCCATACCTTTTGCCAAAACAACTGGTGCTTCCATTTCATCGGGATCGTATTTCAAAGCAACGGCTATGTGAGTTGGGTTTGTGATCACAACATCGGCTTGGGGTACTTGCTGAAGCATTCTTCCTCTTGATAATCTTGCCATGATCTCTCTTTGCCTTCTCTTGACTTCAGGACTACCTTCTACTTCTCGATATTCCTCTTTCAATTCTTGTTTTGTCATTCGTATACTTTTTTCAAATTCCCATCTTTGGTAGAAATAATCAACAATTGCCAATACAAGCAAGGCAATTGAACACTTGAGCATCACTTCGTAGGCTATATCGAATACAAATTTCATTGAGTTACCCACTTCTATGTCTGAATAAAGACTAAAGGAATTGAATTTTGGTCTGATCACAGTATAAGCCACATAACCAACAATGATCATCTTGAATATTGACTTTGCAAGTTCAAAGAGGCTTCTTGTTGAAAACATCCTTTTGAATCCCTCTATCGGATTTATTCTCTTCAAATCAGCTTTTAATGGCTTGAAAGATAAAAGAAAACGTGTTTGCAATGCTCCAACTACCACCGAAGATATTGCAAGCGAGAAAAATAAAACAATCAACATCAATAGTACATCTTTGAACATCTGATAAACCCGCGAAGAAATTTTGTCCAATGTATCAAAGTCATCTAAAAACAAAAATGGGATACTTCCTGATATTGAAAAATCGATGAGTCTTTGCATGATAAATCTCATAACAACAGTTCCTACTAAGAATGATACTGCCATATTGAGTTCTCTGGATACAGCTACTTGCCCTTCTTCGCGAGCCTTTCTACGCCTTCTTGGTGTGGGTTTTTCCGTTCTTTCTGGATCTGCAAACAGCTGAAGATCTATTTTGAAAATGTTTGCACAAAATAGTTCAGGAAATTTATGGTTTTGTTTGCAATCTGGGAAAAGACATCTGCCCATATCGGTATCATCCCCGCAAAGAGTATGAGGCCAACCAGAACCTTCAATGGCATTCCAACCATGAAAACATTCATTTGTGGTACAAGTCTTGATACTATACCCAGAGCTATTGAGACAACGAGCATAAATCCTATCATTGGTAGTCCTATTTTCATCGCTATTTCAAACATCTCAGTAGTCTTACTGGTTAAGATATTGACAAAATCGAAGTTTGTAATTGTTCTTGATAATGGAACAACTCTGAGAGAATCTACAATCGCTTGGTAAACCAACAAATGTCCTTTGAGTGCAACAAATACATACAAACCAAGCATGTACAAAAGCTCTCCTTGCAAAGGTACCTCTTCTCTTTGGGGATCGAAAACAGACGACATAGCAAAGCCCATTTGAGTTCCAAATATTTCACCAGAGACACTCATTGCCACAACTGGAAGGAGAGCTAAGAACCCTATGGCAAGTCCAAATGTATAATTACTAAAGATCGCCAACACAATCTGTAGTACTGGTGTATTCAGGGCTATAGATTCATTCACTGCAGGTAAAGATGTCCAGCCCAAGAAAATAACTAACAAAATCTTTATCTGAACAGGTAAAAACCAATCACCAAAGAATGGTGCTATTGTGAACATTCCTGCAGTTCGTGTGACTATTAAGACCCAACATAGAAACTTGGTTTCAACAAATTGTCTCAGATCCAAATCAGATCATTCCGATCAGCTTTTCCCACATTTCTTGAGCATATTCTATGAGTTTTTCAAACATCCAGCTTCCCAGGAATGTTATGGTTAGCAACATGAGTATTATCTTTGGAGCAAATGTCAATGTCTGTTCGTGTATTTGTGTTACAGCTTGGAAGATACTTATCACAAGTCCAACTATTAGACTGACCAACAAAACAGGCGTAATCACAACTATAATTGTCTGAATACCATCTTTGAATGCATCTATAAAAAGATCAAGGGTCATATCAAATCACCTCGCAAAACTTTTTATCAAACCCGCCACAACCAAATCCCAACCATTTACCGCTATGAATAGGAGCACCTTGAAGGGAAGTGAAATCAATACCGGCGGAATCATGATCATACCCATGCCAAGTAATACACTTGCAACGACCATGTCTATCACAATGAAAGGAATATACAACAATACACCCATTTTGAATCCCAACTCAAGTTCACCGAGCACAAAGGCAGGTATGATTATCGTATTTGGAATGTCATCGATCTTGTCATACTTTTGCCCAACACTCGATGCAAGCAAAAACGCATTGTCCTCGTTGTGATGGTTTATTAACTCATTCACCATGAAAACACGGACTCTTTGCATCATTCTTGAAAAAAGTTCTTGATAACCTATCTCTCCTTTCATATAAGGCGTGATTGCTCCGTTGTATATGTCGGTCCAAACGGGTTGCATGATAAAAAACGTTAAAAAAAGTGCCAAACCGACGAGTACTTGGGAAGGAGGCGTTTGTCTTGTACCGAGGGCATTTCTCAAAAATGAGAATGCGACTATTATTCTTGTGAAAGATGTGAAAAGAATTATGATACTTGGCGCCAAGCTCAATATTGTCAAAATAAGGAGGATTTCAAGTGTTACAACCAAATCTCTTTGGTTCTGGGCAGGTGAAATTCCTATACTGATCGAAGGAAAAGGTAACTCATCTTGAGGAAGAATCAATGTTGGCAGAAAAATAAGTACCAACACCAGGACTTTTCTCATTTTTCTTCGGTTCCTTTCTCACGTCTTCCAAGTTTCTTGAAAAAGATGTGTGAAAAACTCTCGGTTTGCTCCAATTGACCTATATCACTCTGTGACAATTCTTTAAGAATAGTCGCACTATTCGGTGTAACAAGTAGGAAAAAATAATTCTCCATGACTCGAACTAAAACCACAGAGCAATTTTTGTCTATGTAATGTCTTTCGAGTACCTTGATATTTTTTGATGCACCGAATATGTTTCGTCTTTTGACGATGAAATATACTATACCAAGAAAACCTATCAAAAAAGCAAAGGCTAAAAGTACCTGCAAAAAAAGCGAGCCTATTCATCCCACCTCGATCAGCCAATTTTCTGAAGAGCCTCTATGACCCTGCTGTGCTGAAATGGTTTGACGATGAAGTCTTTTGCTCCTGCCTGGATTGCTTCTATTACCATTGCTTGCTGACCCATAGCACTACAGACGATAATCTTGGCATCTGGTGCAAACTCTCTGATCTTTTTAATCGCGTCGATACCGTTCATCTCGGGCATAGTGATGTCCATGGTGACTATATCTGGTTTCAATTCTTTGAATTTTTCGACAGCTTCAACTCCATTCGCTGCTTCTCCGGCAACTTCATACCCTGCTTTTGTTATTATGTCCTTGAGAAGCATTCTCATAAACGCAGCATCATCGACTATTAGTACTCGTTTTGCCATTACCATACCCCCTCACTACTGTATTCTCCAACGGCGATCAGCTCGCCGAGTATTTTTTCCAGGTTCAAGTACACTATTAATTCTTCACCTTTTTTGATGATACCTTTACATTTTTCACCGAATTTCTCAAGTTCATGTAATTTCTCAACTTCTGATATATCACATCGCGAGACTCCTTTGACTTTGTTGACCAAAAAGCTCACCTCAATTTCTTCCAAATTCACGACTATCACTTTTTCATCCCCTGTTTTCTCGGAATCGATACCTAATAACATACCCAGGTTTATCACAGGCACTATTCTTCCACGCAGGTTCATAACACCAAGTACGGTTTTCTTGGACCTTGGTACCGGCGTTATATCTGGTTTCTCTATGACCACACTCACATGTTCAACATCGAATGCCATTTCTTGTCCACCAACATCAAAAACGAATACCTCAAATTCTGTTTCATTCTGCATAAAATCCCTCCCAAGGATCAAGCAATATTTGCTATGTCGAGTATCAAAGCTATGCTACCGTCTCCAAGTATTGCACCACCACTGAAGATTCTAACATCGCTAAAAATCTTGCCGAGAGATTTGATCACTATATCTTCTTGTCCTATTAATGCATCAACTGTTAATCCGTATTTTCTGTTTCCAACTCGGACTATGACAGTATTATAAATAGTGTCTTCCGATTGGTGTGGTAATTCTAATATATCCCACAACTTCACAATTGGAATGATTTCTCCCCTTATGACTGAAACTTGACGATCCTGAATTCTCTGAATTTGGTCCTTTGAAATATTCAAAGTGCTGTCGATATTCGCAATTGGAATCGCATAAACAAAATTATTGACCTTCACAAGAAGTGCTTGGATTATAGCAAGCGTTAATGGTAATCTCACTGTTACTGCTGTTCCTTTGTTTTTCGCACTCTCTATACTCACTGTTCCATTTAATGACTCAACAACATTTTTAACCACATCCAACCCGACTCCTCGACCCGACAGCTCCGTAGTCTCGGTTTTTGTTGAGAAACCAGGCATGAAGAGGAATTCGTAAACCTTCTCATCGGGTAATGATTCAGCTTGCGCTTCATTTATTAATCCTTTCTCGACGGCTTTCTTGATAACAGTTGATCTATCAATCCCCCGACCGTCGTCCCTGACCTCTATGACCACATTGTTTCCTTCATGTCTTGCTGAAAGTATAACTGTTCCAACTGGTGGCTTACCCTTTGCCAAACGTTCTTCTTTTGATTCTATACCATGATCTATTGCGTTTCTTAACATGTGTAACAAAGGTTCACCTATATCCTCGACAAAGGTTCTATCCAACTCTGTGTCTTCTCCTTGCATGATGAAGTTGATCTCTTTGTTCAACTGTTTTGCTACGTCCCTAACCATCCTCGGGAATCTATTAAACACAAATGATATCGGAACCATTCTTATTTTCATCACAACATTTTGTAGATCCAAACTAATTCTATTTAATTGCGACAGACTTTCATCGACCTCTTTTATACTATATTTTCTAAGTGTATCAGCTATCCTGCTCCTTGAAATCACAAGTTCGCCCATCAAATTCATCAGGTTATCCAATTTATCGATGTCAACGCGAACAGTCTGAGTGAATCTTTTTCTCTCTTTTGTTGACTCGGTTTTGGTTTCTTCTTTTTTCTCTTCGGATTCAACTGTCTTGACAATTTTTTCTTCTGCGTGTGAAATATCCTTAATGGTAACTTTTTCTATTTCTGATATAGACATCACAATATTCCTTAATGTTTCTTTTTCTTCCTTGATTACTGCAACTATTTCTACATCCCGATCGAATTTTTCCTGCTCGATATCTTCAACAGGTGGCTTAGAACTCAGTATCTGTCCACCATGATCTTCAATAGCCTTGAAAACCATGTACATTCTAACAGCTTTGAACTGAGTGCCTTCAGATAGCGTGATAGTCAACTGATATGCATTGTATCCTTCCCTCACAGCTTCATCAATGATTTTTTTGATAGATTCAGATATAACTACAGATGGTTCAGTTATCTTTTGTTCTTTGGAGGTTTCTTTACTCTCTACTCCAGCTGAGAGTATTTCAAAACTCTGTGTGAATTCAGCAACATCGAGCTCTGGTAATTGATCTGTCCCACTTTTGACAATAGAATTGATCATCTTTTCCAGAACATCTACGCCAACAAAGAGTCGATCCAACATCGTCGAATCAAGTTTGATTTTTTTGCTTCTAATTTTATCAAGCAACTGTTCCATTTTATGGCATAACTTTGACATCGTTTCAAATCCCATTGTACCTGACATTCCCTTTAATGTATGAAGCGCTCTAAAAGTCTCATTAATTGCCTCTGAGTCTTGATAATCTTTTTCAAGTTTTAGTAACGAGTCATTGAGTGTTTGAATGTATTCTTTACTTTCATCGATAAAGACACTCAGGTATTGTTCATTCATGGTGATTCCTCCCATCAATTACTGTAAAAATTATTATACCACGCAGTTAAGAGCCTTCAAAACTAAATATAAACCATATGCAGAAACACGCATTCTGAAAATATTTCTTTCCTGTGGATAGAACAACTGAGTGACTTTTTCTACTCCGTCTCCGACTACGCAAAGAAAAACCGTGCCCACAGGCTTTTCATCTGTACCTCCACTTGGTCCAGCTATGCCGGAAACAGAAATCGCCAGATCACTACCTGTGAGCTGTTTGATTCCGTGCGCCATCTGTACAACACATTGTTCACTGACCGCGCCATACTTCATCAAGACTTCATCACTGACCTTCAACAACTTGCTTTTGACCGAATTGTCATATGCTACTATGCCACCGAGAAAAACTTCAGATGCTCCTGGTACACTTACTATTCTGGAACTTATCATACCGCCAGTACAGGACTCGGCAACTGATAGTGTTTTATTTTTTTCTTTAAGACACTTCACCACAGTTTGTTCAAGTGTTGTGTCACCAAATCCTATGAAATGATCTTTGATCTTGTCAATCAATTTGGCTGCCAACTCATTTGCTTTTTCATAGTCTTGTACTGCACAGGTGAATCTCACTCTTATTCCATCTGCGTATGATGCTTGTGTAGCGATCTTTATTGCAGGATCTGGTGAAAGGTTCACAATCATCTCATCGAGAGTTGATTCTGCAATCGCAAAAAACAACATCGATATAGTGGTAAATTCTTTATCGATTTTTAAATCAACCAGAACACTTTCAAACATGGGTATCAATTCTTGCGGAGGACCAGGTAGAAGGATCAGAATTTTACCTTCGTGGTTTATCAACTGGCCTGGTGCACTCCCTACCTTATTTGGAATTATCGTAGCGCCTTCGATTATCATCGCCTGTCTGTCATTGTTCGCAGCGATATATTTATGATATTGTGAGAGTCTTGTTTTTATTGAATCTCTGAGTTTTTCGTTCAGTACAAGTTTACGTCCTAAAGCAATTGCAACTGCTTCGCGAGTCTTGTCATCTTCGGTGGGTCCAAGACCACCGCTCAAAATGATCATATCGCAATCTCTCATTGAGAGTTTTATTGCTTCGACAATATCATCCAGATTGTCGTCAACTGAAAGATGTCTTTTTACTTTCAAGCCTGACTGTGTCAATTTTTCAGATAGGTATTTAGCATTTGTATTGAGTATAATACCCTCAACTATTTCACTACCAATTGTTATAATGCTTGCAGATTTCACTTTATGGCCTCCTAATAAGAATTATACAAAAAAAGAGCAGTCCTTTCAGACTGCTCTACAAAATCTTGGATTACCTTGAAGCAGGTTTTTTGAAAAGGGAAAAGAACCATGGACCAACAAGGGTGAAGATTATCAACAGAAATAAAACTAAAGAAATGGGTCTGGTTAGAAATGGAAGGAAATTTCCCTTTGTCTTAATGAGGCCAACACGAAGATTGTCTTCAATCATGCGGCCAAGAATCAGTCCCAGTATCATTGGTGCAAGAGGTATTTCGAGCTTCTCAAAAGCATATCCTATCAAACCGAAGATAAGCATTACATAAATATCAAAAAAACTGTTTCTCATCGCATATGAGCCGATTATCGAGAAGAAAACCACAGATGTTAGGACAATACCTGATTTGAGCTTTAGAAATAGCGAAAAGGCCTTGATACCAAGCCAACCTATGGGAATCAAGAGTATCTGAACCAGAATAGCAACTGAAAACAATTGATGGACTAAATCTCGTGATTCGGTAAAGATAAGTGGACCGGGTTTGAGTCCATACATCAGCATTGCACCAAGAACTATTGCAGTTATTGAATCTCCTGGTATACCGAAGACAAGGGCGGGTATCCACGTGCCACCAATTGCTGCGTTGTTCGCGCTGGTTGGAGCAATTACTCCACGAAGACTTCCTTTGCCTATTTCTGGATCCCTTGAAGTATTTTTCTCAATACCATAAGAAACCCATGCGGCTATATCAGCACCAGCACCGGGCAAGGCACCGATAAATGTCCCCACTAAAGACCCTCGAATTATCGTGAATTTGTGTTTCCACATTGCGATTAGACCTTCTCTCACGTTTAACTTTGATTTTTCATTAACTGCAGGAAGTTCCATAGCTTTTCTGCCGGCTTGTATTCTCTTCAAAACTTCTGATAAACCAAATAGACCAATCATTGCAGGTATGAAACTAACACCATCCATGAGTTCAATATTTCCAAAGGTGAATCTTGGGTAACCTGTTGTTACATCAATTCCGATGGTCGAGATAAGTAATCCAAGTGATGCGGAAATAAGTCCTTTAATGGTATTACCTTTGCTCAAGACCGCAGCCATACTCAAGCCGAATATGCCAAGCCAGAAATATTCAAAATTTGTGAATTTCAAGGCAAATTTTGCCAACGGTGGTGCTGTCAGTATCAACAGCAAAACTCCTATCAGTCCTCCAAGCGCTGAGCAAAAAAGATCAAGAGTTAATGCCAGTGAACCCTTGCCTTTTTTTGAAAGTTCAAATCCATCGAGTGTGGCTGCACCAGATGCAGGTGTGCCTGGTATTCTCAAAAAAGTAGCAGGTATATCTCCAGCAAAAATGGCAGTAAAAGAAACACCAAGGACCATGGCCAAACCAGCGATCGGTGGCATGTAATAAGTCACCGGAATGATCAGAGCGACAGCCATAGTCGCAGTTAATCCGGGAATTGCACCAACGAAAATTCCAAAAAACATCGATATGATCAACGGAAAAATCACACTTGGATCAAATAACTTTGCGATTTGCTCCACTTAGTATTCACCTCACAAGAAAAGAAAACAAAGTCCCTTCTGGCAGAGGTACCTTGAACAAAACTTGGAAGATTGTGTACACCAGAAATGCGAGTACTGAAGAATATATGAGAGATTGGTACCATTTGATACTAAATAAAATCATCAAGGCTGTGCCAAGTAGAATAATACCCAAGAATGTACCAAAAAACGTGATGATTGGGACAAAGAATAATACACCAAAGACTGTGAACAAAACATTTAGAATACCAAATTTTGTCAATTCACTCTTGGATTCTAAAGAATTCCGCGTTTTTTTGATGAGTTTCACAAATCCCACGAGTACGCAGTAAAACGCAAAACAAATCAGGATTATCGACAAAATTGTCGGGAAGAATTTTGGACCTGGTAATCTCTCTCCTCTAACGACAAAATCAGGAAAGGAAGAGCTCAGAAAAAGAACTGTTGTAGATATTACGAGTAATATCAAACCTAAAACGAGGTCCTTCATTTTTTCACCTCAAAAAAATGGTAGCCGTGAGGCTACCATCTCACTTAGCATATCCTCCAAGTTCCAAAACATGCTTCCAGTCCTGATCTTGCTTTTTAACAAATTCATAGAACTGTGTACCATTTCTAATTTTGACTCCAAAACCATTTGTATTCATGAAATTTCTAAACGCATCAGAATTTGCTATCTCCAGAATAGCTTGCTCTAAGATGGCCTTTATTTCAGGTGGAGTTTTCTTTGGAACGGCTATACCTCTCCAAGTACCGGCTGACCAATTTATCCCCAATTCCTTCAATGTTGGAACATCTGGAAATCTTGGATCTCGTTCATCAGCCATGATGGCAAGAGCACGCACTTGGCCACTTTGCAATTGTGAAATGGCTTCAGCAAGAGAGCAAGTTACTACATCCACATGACCACCCAAAAGCTCGACTAATCCTTGTGCTGCACCAGTGGTTGGTATCCAGGTTACTGCATCTACAGGGATTCCTGCTGCATCAAGCATACCTATTCTTGCAAGATCCCAGATTCCACCAGCAGCGGTACCTGAAAATAGATATTTTCCTGGATTTGCTTTTATGCTATCTAATAAGTCTTTAAGGGTTTTCCATGTTGAATCTGCTCTGACAATTACTCCAGCAGCATCTTCATTAACTTGCGCGATATAATCAAATGCTTCGAATGTCAAATCAGTTAAACCCATCCAATGCATTGTGGCAATTTCCAATGTCACAAGAGTAAGAGTATAACCATCAGGAGCTGCATAAGCTCCTGCACTGTGGCCTGTAGCTCCGCCTCCACCAGTTTTATTAACAACCACAAATGGTTGACCAAACTTCTTACTCAGTTCATCTGCTAAGAAGCGAGCAAGTCTATCTGTTCCACCGCCTGCGCCCCAAGGACAGATTATGGTGACAGACTTTCTCGGGTAATCAGCCGCCAACAGAAAACTACTAAAAGCAACGAGCAAAACCAAAAAAATCCAGCTTTTTCTCATAAAAAATCACCTCCCAGCAATTTCCTCTTTGGCTTCTTTAACCAACTGAACAAATTTTTTCGCTTTTTCAACAATCTGGTCTTTGGTGCCCTTTGTCAATCCTCCACCGATTCCAACTGCTACAGCACCAGCCTTGATCCATTCTTTGACGTTTTCAAGCTCAACACCGCCTGTTGGCATGATCTTTGCCTGTGGAAGTGGTCCATGAATCGCTTTTATGTAGGATGGGCCGACCGCTGAAGCCGGGAATAGTTTAATCAATGGCACTCCTAATTCGAGAGCTTTCACAATTTCTGTTGGTGTTAAAACTCCTGGTATATACGGTACTCTGTGTTTGTTGCATAATAAAGCTGTCTCTTCAGAGAGATTTGGAGCCACTATGTACTTTGCTCCAGCCTCAATAGCTATCTTTGCTGTGTATGGGTCGAGTACTGTACCAGCTCCGAGAAGAATTTGATCTCCCATTTCCTTGTCTATTTGCTGAATAACCTCAACTGCGTGTGGCACACTGAAAGTTACTTCAATTGCAACGATTCCGCCTTCTCTACAAGCCCTGCACATTTCTACAGCTTTTGAAGGCGAATCTGCCCTGATAACTGCTACAATGCCGCTGTCAATGATTTTTTCCACAATTCCCATTTTCTTTCCCCCTTTCTTTTAACAACTTTATTATACCCTACCATTAATATCAAGCAAACACATTTCCTATATGGAAAAATAACGGTCATCGTCGTCAAATTGGTTACCGAGTTGCTGAGTCAAAAAATCATGTTCTGTGTTTTGTTAACAGATATTACATTTGTCGTTCTTCATTTTTCATTGTGGTTTTGAACCACAGTGTTTTATAATCAACTCTACGGGAGGTATTTTCTTGCGTTATGCTTTAGTTGGCTATGGCGTGGGAAACAAAGCGCTGTGTGCCAAACTTAGAAAGATTGGCCATGAAGTCTTTGTGAGCGAAACAAGGATTCTGAGCGAAGATGAGAGATCGCAACTATTGAATATGAACGTTCAGTTTGAAGAAGGCAAGAATACTGAAGAAATATGCAAAGCAGATATAGTTGTGGTTAGCCCATCGGTGAAGCATGATCATCCAGTTATTGCGAATTGCCTTAAAAAAGTTGTGACAGACATTGATGTAATTTTCAACATGAAAAAGCCCCGTGTTGTCATTGCTGTGACTGGTTCTAACGGTAAAACGACAACTTGCAATATGATCTTTCATGTATTAAAGAGTAACGGTAAGAGTGCTTATTTATGTGGAAACATAGGAGAGCCAATCGCAAATCTACTCGACATTGATCCGGAGTATGTTGTATTGGAGATCAGCAGTTTTCAACTGTATTGGTCTAAGAAAATTCCTATTGATATTGGTGTTCTGCTGAATATCGAGCCAAATCATTTAGACTGGCATCCAACATTACAACACTATATTGATTCAAAGCTCAAGATCTTTGAATTTGCGAGTTGCAAAATCTTCAATGGATCAGATGAGCTAATTAAGAAAAACATAAATATCGATCTGACCTACCACGCTTTTGAACCTCTATTTTTTGATAGTTCTTCATCAAATATCAAGTATGATGGCAAGAACTATTTTGTAAGCAATTCTGCTCTTTTGACTCGCCAAAACCTTGAGAACTTATCGGCAGTTTTGAAAATTTTCTCGGTACTCGGTTATGAACCTGATAGTGTTTTAAAGGCACTTGAGACTTTCAAGCCACCCAAACACAGAATGGAATTAGTCGCAGAAATCAGAGGAATTAGTTTTATAGACGATTCAAAAGCAACGAGTGCCGCCGCAACGATATCGGCTCTTGAGAATTTTGCTGGAAAGAATGTTATTTTGATTTTATCTGGTAAAAGTAAGAACGAGGACTATTCCGCTTTGGTCAAACAAATGAAGAGCAAAGTAAAGCACACTTATATCTTTGGAGAAATCACATCGATGATAGAGAATATATTGCGAGCAGAAAAACTCCCGTTTACTGTTGTCGAAAATATGGAGCAAGCCGTTCATAATGCATTTGAGATGGGAGTTGAAGGCGATGTTGTCCTTCTGAGTCCGGCAGGGGCGAGTTTTGATTTGTACAAAGATTACTCAGAACGTGGTGACGATTTTGTTCGTGTGGTAAAATCTTTAATGGGGGCTGAGGGATAATTGTCAAATGCTGTACCGATCCTTCTTATAGTATCGATTTTGATATCTGTCGGTCTCATATTGATAGCGAGTTTTGATATAGCGTCTCAGATGAGTGTCTTTGGTAGTACTTCTTCTAATTTATTTTATTCACACATCGTGAAATTGTTGATCGGTGCATTTTTAATGACTGTGACTATGATGATGGACTACAGAATACACATAAAATTTGCCCAGTTTTATTATTTTTTGGCAATAGGTCTTTTGTTGATGCCTTTCTTCCTACCAGAGATAAATGGCTCGAACAGATGGATTACTTTAGCTGGGTTTACCTTTCAACCGTCTGAGTTTGCCAAGATCGTTTTAATAATATCCCTCTCTACTTATATTTCTCATAACAAAGAGCACATGAGAGAATTTTACAGAGGTTTTCTCAAACCTTTGCTACTAAGTTCACCGCTTATAATTTTGATTTTAATCGAGCCAGATTTAAGCACATCTCTTATTCTTTTTTTTCTTGTACTCCTGTTACTGTATTCACATGGAACACGTGGAGCTTACGTCTTTATGACTGTATTATTGATTTTCGTGCTATTTTATCTTGCTCTGAAAACGGGTTTTTTGTTGAAAGATTATCAATTATGGAGACTGAGAACATTTCTTCAAGGAGATCATCCTGACCAAGTCTCCAAGGCGATACAGGCACTGAGAGAAGGTGGGTGGGCTGGTAAAGGTGTAGGGTTGGGTGAAGTAAAATTGGCGATACCAGCTATTGTATCTGATTTCATTTTAGCGGCGGCAGGTGAGGAGTTTGGCATAATCGGTATAATTATCATTACCACCTTATTCTTTTTATTGGTCTCGATTTTGCTTAGGTTTGTTGAAAAATTTCAGGATGCATTTGTTACGTCTTATATCACTGGTTTTTCATTTTTGATTATTCTTCAAGTACTGGTTAATCTTGGAGTTGTGACAGGGACTCTACCAGTGACTGGTGTGACATTACCTTTTCTCAGCTATGGAGGTAGCTCAATCATGATGATGTTAGCAGGCCTTGGTATAGTAATAAACATCGTAACTCATGGAAGTGAGGAAAATTGAGAATAGCAGCCGCAGGAGGAGGAACAGGAGGCCATCTCTATCCAGCGTTGGCAGTCTTAGAAAGCCTTGCAGCGATTAGAAAGATAGATGTGACCTATTTTTGTATAAAAAGAGGTCTTGAAAGTAAAGTTATTCCGCAGGAACATCCTGAATACAAAATAATAACTATCGATCTTAAGGGTTTGAAAAGGCCAATATTTCACCCAGCGAATTTCACAAGACTATTGAAAATATTCCAAAATGAGAGTATCATAGCTTCGGGAATAGAAGGTTGTGATTTTGGATTTGTGACGGGTGGGTACGTTTCATATCCAGTAGCAAGGGTATGTAGCAAGAAACGTATACCATTTTTTGTCCAAGAACAAAATGTAATACCTGGACTTGCAAACAAAGCATTGAGTTTGAAAGCAAAAAAGGTTTTTGTTGCATTTGAAGAAAGTGCAAACTATTTTCCAAAATCTGTTCATAAAAAGATCGTTGTCACGGGAAATCCGATAAGGATAAAGGAATGTACCCAAAATAGTTTCGGTGAAGACTATATACTTGTATTAGGTGGAAGCAGGGGAAGTGAATTCATAAACAGATTGATGGAACAGGTCTATCAGACAGAGAAACAGATGAGATTTGTCCATAGTACGGGAGACAGCAACTGGACTAATAGATTGAGTGCTTATCAAAATGTTCAAGCTTTTGACTATATATACGATATGGCCTGCGCGTGGAAAGGAGCAAAGGCTGTTGTGAGCAGAGCTGGTGCTATTGCCGTTAGTGAGATGCTCTATTACGGGGTCCCAGGTTTGTTGATACCGTGGGAGGGTTCGGCGGGGAACCATCAGCTCTTCAATGCTATGTACGTCGAGAAAATCGGTAGAGGAATAATGGCAAGGGAAAAAGATCTCACGTCTCAAGTTCTTGTAGAGAAACTTTCCCATGTCATTTCACTTGGAAAGGAAATGCAAAAAAGGGAGAATCCAGCAGGGTTAATCGCTAAAATCATTTTGGAGGAATTGAAATGAGAATTCATTTTGTTGGAATCGGTGGTATTGGTATGAGTTCTTTAGCTTTACACTGTAAAATCAGTGGAAATGATGTGTATGGTTCTGACATATACGACAATGAACAAACAGAAATTTTGAAAAAAGTTGGGATACACGTTTTCATAGGGCACGATTATGACAATTGGCTCAACCCTGATCTTGTAGTTCATACCCCTGCGGTTCATTCTGATAACCCCGAAATAATTCGAGCAAGAAGAGAAAATGTTAAGGTCGTTAGTAGATCAGAGTTTTTGAGACAAATTCTTGATGGGATGACTCAATTTGCAGTGACTGGTTCAGATGGTAAGACCACTACTACCGCTATGATTGCACATTGTCTTAAAACCTTCGGAGAAGATCCGACAGTTTTCCTTGGTGGTGTACACAGATCTCTGGAATTTGGTAATTACCGCTCAGGTAAGGGCCCCATAGTTTATGAACTTGATGAGAGTCAACCAGAATTTTCAAGCTTCTGTCCGGATTATCTGATCATTACAAATGCTCGAGGAGATCATCTTGAAAACTACAATAACGATGAAAAATTCTATAGATCATGTTTTGAGGAGCTTTCGAGTAAAACACGAAGAATTGTTATCACTTTTGCAGATGATAAAAATACGTCGCATCTTGGTGACTATACCTTTGGAAAAACGCACGGCACGTGTAAGTTAGTGAATAGAGTCGTAAAAGATCTTTACCAGGTAGCCACGATTGGACTCGATGGGAAGCAGTATCAGTTGATTTTGAGATTGCCGGGAGAACACAACGTTTTAAATGCCATGGCTGTTTTAACGTTGTTCTGGGCAGCTGGTTATGATCCCAATAAAGTGTTAGAAGCACTGAGGGATTTTGTCAGTACTCGTAGGCGTTTTGACATAACTATCCTTAACAAAGAGCAAAAAACATATGTTGTTGATGATTATGCACATACACCAGATGAAATAAAGTCGTTACTCGCTGCTGCCGAAGAGATTTTTCCAGAGCAAAAGAAGATTGTGATCTTTCAACCACATAGATACAGTCGTTTGTTGCGTGAGGATGGAAATTTCGCAAAAGCACTCAAAGATGCTGATGAAATATATGTCACAGAAGTTTACAGCGCCTTTGAGAAGATTATCCCTCAACTTTCAGCAAGGGTAATAGTTGAAGGTTTGGAGAACTATGGCAAAAAAGCTACATATTTTCCGAAACTTGAAGATCTACTAAATGCCTTTCATCCTCAGGAAAACACAGTGTATCTTTTCGTTGGAGCAGGCGACATCATAAAAATCTCTCAGAAATTTGTTGAAAACTATAAAAAAGGTGACCATTAGGTCACCTTTTTTATCCAAGTGATCTTGGATCTAAAGCATCTCTTAAGGCATCTCCAACAAAATTGAAAGATATCACCGTTATGAATATGAATATTCCAGGTATCAAAAGCCAAGGAGCCTTTGTCATGATATAGACATCCTGAGCTTGTGCAAGCATTAGACCCCAAGATGCATAAGGTTCTCTGATACCAAGGCCCAAGAAACTCAAACCGGCTTCTCCAAGGATATAGCCAGGTATTCTAAGTGTCGCATTCACAATCAAATAAGTCGCTGTGTTCGGAAGAACATGTCTTGCCAAGACCTTACTGTTGGGCAATCCTATGGCAATAGCAGCTTCAACAAATTCTCTTTGTCTTATCGAGAGAACCATTCCTCTGATGACACGAGATGTACCAGCCCAACCTATGAAGGACAAAATGAATACCAAGAGTATGTATATCTGAGTTGAAGGTAAATCCAATGGAAGCATTGCACGAAGCATGATCATCAGATAAAATCCCGGTATCGACATGATTATCTCAGCAAATCTCATCAGTCCTTCGTCGATCAAACCGCCATAATACCCAGAGATACCACCAAACAACAGCGCAAAGGCAAAAGTAATGATCATTCCGATGATTCCAATAGATAGAGAGATCCTCGATGCAAAAACTATCCTTGACCACACATCCCTACCATATAGATCCGAACCCAAGATGAAAAATTTGACATATTGGTTATTATCATAATTGTCCACACCAAACAAATGAACCTTCATTGGAAAAATCCAAAACAATTTACCAGTCCAACTTTTCACAAACCATTTCACGGGGTATATCTTATATTCATAATCGATAACCTTTGCTTTCAACATTTCAAATTTTCCATCTTTTTTCACCACAATCGTATCGAGTGATTCAGTAACAGCAACTGCCTCTATTTGATATTCACTGGTCAGACCGAATTTCGATGAATAACTTTTGAAATACATTTCTTGTGCTACTGCGGAGGTAGTTTCCATTCTACTTGATCCCTTTAAAAGTGTATCTTCGTTGTAGTCAAAAAGGAAATAATCCGTTGTCCTGGGTGATTTTTTGACATCATACCACTGGCCATCTATCTTTATGCTCTCCACTGAGTTCACAGAGAATTTAAAACTTTCAACACCATCTTTTCCGAGTTCATAAGTAACAACAGAACCATCGGGTTTTTCCAGTACAAGCTTGCTTGGAAAAAGCATCTCTTTGTAAGTTCTTTCGTAGGTTATCTTATCTACATAAGATATCATCGGCAACACATAGGGTTTTGTTTTTGTACTTTTGTACATTCTGTGTATTTTAGTCGGTGGTGCATAGGTATGTTTGAGTGATTGCTCTATGGGATTGTATGGAGAAAAAAAGTCAGCGAAGATAGCTAAAATATACAATGCAATCAAAATACAAAGTGCAATCACACCGGGTCTATGTCTCAAAAATGCCCTCCAGATTAATTGACCTCTTGTCAGGTATTTTTCTTCAAATTCTATCTTTTGATTGTTCTTTGTCTCGGCCATCTCGAAGCCCTCCTGTTAACTGAGTCTGACCCTTGGATCAACCAGTGCGAGTAGAATGTCGGCAACAAGGTTACCTGCAACCAAAAGGATAGCGCTGATTAATCCACTTGCCATAACTATGTACATATCTTGTTGAATCAAAGCTTGATATACCAATCTTCCCATACCCGGCCAACCAAAAACGTTCTCGACAAAGAGCGCGCCTCCAAGAAGGCCAGATATGCTAAATCCAAGAAAAGTTATCATTGGGTTAATCGCGTTTCTCATTGCGTGTTTAAAGATCACAACCCTTTCAGGCATTCCTTTTGCTCGCGCAAAGACAACATAGTCTTCATTGAGAACATCTAACAAAGAACCTCTCATATATCTCATCAAGCCGGCAAAAGACCCCAAACTCAATGCCGTTGCCGGTAAAATTAGATGCCATAGGATATCTTTGAACCTTCCCCAGGTAGTTAAAGAAGAATAATAAACAGATTTCATCCCAGAAATTGGAAACCAATTGGTTTTTGCAGCAAAGTACAGCAAAACGAGTCCCAAGAAAAACTCAGGAATGGCAACAAATCCAAACGCAAGAAATGTCATAATCTTATCACCGATTGAATACTTCTTCAGAGCAGTGAAAACACCGAGTGCAATTCCAAGGAGCCATGAACTTGCCAGCGAGATGAGAGAAAGAATCAACGTTGCAGCAACTCTTTCCCAGATGAGTGTTGAGACAGGTCTTCTGTAATAAAAAGAATATCCCAAATTCCCTTTCAAAATATTTTTCAACCAAGTCAGGTACTGAACAATTGCAGGCTTGTTCAATCCGAACTCTTCCTCCATTGCCTTGAGTCTTTGGGGTGAAACAGATGGGTCGAGTCTGAACTGATCAAGAAAATCTCCAGGGGCAGCATACATGATCAAAAAAATCATCAACGATATTATCAAAAGTTCTGGCAAGGCTATAACAAGTCTTCTACCAATGTACTTGAGCAAAATTCATCACCTCAAAACCCAAAGGGGGCACCAAGCCCCCTTTGCTGTTTTTATTTCTTCCAAATCCAATCTACATTCCAGAGCATTCCACCAAAGGCAGTTGGTTCCAAATTCTGCAATTTGTTCACGTAAGCATATAGATAATTCTGCTGGATTGTGTAAATCAAAGGCAGATGTTCAGAGACCAACTCTTGGTATCTTGAGAACATCTGATACACTTTCTCTTGATCGAGTATTCTGACGTTTTCTCTAAAGATTTTGTCGATTTCTACTTCCCAATCTGGTGCTTCATAGATATCTGGGCTTACAAAGCTCTTCACCTTTGGACTGTAATTCCAGAAATGCAAAGCACCATCCAGTTTCCAAACATTCGCTCCACCTTGTGGTTCGTCAGAACCAGTTAAACCAATAACTATAGCCTCCCAGTCGCCAGTTGACGTCATTTTCTGAACCAGTGTGTTGAAGTCGATGGGTGTAAATACGACTTTGATGCCGAGTTTTGCAAGTTCATCTCTGAGTATGTTACAAGTGCCTTCACGTTGAGTATTACCAGCGTTGGTCATGAGTATGAATTCAACTTTATTACCATCTTCATCGATGCAGTTACCATCATTATCCCAACTGAATCCACCCATCTGAAGCATCATACGTGCATAATCAAGATCATAAGGATATTTTCTGAGAGCATCATCATTATAGAAAGCAGCAGCTGCAGCACTTATTGGTCCCCACTGTGCGACACCAAGACCAGCCAACAACGTATCGATCATGGCATCTTTGTCCATTGAATAAGCGATAGCCTTTCTGAAGAACTCATTTCTGAACCACTTTCTTTTAACTGGATCTGAACAATTGAAGTTCAAAGTCACAAACGTTGTACCAAAGGTTGGTCCGCCTGTTCCGACAACCCAACCTTTTTCCTTTGCCTTGTTTTTGATTTCTGGATAGAACTGAGCTGTTACACCATAAACATCGATTTCACCATTTTCAAATGCCAATCTTATCGCGTTCAAATCAGGTATTATCTTCAAGACATACTCGTCAAGGTATGGAAGTTGCTGACCATTTGCATCTTTTTTGTAATAATATGGGTTTCTGACCATTCTCACAAATTGATCTGGTACGTATTCAACAGGAATGAATGGACCAAGACCAACGAGCTCTTTCTTATTAATTGCATCTACTGTCCACATCTCTTTGAACTTACCCTGCTTTACCCATGGTTCGGCAACATGTTTGGGAAGGATTTGAATGCCAGCTGCATATCTCACCGCAAGTCTGTAAGGTTCCTGGTAAGTGATTTTGACAGTGTAGTCATCAACTTTTTCGGCCACAGGGAGCCTTCCCTGAGAATCTTCGAGCAAGTTTGCCATATCATTTGGTATATCTGGGTTACAGTAAATGTCGTTTAAACTGAAAACGAAATCGTCTGCTGTGAATGGTGTACCATCAGACCATTTGATGCCCTTTCTGATCTTCAAAGTGATGATCATCTTCTGGTCGTCTGTTACTTCGACTTCACATCTTTCTGCAAGGGCTGGATGCATTCTTGCATAATTGTCCAATTCAATCAAACTGATCAAGAAAACGTTGATAACTGCAGTAGAACTTGTCTCTTGGGCGACGATAGGATTCACAGTCTTTGGGCCACTACCCAGTTGTGGTGCGATGAGTGTTCCACCTGCTTTACCAGTAGACTTTGCACCCAGGTACGGTGTTTTTTCGTCAAAATAGACGTATTTCTCGGCTGCAAAACTTAAAGCAACAAATACCAACAATAGTACTACTGCCAAAACTTTCTTCATATTAATACACCCCCTATTTCACCAGGTGGCATGCCACCCAGCGGTTTTGTGATATCTTTCGAAATTCAGGATACTCTTTCTCGCATATCTGTATTTTGTAAGGACACCTTGGACTGAAGAAACATCCATTTGGTCTTGAGATAGGACTTGGTACTCCGCCTTTTAGTATGATTCTTTGTCTTGATCTCTCTACCTTAGGATCGGGGATCGGCGTCGCAGAGAGTAGCGCTCTACTGTAAGGATGAAGTGGCTCTTCGAAGACTTCATCTGTTTCACCAAGCTCTACAATCTTACCTAAGTACATTATACCAACTCTGTGACTTATGAATCTGACAAGGCCCAAATTGTGTGATATGAAAAGGTAACTGAATTTGAATTTATCTTGAAAGTCAAGAAATAGATTTATTATCTGAGCCTGTACCGATACGTCCAAAGATGAAGTTGGTTCGTCAAGCACGAGAAATTCCGGTTCTATGGAAATAGCCCTTGCTATGGCTATTCTTTGTCTTTGTCCCCCGCTGAACTGGTGAGGATATCTGTCTAAATGAAAGGTTTTTAATCCAACCATTTCCATCAAACTTTTAGCCTTTTCATATGCCTCCTGTTTTGTCTTCACCACATTGTGGAAAATCATTGGCTCAGTGACTATCTGACCAACTGTCATTCTCGGGTTCAATGAACTCATTGGATCTTGAAAAACGATCTGCATTCTTCTTCTAAAAGGAAGAAGTTCTCTGTATTTGAACTTTGAAATATCTGTGCTCTCAAAAAATATCTGCCCGTCAGTTGGATCTGTGAGTTTTAAGATAGTTCTCGCCACGGTTGTCTTACCACATCCGGACTCACCGACAAGCGCAAAAGTCTTACCCTTCTCTATCTCGAAACTCACATCATCTACGGCTTTGATCTCTGCAACTATACGCTTTATCAAAAACCCTTGTCTTACTGGGAAATACTTCTTCAGATTCTTTACACTCAATAAGATCTCAGCCACGCTAATTGCCACCTCCAACCGGGTTGAAGCAACGTACAAAATGCCCATCAGAGACTTCGATCATGTCAGGTATTCTTTGATTACACTCATCGACATTTCTCGGGCATCTTGGCAAGAAAGGACAAACCTTTGGTATATCTATCATTCTTGGAGGCTGGCCAGGGATTGGCTCAAGCCTGTCGATCTTTCTATCAATTCTCGGTATACTCTTGAGAAGCATATGGGTATAAGGATGTGTTGGGTTATAAAATATATCCTCAGAACTCCCCATTTCCATCTGCTTTCCACCGTACATGACGATGATTCGATGCGCCATTGAAGCTATTACCCCAAGATCGTGAGTGATGAATATCATAGCTGTTCCAAGCTTCTGTTGGAGATCTTTCATTAAATCGAGTATTTGAGCTTGTATTGTGACATCGAGTGCAGTCGTTGGTTCATCGGCGATCAAAATTGAAGGATTGCAACTCAGGGCTATGGCAATCACAACTCGTTGTCTCATACCACCGCTGAATTCAAATGGATAAGACTTCATTCTTTTCTCTGGCTCTGGTATCTGAACCAAGCCGAGCATCTCAACAGCCCTTTTGTAAGCTTCCTGTTTGGAAACTCTTTGATGCTGAACGATTGTTTCCATCAGTTGATCTCCTATTGTATAAAGTGGATTCAAGGAAGTCATCGGATCTTGGAATACCATGCTGATTTCTTTACCACGGATCTTGTACATCTCCCTTTCATCGTATTTGAGTATATCTTGACCTTTGTATAAAATCTGGCCATTCACTATTTTCCCTGGGTATTTGATCAGTCTCATAATCGATTTGACGGTCACGCTCTTTCCGGATCCCGTTTCACCAACTATGCCCAAAACTTCTCTTGGCGAAAGATCAAAACTCACATCGTCAACAGCTGCAACAACACCTTCATCCATATAGAAATATGTTGAAAGGTTCTTAACCGATAGAATGTTTTCCAAACTCAACTACCTCCCGGTTCCAAGAGCATATAGACCTGGTCGTTTCTTGAATCGTAAATCATTAGTTTTTCACCATCTGATTCTATTATTAATGGTAGCACAAGATAACCGTTTTCAAAAATTTTTTCATTACCTTTTATGATATCTTTTATAATCTTATAAGCTATCTCATCAATGTCTATCTCAGGTCTCACAGTGTATATGATCTTAGTTTGATCATGTAACGATACGCTTATCAGTTGCTCAAATCTCCGTATTTGCGACTGGAAATCGCCTTCCACTTTGATATGAGATAATACCACATCTAAGATCTTTTTTTCAAGTGTTTCATTCCAATAAAATTTAAACACCTGATCATGATAAACCAGTTGGTTGTCAAATACAATTATTGTCGAATTTTTGCAATTACTCTGCTTGTAATCAACACCAACTTTCTTTAATGCTGATTCAAAAGCATTCTTAAGTTGCTCATCACATTGAAAACACACACTAATCTTTCCTGGTTTTGAAATCCTGTATGCAAGTAAGGCCAACAAAACACAAGTAAGAAAACCAACCCAGAAAAGTTTGTGAGTTTTCATTTCAAAAGATGACAAGCCACAAAATGATTTGGCTTTATTTCCCTCAACTGAGGTTCAACCCTGCTACATTCTTCAACTGCCATGTAACATCTTGTATGGAATCGACAGCCCGAAGGAGGATTTATCGGGCTTGGTACATCACCCTTCAAGATAATTCGTTCTTTTTTGATATTTGGATTGGGTATGGGTATTGCACTCATAAGAGCACGTGTGTATGGGTGGAGGGGATTATCAAACATCTCCTTTTTTGGAGCTGATTCTACGATCTTTCCAAGGTACATCACTATAACCCTGTCACTGACATATTTGATCACAGACAAATCGTGAGATATAAACAGATAAGTCAGTTTGTGTTCCTTTTGAAGATCTTTCATCAGATTTATGACCTGTGAACGTATTGAAACATCAAGTGCTGCTACGGCTTCATCGGCTATTATCAATTTGGGTGAAAGTGCCAACGCTCTCGCTACACCAATTCTCTGGCGTTGTCCTCCAGAAAATTCATGTGGGAATCTGTATATGTATTCGCCGCTTATCCCAACATCTTCCAAAACAGTTTTTACCTTCTCGATTACTTCTTTTTCTCCTTTCACTAATTTATGTGTGAGAGGTCCTTCGCCCACTATAGTTTTTATACGAAGTCGTGGATTGAGCGAGCTGTAAGGATCCTGAAAGACTATCTGAAGATCTCTCCTGAATTTTTTTCTTTTTTCATCAATATTTGAGAGCATCATGGACAAGAACTTTGTTGTTGAACCTTTCGCTTCTTCAAAGAAAATCTCGGCATATCGGCGATCTATCCCACTCAATGAATTCACAATGAGATCTACTGATTCCTTTTCCCTGAGCAACCGTTGAAACTTATTTACATAATTTCTTTTCAAATATGATCTTGCCCTTGCAGGTGAAAGAAAATAATACGTCGTATCTTCGTCACCAACAACGATTCTTCCCGAAGTGGGTTCATATAATCGTAACAACGTCATACCAATCGTGGTTTTTCCACAACCAGATTCACCAACAAGACCAACCGTTTCGCCTTCAAAAATGTCAAATGAAACATCATCTACAGCCTTTACCCAGGCTACAATTCGCTTAAAAACCCCTGCTCTAATGGGAAAATACTTGACAAGTCTTTCTATACTGACAAGCGGTTTCATTTATCATCACCAGCCTCTTTCTTTTTTGCCTGTTCAACCTTTTCCCAGAAAAAGCATCTCACAAAATGTCCATTGACAACCTCTTTTAACTCAGGCTCTTCTACACTGCATTTTTCTTGTGCAAATTCACACCTTGGATGAAATTTACACCCAGTTGGAAATTTCAGGGGATTTGGTACTATACCTGGAATGTTGTACAGACGAGTTTGCTCTACATCGAGCCTTGGTATAGCGTGCAAAAGCCCCCATGTGTATGGATGCTTTGGGTCGTTAAACAAAGTCTTCACATCAGTGTATTCAACGGCTTTACCAGCATACATGACAACAACACGGTCCGCATTTTCGGCGATCACACCCATATCATGAGTGATCAAGATTATTGCCATGCCATATTCTTTCTGAAGTTGTTTCATCAACTCCATTATTTGCGCCTGAATTGTGACATCAAGAGCCGTCGTTGGTTCATCTGCGATAAGTATCTTTGGTTTGCATGAAAGTGCCATCGCTATCATAGCCCTTTGGCGCATGCCTCCTGAAAGTTCGTGTGGATATTCATCGACTCTCTTCTCTGGCTCAGGAATACCAACTTTTCTGAGTAAATCCACTGCCATTTTCTTGGCAGTAGGTTCATCAACCTTTTGATGCAAAATTATAGCTTCCATGATTTGTTCACCTATTGTAAAAACAGGATTTAATGCCACCATGGGTTCCTGAAAGATCATAGCGATGTCTTTACCGCGTATCTTTCTCATGGCTTCTTCTGATATTTTAGTCAAATCTGTATTATCAAAAACAATCGATCCATCAACGATTTTTCCTTTTTCGTCGAGTATCCGGAGTATGGAAAGAGAAGTAACACTTTTTCCACAACCTGATTCACCCACAATTCCAAGAGTTTCGCCTTGAAAAACTTCGAAATCTACACCATCTACAGCCTTTACAACCCCATCTTCTGTATAAAAGTATGTCTTCAGATTTCTCACAGTGAGTATGGGTTGTCTCACATTATCACTCCTTTATCCTCTAAGTCTCGGGTCAAAGACATCTCTCAATGCATCTCCTACAAGATTCCAAGCAAGCACAAAAAGAACCATGGCGATCCCTGGATAAACAATCGCATACCAGTATTTGAAAGCTTCACCAGATGCTCCAAGTAACCAGTTTCTGGCAAAATTGAGAAGTGATCCCCAATCTGCATAACCTACAGGCGCACCAAGACCAAGAAAGCTCAAAGCTGCAGCAGTTATCACAAGTGATCCAATTCTCATCGTTGCCTGTATGATTACAGGAAATATCGTATTCGGTAAGACATGTTTCAGTATAACCAGATAATCATTAACCCCTAATGCCCTTGCGGCAAGCACATATTGTTCTTCCCTGACCTGCAAAATATTGCCTCTTATGAGCCTTGCCGTTGCCATCCAACCGAACATCACCAAGGAGATCATGACCTTGTTTAAACCCATACCGAGAAACGCCGTCACAACAATCGCCGCTAATATATATGGAATCGACAAAAATATGTCAGTTATTCTCATTAATATTTCATCTAACCAACCACCAAAATACCCCGCAATAGAACCTATCAACAATCCTATGATCGTTGAGGTAAGGGTAACGATCAAACCAACCTTAAAGGCTGTTCTTGTACCCCATATGACTCCATAGAAGATATCTCTCCCATCTATAACACCAAATGGATGTTCTGCGGTCGGTGGTTGAGGTGTTTTATCCCATGTGACTATTGGAATCATGTACGGATCATAAGATTGCGGTGGACATATGATCGGAGCAATTATTGCTATTATTGTGAAGAAAATCAACAATGAGAAACCGAGTACAGCAGAAGGATTTCTCATCAACCTCTTTATTATTCTTTTGGTTTCCGTTCTCACAATTCTAACCTCCTCAGCTAAAACGAATTCTCGGATCGACAGCAGCGTAAAGTATATCGATTACAAGATTGCCAATGACCAAAATCAATGAATAGAAAAGTGTAGAAGCCATGATAGAAGCATAATCGAGTTGTGTGGCAGCGGTTGCCGTAAAGCTACCCATTCCAGTTCTATTGAAAACCATCTCTACAATGACAGTACCCGCAAAAAGCTGTATTACCATACCGCCACCAACTGTTATAACAGGTATCATTGCATTTTTACGTGCATGTTTATTGATCACAACATTTTCAGCCAATCCTTTAGCCCTTGCCGTTCGGATATATTCTTTTGTCAAAACTTCGAGCATGCTTGAACGTGTGATTCTCAGCAAGTATGCCCACCACAGCCACGAGAGAGTCAAAATAGGAGCAATCAAGTGCTGGATGGCATCCACAAAGACATCAAACCTTCCATTTAGTAAGGCATCCAGTGATACCAACGAAGTGAATCTCTTGAATTCAGGTGATTTCACAACGGTATCGGCCCAAAAACTGAGATTTCCAGGTGGAAACCAACCAAGTACACTGTAGAAAACCATCAACACAAGTAGTCCAAAAACAAAGTCTGGGAAACTCCAACCAACCACAGCAAAGATGCGGACGAAATGATCTATGAATTTGTCGCGGTTCACTGCAGCTATTATACCCAACCACACTCCAACGAAAACCACTGGAATTATCGAATAAAGAGCGAGTTCAACTGTCCATGGTAATCTATTCAAAATAGCATCTTT
Organism: Thermotoga profunda AZM34c06; assembly: GCF_000828675.1. Taxonomy (NCBI): domain Bacteria; kingdom Thermotogati; phylum Thermotogota; class Thermotogae; order Thermotogales; family Thermotogaceae; genus Pseudothermotoga; species Pseudothermotoga profunda. The sequence goes on along the minus strand of NZ_AP014510.1, from coordinate 1,613,848 downwards.
GACTGGCTCTTTGCCAACGACAGACCAACCAAGGTCACCACTCAGAGTGTTCTTCAACCACTTCACATATCTGACGACCATTGGATCTTTTAGTCCATACTTTTCTTTTATCTTTTCAAGCTGGTTTGGAGTCAATTTGTCCAGAAGCCCTGGATTGACATAAGCCGCCAAGAGTCTGTCTGAGCCAAGGCTTTGTATCATTCCAAAAACAATGAGTGATATTCCAAACAAAATCAGCGGCAACAGCAAAAATCTTCTTATGATATAAGCTGCCAAAGGTCACACCTCCTACTCATACCTTAAATCGGTCAGACAAAATCTTTAACTCCATCACCATGTTTGTGAATTCATCGACTTTGCCAGACAAATTTTGAGTATTATTGGTCTGTTCAACAACAGCTTGTACTACCTCATCAGTTGTCTTAGAAACTATCTCGATATTCTTTGCGATCTTATCTACAGCTGTGCTGATTTCTTCCACAGCACCACTTTGCTCCTGACTGGTTGCAGCAAGGTCATTTGCTGCCAAAGTGAATTCCTCTATATCTTTTACCATACTTTCTATCTGTTGTGCATTTTCATTTAAGATGTTCAATGAGTCTTGTATTTGATTTACGACTGCTTGACCTCCTTGTGCTACTAAAAGGCTTTGTGATTTGATTTGTTTTAAGATATCGGCTACTTCCTGAGTAGCGCCTCTGCTTTGCTCAGCAAGCTTTCTTATCTCATCTGCAACAACTGCAAATCCCCTTCCTGCCTCTCCTGCGCGTGCAGCTTCTATCGCGGCATTTAATGCAAGCAAGTTTGTCTGCTCAGCAATACTGTATATGGCATCTGTTATCTCTCCAATACGATTGGAAAGATCTACCAATTTTTGTACAACTTGCATAGACATTTGACCACGCTCTGCAGTTTGTTTCATAGATTCAGTGAGTTCTTTTACGGAATTTTTGGTTGAGAAAGCTTTATTTTTGAGTTTTTCAGAACCTTCAGCGAGTTTTGATGCATTTTTAGCAGTATTCTGTGCACCAGAAGCTATTTCTTCCATTCCTGAATTGACTTCTGCTACTGACGAAACAACTTCTTCAATACTTCTACTGACTTTTTCTGCAGATTTTTGTGTTCTATCAGACACCAAAGTTGCCTCTTTTAAACTTTCATTCATCTTAGCGGAGAAAATTTCGATTTGTTCACTGAGTCTTTTAATCTTTGTTACGCTGTTTCTTAAATTTTCACTCACAAGCGAAAATGCCCCAGAGAGCTTTCCAATCTCATCTTTGCTTTCGATTTTTTCATAGGCTGTCAAGTCACCTTGTGCAATACGTTGGGCAATGGATGTCAAGGTTTGCAATGGTTTTGTGATTCTTCTTGTGAAGATCATACCTACAAAAATGCTTATGAATATAACAACTGCAGAAGCTGTCAGTGATGTCCAAAGAGTCTGGAGAAATACTTCATTCAACTCTTTATATGGCATGGTCAGAACAATCATCCAATTTGATGATGGTATAGGCGATATCGTGGCTATCTTTTGCTCACCTTCGAAGTTATAAGTGACAACAGAAGGTTGTGCCTTCTTAATTTCATCTTCCAGATTTTTGAGCGAATTATTAATTTGCACTAAGGTTTTTCCAATGTATTCTTGTTTTGGATGAGCCAATACAACTGCGTTAGAGTTTGACAGAAAGGCATACCCAGTTTTACCATACTTGATAGACTTGATCATCTCCCAGAATTTTTCTTGAGATATTATGGCAGCAAACAAACCAGACGTATTTCCATTGTAATCTGTGACTCTACTTGCAAGGACAACAGAATTAATTCCCTGCCAATTAAAATTATCTTGAACATAAAAATCTTTATTCTCAAGTACAATCGCCTTGAAAAATTCAAATTGCGATATATCCAACTCTTGTTCATTGTATGTGAACGCCTTGCCTTGTGTATTTGATAATAAATAATCAGCAAACCCAAGTTTGTTAAGTGTGTCTCCATGTGATTTCAATGCTAAAGTAACCATTGATTTTTCAAAGATCATGAGATAACTTTCAAAATTAGATGCAACTGTGGAGAGTTCAGACGATCTTTGCATAAACCAGTGATCCAAAACCAAAGATTCTTTATCTACCTTTTGTTGCATTGCACTAACTGCGAAGGTCGTTAAGCGTTGTCGCATTGAGATGATGTTGAGCACAGTGACAACCCCCACACCGGCAATCACAAAAACTACGACAAGTAAGATTATCTTTGCACGTACCGACACCAACTACACCTCCTTCAAGCACGAGCTATACAATAGACAGTAATAGAACTAGCTCCGGCATCTTTCAAAGTTCTTGCACACTCTCTAATCGTGGAGCCTGTTGTGAAAACATCATCGATCAGCACAATGTTTTTGTAAACTCTGGAGATAGCAGAAAAGGAGTCTTTTACTGAATCACGTCTCTGTTTCAGTGTCATACCCCTCTTGCTTGATTTGGAAAGAGATTCAAGTGTTCTTTTGGTTGGGATGCCTATCAATTTGGAAGTAGCCTTGGCAATCAAAGCCATTGTATCAAATCCCCGTTCCTCCAACGAAGACAAGCTCGACGGTACCCAAGTGATGATTTCCGCATGAGGAGGATATGTATTCATGGTTTTCACCAAAAACGAAGCCAATATTTTGCTCAAGCGCCAATGATGGGAATTTTTGTAGAGAAGAATTAGATCTCGTAGTTTTGAATCGTATCTACCATAGAAATATGCAACAAAAATGCCTCCGTCTTCTTTTACAGCGATTGGGCTGCTTGAAAGATCATTCAAACAGCTCTGACAGAGCATTTCGTAATATTTTATTTGCTCTCCACACAAAAGACAGCGATTTGGAAAAAGTAACTCAATTAAATTCAAAGCCTTTACAACCTCGAGTTTTTAGAATAATGTGTCACATAAAAACCTTCGGCATGATTCTATCACAAATCAACATCAATGGCAAAAAGTTCACATATTGCCTTGTACACGGTCAGGTCATATTCGCTGCAAAGTAGAAAGGCTTTTGCACACAATTTTCTTCTCTGCTGTAAGACGATATCACCACATTCATCTAATGATTTAATAATAGAAGCATAATCGTTATAATCACATATAGGTACTACGTCTCTGTAATTTTTAGCTGCAGCCCTGAGCAATGCAAGCCCACCTATATCTATTGACTCGAGTAACTCTTTTTCATCAAAAGTCTGCACCAGAGGGCGCAAATTCACAACAACCATATCTATGGGCTGCATACCGAGTTCATACAATTGTTGTAGATGTTCTCTGTTAGAAAGTTTTGCAAGTACAGCTGCAAAGATCTTTGGGTGAAGCGTTTTCACCCTTCCATTCAGCAACTCATGGTAACCTGTCAGTTGTTCCACATTACCAACACTTATACCATTTTCTTTGAGAAAATTGCATGTGCCATGAGTTGCGATTATTGATACACCTCTTTTTGAAAGTTCTCTTGCAAAATCAATCAAGCCAGTCTTGTCCCAAGCGCTTATCAATACTCTTTTTATATTCAATCGATCACTCTCCAATACAATTCTAACAAAAAAGGCGGCTTTCATGCCGCCTGTGTTTTTTTTCTTTATTTACTACTTAATTCTTTTTTTCGTTCACGATCAATAAATTCGCGACTATACCAACTATTGCAGCCAAACTTAACCCTTTTAATTCAACAGGGCCGATTTTCAAAGATGCTCCACCGATCCCAATAGTTAGTATCAAAGATGCCACAAGAAGGTTCTTTGCCTTAGAAAAATCAACTCTTGCATTTACAAGTGTTCTTATACCGACAGAGGCTATCATTCCAAAGAGTATCAGGCTTATTCCACCAATGACACAACTTGGTACAGTTCTTAGCAATGCACCAAACTTCGAAACAAATGCCACGATTATCGCAATCACTGCCGCACCTCTTAAAACTCTTGGATCATATACACGTGTAAGTGCAAGGACACCTGTGTTCTCACTATATGTGGTATTTGCCGGTCCTCCAAGTAGTCCTGCTATGGAAGTTGCCAACCCATCACCTATCAAAGTTCTATGCAAGCCCGGATATTCGAAGAAATTCTTGCCAACTACGGCACCATTAGTTGTGATATCACCTATATGTTCCATGAAGGTCGCTATTGAAACGGGAGCGATCATCGCTATTGCTGTCCAGTCGAATTTGGGAGAAACAAACTTTGGAATGCTAAACCAACCAATTTGACTCAAAGTGGATGTATCAACTTGTCCAGTCAACAGGGCAAAAACATAGCCCACAAAGACTCCTGAGAGAACTGGTACAAGACTCCAAAAGCCTTTTACAAAAACCGATACAACTATAACAGTTACAATAACCACGATCGCGACCAGCCAGTTGGTACTCGCCATTTGAATCGCAACAGGACTCAATGTAAGACCTATTACAATAATCATTGGTCCTGTGACGACAGGGGGGAAGAGTTTCTTAACTCTTTCAATCCCAAGCATCCATACAGCTAATGCGAACAGTAAATAAACAAGTCCTGCCACAAAAATACCACCAGTAGCATACGAAAGATCGTTGAATTTCTCCTTGACCATAATTACAGGTGCTATGAAGGCAAAACTCGATCCAAGAAATACCGGAACAACTCCTGCGGTAAATGAATGAAAAACAAGCGTTCCAACACCTGCAGTGAATAAAGCCACAAGGGGATCAAGACCAGTGAGTAAGGGGACTAAAACCGTCGCACCAAACATCGCTACGAAATGTTGAAAAGACAGAACAAAGTACTTCCAACCAGTCACACGTTGTTGAGCGAGTGAAATTTGAGCTTCCATCTTTATCCTCCTTTCTGCCCTCTCAGGAGCAAATTAAAGGACCCTTGAAAAGTTTATCATTTGATTCCTTGTCTGTCAACAATCAGAAAAAAGAAAAGCACGTGTTATAATAACAGTGAAAATTTATTTATGGTATTAGATATTATCTATTAGGAAAAAAGAGGTGATATCATGTCACGGGTAGTAACTTTTGGGGAAATCATGATGAGACTTGCAACACCAAGTTATTTGAGGCTTGTTCAGACCAATCAATTTGAAATTACTTACGCAGGTGCCGAAGCAAATGTGGCTGTCTCGCTTGCGAATTTTGGCATGAATGTGGCTTATGTTACCAAGTTGCCAACCAATGATTTAGGTCAGGCAGTTCTGAGAACCTTGAGACAATATGGAGTAGATACTTCTCACGTAGTCTTTGGTGATGGTAGATTGGGATTGTATTTTCTTGAAACTGGTTTTTCACAGAGACCATCGAAGGTGATATATGATAGAGCTAATTCAGTTTTTGCACTATCGAAACCCGAAGATTTCAATTGGGACGAGATTTTTAAGGATGCTATCTGGTTTCATTTCACTGGTATAACGCCAGCACTTGGAGAAAATCTTGTGCAATCGTGTAGACAGGCTCTTCAGAAAGCAAAAGAAAAGAATATAACGGTTTCTTGTGATCTGAATTACCGTGCAAAGCTTTGGAATGAACAAAAAGCACGGCAGGTTATGACCGAATTGGTGAAGTATGTAGATGTACTTTTTGCAAACGAAGAAGATGCGGAAAAGGTATTTGGTATTCGTGCAGATGATTCAAACATCGTCGAAGGAAAATTGAGCTTGAAAGGATATGAGCAAGTATGTCGTAGATTGCGAGAAACTTTTGGTTTGAAGAAAGTCGCAATAAGCCTAAGAGAAAGTATCGTGGCAAATATCAATGGTTGGTCCGGTGTTCTTTTGGATTCTGATCATTTTTATCACAGTAAACAATACACAGTTCACATCGTTGATCGAGTAGGAGCTGGAGACTCATTTGCGGCTGGTTTAATTTATGGGATTATAACCAACATGGGACCACAGCAATCCTTGGATTTTGCCGTTGCCGCATCTTGTTTGAAACACACAATAATCGGTGATTTCAACCAAGTAACATTGGAAGAAGTGAAGAAGCTTGCCAAGGGTGAAGGGTCTGGACGAGTGGTGAGATGAATGGCAATAGGATCTGTTGAAAAGGCTTTGAAGATTCTGGAATTCATAATACTTAGAAAAAATGGTGCGAGGATTCAGGACATTGCAGACCATCTAAAAATATCCTCTCCCGCCGTTTATAAGCATCTTGAAACGCTTGTTCGAGCAGGTTATGTTTGTAAAGAACCACACAGCCACAGATATTTACCATCTTACAAGATAGTAGAGCTCGGTAGCATAATTCTTAGAAATGTACAGATCAGAGAAATAGCCCATCCATTCTTGATAGATCTCATGGAAAGAACTGGTATGACTATTCATTTTGCGCTTAGAAATGGTTATGAAGGAGTGTATATTGATAAAATAGAAAGTGCGCGAACAATTCCGACTGTATCAAGAATAGGAATGAAAATGAGACTGTACTCAACTGGTTTTGGCAAGGCAATCTTGGCTTTCCTTCCAGAAGAAGAACTCAATGATTACTTTGCAAAAGTAAAGCTTGAAGAGCAGACAGCTCATACTATAACTGATGTAGAAACGTTGAGAAAGGAACTTTCCATCGTTAGGCAAAGGGGATACGCCGTTGACAACGAAGAGAACGAGCCTGGTATAATTTGTGTTGGAGCTCCTGTCTTTGATTACACAGGTTGTGTGATAGGAGGCATCAGTGTCACGGGAGCCGCAAGTTCTTTCAGCGAACAAGTAATAGATATTATTGCAAAAGAGGTTGTTAAGACAGCACAGGAGATTTCCAAGAGACTTGGAGCGAGTGTATGAATAAATCGATCCACCTCTATTAAGATTGGAAACAATTATTCAATATTTATACAGTATTTCTCAGGAGGTGGTGAGATGTATCTAAGGTTTATTTTTGGTACTTGTGAGGTCACTGCCGAGCTTGATGAGAAAAAGGCTCCTATGACAATTGATGCAATCAAAAAATGCTTACCAATTAAGAGTATTGTGAACAGATGGGGTGATGAGATTTACTTTGAAACGCCAGTAAAACTCACAGTAGATGAGAACAGTAAAGATGTGGTTGAAGAAGGGGACGTTGCATTTTGGATACCAGGTAGGGCTATATGTATTTTCTTTGGTAAAACACCAATAAGCGATGACAAAATCAGACCAGCCAGTGCGGTAAATGTGTTTGGTAAGATAAAGGAAAATTTACAGTTACTGAAGGAAATCAAGACTGGTACCAAGGTAATCGTTCAGATCGACTAAATTCTCCCCCTGTGGTAACATAGTTTTAGAAGGGAGGAGAATTGGTGAATCAAAAAACCTTGTTTTATATATTGATTGCATTTATAGTTTTCTTTGTTGTCACACAATTGATCACGACTTTGATGCAGAAACCACCATTTGAAATAGCCTACTATAGGAGTGAGATGGAATATGATTACACAGGCCAGGCTACATTTACAGCAACGGCTGGCCTTTTTTTCAAGGATAAATCCAAGCAACAGCAATATATAGATCAATATCGACAGGCTTCCACTTCGACTTTTAAGAGTTATTTTGACGATGTCAGCAAAAAGATAGGAAGGCAGATAGAAGTAATATCGATGAATTCGACGATTACAGAAAGATCAGGTATACTTGAAGTTTTGGAAATCGCCAGATTATCCAACGCCGCATTGGTACAAGATGGTGTTGTTGATACATCGCTCAAAGATATATCGATATACTCTGTCAATGACTCTCAAATCACGGTTATCGTCCCACAGGATGCACAAATAATCACCATAGAACCTACACCTACTAAGATCGTTTCAAATCAGATCTATTGGCAACCGACTCAAAGTTCTATGGTTTTTCCAAAAGTTGTCTTCAAGAAAGGTGAAGAAAATTGGTAGAAGATTTTCTTTGTTTGCTCAAATCTTCCAAGTATGTAATTGCTCTGACCGGTGCAGGAATAAGTACTCCAAGCGGTATACCTGACTTTCGAAGTCAAAACGGTCTTTATTCAAGGTATCCAGAAGATGTCTTTGATATAGAGTATTTCTATCGCGATCCCAAGGGATTTTACAAATTCTGGAAAGAAGTACTTTTGCCAATGGCTGATGTTAAGCCAAATGCAGCGCATCTCATGCTTGCAAGACTTGAACAAAATGGTATCTTGAAAGCAACAATCACTCAGAACATAGATGGTTTGCATCAAAAGGCGGGAAGCAAAAACGTCATAGAGTTGCATGGAAGTGTATACGAATATCATTGTATTAGATGTTCAGAAAGATTCAGTCTCTCGTCAATCAAAAATATGATTGAAAACTCAGATCTTCCGTTGTGCGATTGTTCAGGTTTAATTCGGCCAGATATTGTATTTTTTGGTGAATCTTTGCCTGAAAGAGCCCTATATGAAGCTCAAAATCATGCAACTAAATGTGATTTGATGATCGTATTGGGGAGCTCTTTGGTTGTTTATCCTGCTGCACAACTTCCATTCATCGCGAAAGCCAATGGTGCAAAGGTCGTGATCTTGAACAAAGGTGAAACCGGTTTTGATCATATGTGTGATATGAAAATAGAGGAAGATCTATCTGTTTTCGCAGAAAAATGTTTTGCCGTAAATTTGGGGCTTTTCAGTTGAATAACTTCGTTTTATACTACAAAAGGTAATCTAAAGATCAAGGAGCGAAGTGCATGGATGAGAGAGTAGCAGTCTTCGGTAAGATCAATGTAGATACTTTTTTGTATATTGACCAACTCCGAATAGGAGAGAATCATATGTGTCAGCAGACATTTGTTGACATCGGTGGGAAAGGAGCCAATACGGCAGTTGGTCTTGCAAAACTTGGCATAGACTGTCATTTAATAGCTTGCATAGGTAATGATGCTATCTCCCAGAGTGTTCTCAAGAAATTGGAGAAATCTGGTGTTGATATCTCATTCGTTAAGTCTTTCAATACCCAAACAGGTAAGACATTTGTAGTTGTTGAATCAAAAGGTAGAAACACCATGTTTCACATTCTCGGTGCGAATAGTTATCTGAACCCCGAGATGATAGATTGGACCTTCTTAGAAAAATCCAAGGCGGTTTTCATCCAGCTGGGCATACCTATTGATACAGTCCGTGAAGTGGTGCTGATGTCAAAGCGGAATGGAAAGTATGTCTATATAGATCCAGCTGGATTTGTAGATGAGTCTTTTTTGGAAATAGTTTCATACGCAGATACAGTAGCACCAAACGAAGTTGAACTTTTCAAGATGACAAAAGAAACTGATATAGAAAAGGCAGCTAAAAAACTTTTGTCTTCAGGTGTTGAAGAAGTAGTAGTTAAGATGGGATCAAAAGGTGCCAGTTTCTTTTCTGAAAAGACATCGTTTCATGTAGATGCATACGAAGTCGATGTGGTTGATACAACTGGTGCTGGTGATGCCTTCAATGCAGCTTATATCACAGGTAAAATGAAAAAACTTTCACAGAGAAACACTTTGAAACTTGCCGTCGCGGCATCGGCGATTTCTGTAACCAGGCAAGGTACGTCCAGTGCAAGTCCAACTAAAGAGGAATTACTTGAATTTCTTAAAAAAATAAAAGAAGAAGATCTCATAGCTGTTTTGTGAAAAGAAGGTGAGCGCATGAAAAAGTATATCGTTGTGACCGGTGGTGTATTGAGTGGTGTTGGAAAAGGAATTTTTTCCGCTTCTTTGGCAAGATTACTCAAAGAGTGTAGTGTCAAGGTTAATGTTTTAAAAATAGATCCATATTTGAATGTAGATGCCGGAACAATGAATCCCAATCAGCATGGAGAAGTTTTCGTTACAGAAGATGGATATGAGGCAGATTTAGATCTTGGACACTACGAGCGTTTTCTTGGCGAGAACATGAGTAGGAAGAACAATATAACAGCAGGACAGGTTTACTCAACCATTGTACAAAGAGAAAGAGAAGGAGGATATCTTGGTTCAACTGTTCAAATAGTTCCACATGTAACTGGAGAAATCAAAAAAAGAATCGAATCACTTGAAGGAGAAGTGAATGTCATCGAGATAGGTGGTACCGTAGGAGATATAGAGAGTGAAGTTTTCTTAGAGAGCGTTCGTGAGCTTGCACTGGAAAAATCTGTAGACGATTTCTTGTTCATACACGTTACATACGTACCATATCTGAAAGCCTCTAATGAATTCAAGACAAAGCCAACACAACAATCCGTTCAGTTACTCCGAAGATCTGGTATCAATCCCGATATGATCGTTGTAAGATCTGAGAGTCCGATAAATGGTGATAGTCTGAAAAAGGTAGCACTTTTTGGTGGAGTACCAAACGACATGGTGATAAACCTATCCGATGTCCCAAATGTCTATTCTGTTGTCGAGATACTCAAGAATCATGAAGTACATAGGAAGGTAGCTCGAAGATTGAAAATCACCCTCGATGAATCGGGTTTTAAATGGGATTACCCAAAGGTTTTCAAAACATATAAAATAGCACTCGTAGCGAAATATCTTGGTACTGATGATGCGTACAAAAGTATCATTGAATCTGTTTTTCTATCTGGATGTGTCAAGCCATCAATTGTCGATGCACAGATTCTCGAAGAGATGAATTGGGAACAAGTATGCGATACCCTGTTCGAGTATGACGCCTTGATAATACCTGGGGGGTTTGGAAAGAGAGGGATAGAAGGTAAAATAAGAGCAATTCATTTTGCAAGAGAATATAAGAAGCCTATTTTGGGAATTTGTCTCGGAATGCAATTAATGGTTATTGAGTTTGCGAGAAATGTTCTTGGTTACAAAGATGCCAATTCCACAGAATTCGATCCAAACACACCTTATCCAGTCATAACATTGATGGAAGAACAAAAAAGAATTTTACAACTCGGTGGAACAATGAGGCTTGGATCTCAATCGATGCGAATTTTAAAGAACACCAAACTCTGGCAAATCTATGGTGGAGTCGAACAAGTTTCTGAAAGGCATAGGCATCGCTACGAGGTCAATTATGATGAATATCCCGAGTTGTTCAAACTACCAAATGAAAATGGCAACAAACTCGTCATCAGTGCTCAATCGAATTTTGTTGAGGCAATAGAGTTAGAAGATCACCCATATTTCATTGGAATACAGTATCATCCAGAGCTCAAAACAAAAGTTGGTAATCCACATCCATTGTTCAAAGCTCTGATTGATTCAATCAAGAGTAATTGAGAATCGCTTGTGGTTTTATACGAGTATGGTACTTGAAAAAGATAAAGTTGTATGATAGGATAATCAATGGTCGTATCGGTGGGTGCGTAGCTCAGAGGAAGAGCGTCTGCCTTACGAGCAGAAGGTCGTAGGTTCGAGTCCTGCCGCACCCACCAAAGGAGAGTGGCCAGGTAGCTCAGTTGGTAGAGCACTGGACTGAAAATCCAGGTGTCGACGGTTCGATTCCGCCCCTGGCCACCAGTTTTTTGTTGAAGGTAGGTAAAATGGGGCCGTAGCTCAGCTTGGGAGAGCGCTACCATGGCACGGTAGAGGTCGTGGGTTCAAGTCCCATCGGCTCCACCAAAGGGGACAAAGGTCCCCTTTTTTCATGATGGCAGTTCACATGAAAAATATTCATCTTGCATTTGTTTGATCGTTAACGCATTGATCAATACTGAAAATATTCATTGCTGAGTACACTCATGATTAAAACATCGTGATATTTTCCATTTAGATATCGAGCTTTTCTTAATCTTCCTTCATGGACAAACCCGCATTTTTCATAAACATGTATCGCCCTTTTGTTGTAATCGTATACCCTTAAAGAAACCCTGTTGAGATTGAGATATTCAAATGCATATTTCAAAGTCAATTTCGTTGCCTCTGTACCAAATCCCATGTTCCAATATCTTTTATCAGTTATCGCTATGCCAAATTCTGCCAATCTATTGACCCAATCGATTTGATGCAAACCAGTTGTACCGATCAATTTTTCTTGACCAAGTGGTACAACGGCAAAGACCACATCTCTCTGATTTGAATAAAGGTTTCTTACCCATTCTTCTTCACGCACTCGATTCAATGGAAAAACTGACAATAAATTCTGTCTGACTTCCAAGTCGTTGATATTCAGTAATTGTTCGACATCTGAAAGCTCAACTGGCCTTAACATGATCTTTTCACCTTTGAATATCAATTTTTTCACCTCCATCTGTAATTTGGTGTTGTGACAATCCATACGCTTCACGTTCTACGTTCCCTATTGGTTCCACGTGTACCATTACATCCGCGATTCTATCATTTTGCTCGATTATAGCTTTCTTAACCTGAGTGGCGATATCATGACCTTGCTGGACAGTTATTCCACCACTGACCTCTATGTCCATGTCGACAAAATATTTGTATCCAACTTGTCTCACCCTCACTTTGTGAGGATTGGCAGCTCCCTGAACTTTTTTCACAGCTTTGAAGATTTGATTGTAAACATCAAAGTTTGTCATACCATCCATCAATTCATAGCTTGTTTCTTTAAAGATTTCAAATGCTGTTCTTATAATCATTACAGATATTATCAGGGCTACTATTCCATCTACCCATAGAAGACCAATTTTATTCAAAAGTACACCAGCAAAGACCGTTGAAGAGATGAGAATGTCATTTCTCATATTCAAAGCATCGGCAATAAACGCATAACTACCTATCTTCTTTCCAACATTGTATTTATAGATAAACAGCCATGTTTTCATCGCAACGGAAATGAGTGAGACGATCAATGGAAGCACTCCAATGATCAATATATGTTCACCACTTATAATTCTCTTGATTGATGAGACCATCAAGTTTGTTCCAGCATAAAAGATGACAAAAGATACGACCTTTGCCGCTATTGCTTCGACCCTTTCATGACCGTATGGATGTGTCTTATCAGGAGGACGATTTGATATCTTGCTCGAGACCAAAGTAACTAAGGACGTGAAGATATCGGTTGATGTATCAATTCCGTCTGCGAGCACAGCCATACTTTTGAAAATCAATCCAACCAAGATTTTCATCACTGCCAAGGTGGCGTTCGCAAACACTCCAATCCAGGCAGCCTTTGAAGAAATCTTGTCCCTGTCTTCCATATTATCACCTGATGAATAAGGCGCGGGTAAGACCGCGCCTTGGTATAGTTTGAAAACAATTATACCACTATTATTTTATACTGTAAAATGCAGCCAACCCTTTGTACTGTGAAGCGAAATCAAGCTCTTCTTCGATTCTAAGTAATCTGTTGTATTTGGCAATTCTTTCACTTCTCGACAATGATCCTGTTTTGATCATTCCACTATTGGTTGCAACGGTTAAATCTGCGATAAATGTATCCTCTGTTTCGCCTGATCTGTGAGAAACAACACAGGTCATGCCATGTTGTTTTGCGTATTCGATTGTGTCGAGTGTCTCTGTGACGGTACCTATTTGATTGAGTTTTATCAATATCGAGTTCGATGCCTTATTTTCTACACCTTTCTTGAGTCTGTTTATATTAGTGACGTATATATCGTCACCGACAATTTGGACCCTATTCCCGATTTTTGCCGTCAATTTTGCGAATCCTTCCCAGTCTTCTTCATCCAACGGATCTTCAAGGCTGATAATGGGATATTTCTGCACTAAGTAAACGTAATAATCAATCAATTCATCACTGGTTTTTTGTGATTTATCTATACTGTAGGTTTTGGTATCGGAGTTATAGAAAGAAGATGCAGCACTGTCAAGTGCAATGAAAATATCTTTACCAGGTGTGTAGCCAGCTGTTTTGATCGCTTCTATTAACACTTTTATGGCTTCTTCGTTCGAGGATAGGTTTGGTGCAAAACCTCCTTCATCTCCAACTGAGGTAACATGACCCATGTTGTGCAAGATCTTCTTTAAATTGTGAAAGACCTCGGCTCCATACCTGAGCGCTTCGGCAAAACTTGGTGCACCTGCAGGAACGATCATGAACTCTTGAATGTCTAAGCTGTTATCGGCATGTTTTCCACCGTTGATTACGTTCATGAATGGTACAGGTAGAACCTTTGCGTTTGGACCACCAAGGTATCTGTAAAGAGGGAGATACAAACTTGTCGCTGCCGCTCGTGCCACAGCCATGGAAACACCAAGAATCGCATTTGCACCGAGTTTAGACTTGTTCTCTGTTCCATCCAGCTCGATCATAGTCTTGTCGATGGCAACTTGATCATAGACGTTCATACCTATAACTTTTGGGGCAATTGTCTCATTGACATTCTTTACCGCATTCAGTACACCCTTACCAAGATATCTGCTTCCTTTGTCTCTCAGTTCCAACGCTTCAAATTTTCCCGTCGACGCTCCTGAGGGAACCATTGCTGAAGCTGTAGTTCCATCCTCGAGAAAAACCTCAACTTCTACCGTAGGATTACCACGTGAGTCAAGAACTTCTCTGGCTTTGATATCAACTATCTCGTTGTACATCCGTTCACCTCCTCAATCAGGTAATATGATACTACCAATGTTTTCTCCACGAACAGCTTTTAATAAAGCTCCTTCTTCGAAGAAATTCAAAACGACTATTGGGAGTTTGTATCTACCACAGATAGAGAAAGCTTCCATATCCATGACCTTTAAACCGAGTTTGATCGCTTGTTGATAAGAGATTTTTTCAAATCTGTGAGCTGACTTATTTTTTTTCGGGTCACTGTCATAGACCCCATCGACCTTGGTCGCCTTTATCAAAACAGAAGCTCCCATCTCAACGGCTCTTAGAGCTGCTGCTGTATCTGTTGTGAAGAATGGATTACTCGTTCCACCTGCAAAGACAACGACATATCCGGCATCGAAATAAAGGTTTATATCATCATAGTGAATAGGCCTAATCGATGGTAATGAAGATATCTGTGAGACCACAACGCATTTCACACCATGCTTTTCAAGGGCTCCTTTCAGGTACAAACCGTTTATAACCGTTCCAAGCATACCTATCTGATCCGCTAACGAATGTGGTATCTCTGACAATTCCTCACCTCTGAATATATTTCCGGCACCTATTACGATACCAACATTCGTTCCGTAATCTACAACTTGGGATATCTCTTTGACAAGATAGTTTATATTATTCTGATCAAACCCCCGTGAACCCTCCCCGCACATCACCTCACCACTGAGTTTTATCAATACCTTCTTGTACATCATCGATCCCTCCCAAGAAATTTTATCAGAGTTATTCCAATAGAGATGAAGATTGTTGTTACCTTGATGTGACCTTGACAAATTTTGAATTGAAATATAAAATATATTTAAGTTGAGTTCAAAAAAATGAAAGGAGAGGTTTCAATGGCCCGTGTTATTTCGAAATGTCCAATTTGTGGTTCTAACCTCATTGTAACTGAATTGAGTTGTCCATCATGCGGTACTGTGATAAAAGGTAAATTTGAACTGGAAGAATTTTTCAGACTCACACCAGATCAACTGAATTTTCTTAGGATTTTTATCAAGGCAAGGGGTAATTTAAGCGACCTTCAGAAAGAACTTGGAATATCATATCCAACGGCAAAATCAAGGTTGGAAGGAATCGTCAAAACACTTGGTTATGAGGCACAAGAAGTCACAGAAGAAAAGCAGGTTGATGAACTATTGGATAAACTCGAGAAGGGCGAAATATCAGCTCAGGAGGCATTGGAGAAGATCAGGAGGCTGAGAGAACAATGAAAATCGCCCTTGGTATAACTGGCGTGATAGGAGCTCTACTTCTCATATACATAGGCTCAAAACTTCTTCAGATGAAAGTCAAATCCGTTACACTCGTATATTCATTTTTTGTTGGTTTATACGCGCTCTTTTTGATCATTGGAAACATCATACCGATCATCGTATATCTCGTTGGAGAAGCAGTCGTCATATGGGTGATTGTGATCTTCATGGGTTTTTAGGAGGCGAGAATAATGGAAAAACAAGCAATTGATTTTTCCAAGATCAAGAAACTCATAGTGAAAAGCGTGGATACCGATATAAAGATATTCGGCACACATTCATCGGACACTTATGTCATTTATGAATCTCAGCAACCTCATTTGGAATACAAAGATGATACATTGACAATAAGCACCAGAGATAAACATTTTTCATTCCTCGGTCCGGTGGTATTTGGTTCGGGCAGTTCACAAGAAAGTATGGAAATTGCGGTGCCCTATGAGTTAAGAGAATTTATGATCAGCAGTGTTTCTTCGGATATTATGGTACATTCAGTAAGAGGTGAAATCTTGACTGTAAAAACTATATCGGGTGACATCGTGTTGGACAGTGTGGAATTTTCCGATTGCCAGGTGAAAACTGTTTCAGGAGATATCAAGATGGATTCGCCAACGATCGCCAAATTTGTTTTTTCCAGTGTCAGTGGAGATCTAAATATAAAAAATCTGATATGTCAAAATGGTGATTGGATTGTGAGTACTACGAATGGCGATCTAATCATGGAAACTGTCGGTGTGCCGAATATGAGATTGACTATGAGGACAGCGAGTGGTGAATTAAATACCAATGTGGGTTATACACGTGAGGGTAGAGATTATCTGTTTGGCGATGGCAGAATGAAAATAACGATCAGTACAGCCTCGGGTGATGTGGATATCATATCAACAAACAGGGCTGAGAGATCTGAGGGTATAGAGAAAAAGATCTTGCGTCTTGTGGCAAGTGGTAAATTGACATACGAGCAAGCAAAACAGATTTTAGATGAATTGATCTGACCTGTGATATTATTGGAGCACACAGGAGGTGTGCTCTGTGGGAAAATTTATAAAAACAACTTTTCTGCTTTTCTTTTTTGGTTTGGTGATCTTTGGTATCATCGTAAGTTTGGTTAGTTCCTTCACGTCATCGATCTTTGAACTTCCTGAGAGAACTTACTCAATTATGGTTCTGCAAAATGGTTCTGCAAACGTCACAGAAACAGTTACCTACAGGCTCAAGAAACCTTTTCGATATGTAAGCTGGGCTATTGATTTTGACAGACCGACCAAGATATCCAATTTCACCTTCCAGATTCTTGAAGGACCTTCTCTCTTAGGAGGACCATTTTACGATACAAAAAATGATGTCAGTATAAGTTTAAGACTCCTTTTTAGTAAATCAATGAATGAATACATTCAGGTTCCAAAAGATGGTCTAACGGTAAAGGTCGCATTTTCATATACATTAGAGAATTTACTCATAGAAGGCCGAGATTTCACGCAATTGTTTGTAAAGTACATAGGTACTGGTACTTCTGTCCCGACAAAATCTTTAAAGGTTCTTGTAAGCCTTCCAGATAAATTTCCAAAGCCCATTGTTTATCATCACCCATGGGGTCTTCAAACCAAGAGTAAGGCAATAATCGGGAACAATTATGAATTTGAGTTCAGGAATATTCCGGCAAATTGTTTCGTAGAGGGACGGTTTGTTTTTCCAAACCTGCTCGGCACAGGTACCCAAAACATGATGAAATCCATGGATCTTTCACAGATAAGAGATATAGAGAGATCCTACTCAATTAAGATATTATTGATCGTAATTGGAAGTATTTCTTACTTGATTTTTGTCGTAGCCATTCCGATTCTTTTGTATAGAAAATTCGGTAGAGAGCAATCTATACAGTACAATTCGCTTTATGAAAGAGAGATTCCATATAATGATCCACCAGAGATTGTGAACGCCATTGTCAAGAAGATCTGTTCACACCCAGACGATGATGCAATAGCCGCTGCGATTTTGAATTTTGTTAAGAAAGGCGATATCGAGCTATTGGAAAACGAAAAAAGGGATATAACAGGCTTGAGGATAATAAGACTTACTCAAGAAAATCAGGACCTTCTTGAGGCATTCAAGATTTTTGAAAAAGACGGCGTAATTGATTTCAAGGAGCTCAAAAAATCATTGAGAAATCAAAGTAATGCGCAGAAATTTCTCAAAATGATGAATGGATGGAGAGATAAAGTATATCATCAATTGAGTAGTAGAAATTATCTGATTACCACAGGTAATACATTGGCGAAGTTTTTTGGTATTATTTTTGGTATTCTCGTTCCTGTATTTGTTATTTTGGGGCTGTCGAAAGCTTCCGGCTTAGGTTATGAAGTAGTATCAAGATATTCAATGATGTTAATGGGAGCCTCGATCATAATTGGAATAATTGTGCTTCTTATGAAAAAAACTGTCTTTTCACGATGGACGTCTGATGGTTTACTTTATTATTTGAAGTGGAAGAACTTTGAAAAATTCATAACAGATTTCTCTGCTCTGTCAACATATCCCCCTCAGTCCGTGATCCTTTGGGATGATTACATAGTCTATGCGACGGCACTGGGTGTTGCCAAAGAGGTAATCGATAATTTGAAAAAACTTTACCCAGAACCACCATCGACACCTGTAGCTTCAAAGGTTTACTATTCACCAACTCTAATGGCAGAACTTTCTTCTTTTAGAAGTATTGCAACTTCGACGATTTCAAGCTCCAGTTCTGGTGGATCGCATTCTGGTGGAAGAGTAGGTGGAGGATCTGGTGGTAGTAGAGTGGGAGCTGGATGATTAGAAAATTATTAAAGATCAAAGCACTTTGGCAAATGAAGCTTAGAATCTATCTTGAACCAAATACAGAATGGAGGGTTATGTCATGAGAAAAGTGTTCGTGCTTGTCTTGATTTCTTTTGTTGTTCTCATGTTCGCTGGTATTGTTGATGTAGTTGAACTTGCAAAGCAAAACAGCGTAACTTATCTAAAGGCTGTACTGAACTTTGAACAGGCCAAGAGTGATTATGACAAAGCGATGATTGAGGCAAAGAACAAAAGACAACAACTTGTAGCACAACAGAGTTGGCTTCAAGCACAACAAACTTACAATCAGTCATTGAAGAATTTCTATGGTGAATTTTTCGATGCCTATATAGGCGTACTGGAAAGTACTCTTCAAGTTCAAATAGCTCAGAACAAATTGCGAATCGCCGAGATCGATTTTGCAGAAATGCAAGATTTGTACAAAACAGGTGCGGCAACCTTACAAGATCTTCAAAGCGCAAGTTCTACTAAACTCGAATCACAAGCGAGTTTGGACGAAGCAAAATTGAATGCAGAGCAATCCAAAAAAGATCTTTTGATTTTATTGGGAAAAGAAGTCCAAATCATAGATCCTTCATCGATCAAAGTTGATATCAAATTGCCAACAGTCGATGAATTGACCACTAAATCTTTTGCCATTCAAATTGCACAGATCGATGTTCAGGTATCTCAGATGGATTTCGACAGTCTTGTAAATCCATCGGCATACACAAAGAGTAAGTATGAGAGAATACTAAAAATAGCCCAGAGTGAGCTCAAAGACACTCAAAACAGTACAAGAAAATCTTATGAATCTCTTCTTTTAACGACTGAAAATCTCAAGAAGACTATTCAGGCTCAAAGGGAAACTGTCAGTGTGGCGAAGGCTCAACTTGACAGTGCCGAGAATAATTACAAGGTTGGTGTTGGCTCCGAAAAAGATCTATTGGAGGCACGAAGTACTTATTTCACAGCTCAGAAAACCCTACTTAGTTATGTCAAATCTTTCTTGAAAAATCTCTGTTCATTGTATATCGACGCAGGTTGGGATCATCAAGGGTTGTTGTCTTCTATCTTTGGTGGGTGATTCATCATGAAAAAGATCTTGATCTTGGTTTTCTTGGTACCTGTGCTGTCATTTGCGGGTTTTTTGGATCTTATACAAGAGCAGCTTGACAAGAGTAGTTCATATCTTTCTGCTGTAATGACATACAAAGAAGCCGAGTTTAGTTTGTCAAAAAACAGGAATGTCTTCATACCTTATATTGGTATTGATGAATTTTCTGTATCTACAGATTTCGAAGATTACACATTATCAATCCCGTTTTTTGTAAAGTTTCAGAATATAGCTGGTTTTGATTTTACTGTTTCGAATGGTTGGACCTATTCAAGTAAACAGGGAGAGTGGAATGATAGTGGCTGGGCTTTCACCATTTCAAGGGAACTTTTTTCAAACTGGGATATTACGGATCTGGAAAATGAGGAAGGTTATATTTCTGCATCTTGGAATCTGATTGAAGCTCGGAACAAGGTTTTCTTAAACCTTGCAAATGATATTTTCAACTATCATTATTACACAAGAAAGTTAGAAGTTACAAAGCGAAAGATAGAAATTTTGGAAGATCAATTTAATTCTTTGCAAAAAGCGTACGAGGCCGGTACCGCATCAAAAGAGGACATCTTACAGGTCCAAAGTAGTATTTATCAAGCAACAAATCAATTGGACCAGATCAGTCAAAATCTCATGGATGCTCTCACGGAATATTCCACAGACACTTTGAACACCATGCTTGCGTGTCTTGAAAGAATTACTACTACTTTGCCATCTGAGCAAGAAGCACAAAAATTGGTAATGAATCGACTTGATTTAAAGGCTCAATTGATAGCTTTAGAAATAGCAAAGCGTCAAAGTGACAGAGCTTATCAAGAATGGCTTCCCAATCCAACTTTTTCATTTAAGATCAAGCAGGATGAGAGCTCCGAAAAAGGATATTCCTTCTCGCTTGGTTTTAGCTTTGGCTATAGCATACTCGATCGTGGAGAAAAAAATTATACGTATAACAAATTAAAGGATTCGTATT
This sequence comes from Thermotoga profunda AZM34c06, assembly GCF_000828675.1. Classification (NCBI taxonomy): domain Bacteria; kingdom Thermotogati; phylum Thermotogota; class Thermotogae; order Thermotogales; family Thermotogaceae; genus Pseudothermotoga; species Pseudothermotoga profunda. The sequence continues at coordinate 1,593,278 of NZ_AP014510.1, read as the reverse complement.
CACTACAGCAACGTATACTCGATGAACAACTCGATAATTTGAAGAAGGCTGTTCAAAAAGCTTTCTTATCGATTAGAATTGCAGAATCATCGAAGAAAGTGGCTGAGCTTGATTTGCAATTGAAGAAAATGGAATATGAAAACACTCTGAATGCTTCTTCATTCGTGTCAGAGAGTGATCTTGAAAGTGCAAAATTAAACTTAGATGATGCAGAGTTAGAGTTTTTGAAAACCAATTACAATTTATTGATTGCAAAGATCAGTTTACTCCAAGCACTTGGTATTGATCTTGTCCAGCTCGCAGGAGGTAAGTGAAATGAGAAAGAATATCAGAACCTACATATTGATATCTGTTTTAGTCTTACTTTTATTTCTTTCATCTTGTAATAGAAATACTCAACAATCTTCTAATACCACATCTTCGGTTACAGAGTATACTGTGAAAAAGACGAACCTGGTTGACACCATAACTGTTTCTGGAACAATTAAAGCCGAGAGTTCCGCGGAGGTCCAAGCATTGGTCAGTGGTGTTGTCAAGAAAATATATGTCAAAGAAGGTGACACAGTAAAGGCTGGAGATCTATTAGTAGAACTGGATGACACAGATTATAGATTGTCTTATCTAAAAGCACTCCAAAATTATGAATTGGCGAAAAATTCAGGTTCAAAGTTGTTGATTGAACAGCGTCAACTTGAACTTGATATTGCAAAAAGAGATCTCGATAGGTGTAAAATCACTTCTCCTGTAGATGGCATAGTAACGGCACTCAACGTTGAAGTTAACGATTATGTTTCAAAGGGAACGACTGTTGATGTAGTAGCAAGGGTTGTGAATGTGAACAATCTCTATGTATCTGCCTCTGTTGAAGAAATGGATTATTCAAAAATAAAGGTTGGTCAAACGGCTTCATTGACCTTTGAAGCATTTGAAGGAGTCAATTTCCCTGCAAAGGTGACCTATGTAGGAAGCGAAGCACAAACTTCAAGCGGGATAGTCACGATTCCGATAAAATTGAATTTGATTTCCCCAAAATCACTGCAACAATCAAATACATCTACCAGAAGCCAGCAACTGGAAGAACTCATGAATAAAATAATACCTGGTCTTTCCTGTGAAGCCGAAATAGTGGTTCTGAATAAAACAAATGTAATGGTTGTTCCAACTGGTGCGATTACTTACGAATCTGGTAAAGCCTATGTCACGGTGAAAAATGGAAACACAACGGAAAAAAGACAAGTTAGCGTTGGTGAAAAATTCTCAAGTGGTTATGAGATTCTGGATGGATTAAAAGAAGGAGAAGTCATTATCATAAACAGAACAGGTACATCGTCTGGTAATGCTGGAAGGATAATGATCCCAATGGGTGGTCCTACACCAGACCGATGAGAAAGTGGGTGCAAAGATGGATATCATAATAAATGTTGAGGATATTCGAAAGACATATAAAATGGGAGACAACATAGTTAAAGCTGTAGATGGTGTGACATTGAGTGTATTCAATGGAGAATACCTTGTGATCATGGGTCCATCTGGAAGTGGTAAAACTACATTGATGCATTTAATGGGATGCCTCGATAAACCTGATTCTGGAGAGATTTATTTGGCAGGGCAGAAGGTTTCAAAACTCAGCGATAGAGATCTTGCCAAGGTGAGAAACAAGATGATTGGTTTTGTCTTTCAGCAATTCAACCTTTTGCCACGACTTACCGCACTTGAAAATGTCGAATTGCCAATGATATACGCAGGTGTACCGAGAACAACCAGACGAAAGAGGGCAAAGGAGCTTTTAGCAATGGTCGGGCTCGCAGAACGCATGGAACACAAACCAACACAGCTTTCAGGTGGGCAGATGCAAAGAGTTGCAATAGCAAGAGCGCTTGCGAATGAACCGCAGATAATCCTCGCAGATGAACCGACGGGAAATTTGGACAGCAAGAGTGGTGAAGAAATACTCAAGATTTTTTCGGATCTACATTCAAATGGTTTGACTATAATTGTTGTAACACACGATCCTGAAGTAGCCGAAAACGGTGAAAGAGTGATACACATGAGAGATGGAAAGATAGTATCTCAAGAGGTGAGGGCAAGTGTTAGAAATGCTTAAAGAGGCATTTAGATCGATTGCAGCAAATAAACTTAGAACTGCTTTGTCCATGATAGGGATAATCATAGGTGTTGCTGCCGTAATAGCGGTTGTTTCCGTGGCAGAAGGTACAAGCCAGAGCATAAAACAAAATCTCTCGGCAATTGGTTCAAACCTGATCATGATCTCACCAGGCTTCACAAGAGGAGGGGGTGGGCGTGTATCAACGAGTTTTTCTGACTTATTGACGAAAGATGATGCCCAGAAGATTCAACAACTGTGCCCATCGGTTTCGTATATCACACCGATGCAACAAGGTAATTTCATTGTTCAGTATGAACGGCAAAACACCTTTTCTACTGTCTTAGCGGTTTACCCTCAAATCTTCAACATGATGAACTTAAATTTGCAAGACGGAGAGTACTTTACTCAGGAAGATGAAAACAGCAGAAGACGGGTTGCGGTAATTGGAAAAGAGATAGCCGATACACTTTTTCCAGATGGAGATGCGATAGGAAAGACTATAAAGATAACAAGCCAATCAATTAGACAGAACTATAAAATAATCGGTGTTTTAGAAAAAAGTGGGACACTGCTTTTTCTCAATCCAGATAGATCTATTCTGGTTCCGTTTTCCGCTGCAGAGAATCGCCTTTTCAAAAGAAGTTATGTGTCTTCCATAATCGCCCAGGCTCATTCAGAGGAAGTTGCCGCCCAAGCTGTCTCTGAAATTGATTCTGTTCTTTATTCAAAGTTCCAAGATGAGGAAAAATACAGGATAGTTAGTCAAGAAGCGATGCTACAGACAATTAATCAAACAATGGCATTACTCAGCTTCATGCTTGGTAGTATTGCTGGCATTTCTCTATTGGTCGGCGGAATAGGGATAATGAACATAATGCTTGTCACAGTGGCAGAGAGAACAAGAGAAATTGGTGTAAGAAAAGCTGTTGGTGCCAACCGAAGGCATATTCTCACGCAATTTTTGCTCGAATCGATCATCTTAACATTGGTTGCTGGGGTCATCGGTGTCGGAGTTGGTATTCTTCTTTCAAGGGCAATAGCCCTCATAGGTTCCATTCAAACTGCCGTTACACCCATTGTCATATTGATAGCTGTTTCTGTCTCGATAGCCGTTGGTGTATTTTTTGGAGTCTTCCCAGCAATGAAGGCATCAAAACTCAATCCTGTTGAAGCATTGAGATATGAATAATTCTGGTGGAGGCGGGGGGAATCGAACCCCCGTCCGAGAATGAGTACCCCCGGGCATCTCCGAGTGCAGCCTGCGTTTTGATTTCGGCCCACAACACCCACAGGCAGGTTTTGTGGGCTATATCCCTCCTGAAATTCTCACCAGAGGACGAAGGGCAGATCCTCCAGTGATAGACTGGTTATCTCACGCTCCTATCCGAGCACCAGTCAGACTCGGTAGGAACGGCTGCTTATCTACTAAGCAGCAAGTGCAAGTTCTTCGTTGGCACTTATTTGTTATTCCACCTTTTTAACGAGGTGGCGGAGACCTCGACTCGCTTCCCGGGGGATCTCAAACCCGTCGAAACCGTTCGCCCCCCTGCGTACAAATATTAGCACGAAAATTTTTATTATGCAAATAGAAATATTCACAACCCAAATTCTGAAAGCCTTCTTTTCACGACTTTTAAAAATGCCTTGTAAAGATCTGGGTGAAATTTCACTCCGATCATTTCATTTTCTATAATCTTCAATGCTTCATCTAAGCTCAGAGCAGGTCTATAAGGTCTCTCTTCAATGAGTGCTGTGAAAACATCTACTATAGAAACTATCTGAGCTCGAATACTTATTTGGTCGCCAGCCAACCCATCTGGATAACCTGAACCATCTATGTTTTCATGGTGGTGTCTGACGATATCTGCCACAAGGTCCCATCCAGAGATATTCTTGATGATCTTTTCTCCATATAGTGGATGCTTTTTCATTATCTCAAATTCTTCAAAGGTGAGTCTTCCGGGTTTGTTTAAAATGTGTTCGGGTATACCTATTTTACCCACGTCGTGTAACAAGGCCCCAAATTTTATCGCCTCTAAATCTGCCGGATCTGTGATACCGAGCTCTTTTGCCAAATCAAGAGCGAGATTAACCACTCTTCCAGAATGACCAAATGTACTTGTATCTTTTATTTCGATTGCCTCAGCAAGGGTAGATATTATCTGGGTATTTCTCTCTTGGAGAATTCTTTGCATTTCCTCAAGTTCATTGACTGTATCTTGTAAGCTGTTCATCATTGCGTGCATTTCAACTTGTGAAGCTTTTTCTATATCAAGGAGTTTCACAATAGATTCTTGTAACTCATTTAATTCATCGATATTGGTTTTAACTGGTATATAGTTCACATCTCTGTTTTTCTCAATCTGTGTTGTACTTTTACTTATATTATTCACAACCATTGCAGTAGCACCTACGAGTTTGTTTTCAAATCTTAGAAAGAAGATCATCCACACAATTGTACCTATCAATGCCGCTGATGAGATAATCAAGTATGGTAACAACACGACAAAATAGCTCTGTATTGGTATGAAAACACCAGCCTTTGCATTTTCAACAGGAAGATCTTCAAGGTACAAATATCCCAAAGTGTTGTTCAATTTCACAAATTTGTTTTTGTTTCCTGCATTGGTACCAACTATTTCCGTTTGCGTTGATAGAATAACCTCACCTTGATCGGTGACCAAAAGTACATCTGCAAGTTCACTTGTCAGGAAATTTTTGAAAAAACTCTGTGGTATCTCAATAAGTAGTAAACTATTTTGATTTTCGATCAAGATTTTTGCACTATTTCCTGAGGCAAATAATCCTCTGAAATCTGACACAAGCCATGGTAATTTTTTATAGGACAATGCACGTGAAAGATCAGCCTCGGTTTGTAAATCTATAAGATCATGACTCAATGTTCTTATAATAACATCGGCTTGTTGTTTTCCCTTAAGCACATTATCAATTATGCTTTCTAAAAGCTGTCTTTCAGACTTTAAGTAGGTTTGAGAATAATATCTGTGAACATTTTGAAAGATTATCACAAAACCAACTATGAAGACACAAATCAAGGTTAAGATCAGAAGAAAACCATACCTTACCAAACTGCGAGCCGCAATCGTGAGCTTCATTTTTTCACCTCATCGCTGGTAAATTGGCCATTTCTTACTATCACAAAATCCCTCGATCTTGAAACAGTTAAATCCGAGTTGACAGCAAAGGTCCCTGTAACCCCTTCAAAACTCTTATTTTGAAGATAGCTATATGCCTCATTTGTTTTGATTTTTGATGAAATCAAAGACCACACAACCATGAGTGCATCATAGGCGCCGGCCTCTTGAAGGTCTGTAAAACCAAAACGTGTCATCTGTGGAAAATCAAAAAGGCTATATAATATCATCCCTTCAACTGCTGATGCGCCTGTTAAAATCAGTGTATCTGTATAAGCATAGTCAGAGCCATAGATAATCCCTCTGAACCCTTTCTTTGTAGCCAATTGAGCTACTAAACCAGCAACTCTCCCATCGAGGACCAAAACCATTGAATCGTATTTTGAAAAATCGAAATATAGAAGTTCCTCTGCAGAATCCACATAAAGACAATCTAAGGATAATGGTGAAGATTGAGCCATCATATGAAAAAGATTTTCACTGTAAACTATATTGTTTTTATCGCATATCACAATGGTATTTTTTCTTGAATCTTTTTGCAATCTTTCGACCAATTCCTTTGCCTGCAATTCGTCCGATGCACTCAAGGTCATTAGATATCTACTCTTTCCAACAACTTTTGGAGAAGTCACCAAGGGAGCCACTGCAAAGATTTGATACTTTTCAAGATAGGGAAGTAGTGCCAACGCTTCTGTGCTGATCCTAGGACCAATTGCATAACAGTTTGGATATCTCTGCAGAATTTTCTCAATCTCATCGTCATTTTGATCTACCCTGACTGTCACAAGTAATACTTTCAAATTTTTTTCTCTGACATACCTTTCAACACCGCTACGAAAATTAGTTTCCCCATCTTCAAAGATTATGATTGGAATGTTGGGTTGTCTTAAGTACAGGATCAAAATCATGAGACCCACAACTGCAATTAATATTACAACCAAAACCCATTGCTTCATTCAACAACCTCCAGACCAAAACCAGCGGTTCCTGGTCCTACATGGGTTGTGATAACCTTTCCCATCTCGGTGAAATTGACATCTAAAATTTGATAATGCTGTTTTAACATTCCCAAGAGAACCTTTGTGCTTTCTCTTGCGTCTGCATCGACCATGAGTAATCTTATCTTTGACCCTTTTGGTACCAAGCTCAGTGCTTTGTTAATGAGCATTTCCTGGGCTCTTTTGGTACCTCTTGCCTTTTCGAATGGTACGAGTTTTCCCTCAGGATCGATCCACAAACCTACGTGTATGTTGAGTAATGAGCCAAAAAAGCCCTGCATTCTTGAAACCCTTCCACCCTTGACAAGAAAATCAAAGTTTGAGACATAGAATATCGCTTTATACCGTCCACTTTTGACATCTTGATCAAGTGCCTGTGCTATTTTCTGTGCGTTTAATCCCTCTTTTTCCAACTCTCTTGCACGTCTTGCTGGTAGTGGCATAGCCGCAGAAGCGAGTTTACTGTCAATCACAAAGACAGGTATTTTTACCTGCTGCGCAGCACTCAATGCTGAATCATAAGTTCCAGAAAGTTTTGTTGAAATACAAATGACAAGGATTTCATCGTATCCGTCTTTTTCTATTTCCTTATACAATGAAACAAATTCACCGACAGATGGTTGGGAACTCTTTGGTAATTCCTTTGCAGAGGAAACTCTTTTGTAAAAGTCCTGAATCTGTTCAAGATCTCTCGTATCATCTTCTTGGTTTCCATTTGGCCAGACAACATGTAAAGGAGCGATTGCAACATCTAAATTCTTGATCCATTCTCTTGGTATATCACATGTACTATCCAAAACAATTTTCATCTTTGGCATTTTCTACTCCTCCCTGTACTTTAAGTTTTGAACCTCGTGAATTGGTAACTTTCCAATAAATTGTAGCAAATTGCAGGGAGTTTTAAGTAATCTACCAAGGTCGTGAAATTTTCTACATTTGACCTTCATCTTAACACGTTATTTGAAAAAATAGGTTCAAGCAATTGCGATTCCAAGATAAGCCTTTCTCACATCATCGCTCTTGAGTAAATTCTCACCAGTATCCTGCATGACGATTCGGCCTGTCTCTAAAACATAACCATAATCTGCTATCTTCAAAGCCGCGAGCGCATTTTGTTCTACGAGTAAGATCGTTACGCCTTCCTCTCTAATCTTCTGGATTATCTGGAAAACCTCTCGAACAAGTAACGGAGCCAGTCCTAAGGAAGGTTCATCAAGCATGAGTAATTTTGGTCTTGTCATCAAGCCTCTCGCCACTGCAAGCATTTGCTGTTCCCCACCAGAAAGTGTGCCTCCAAGTTGCTTTAATCTTTCCTTCAATCTTGGAAAGAGCGTTAAAACCCAATCCAGATCCTTTTTTATACCTTCGATATCTTTTCTTGCATATGCCCCCATCATTAGATTCTCATAGACAGTGAGATTTGGGAAAATTCTTCTACCTTCGGGAACAAGTGCTATACCACTGTTCACGATATGGTGAGTTGACATATGAGTTATATCTATATCGCAAAAAAACACCTTTCCGCCACTCTTTTTAACAAGATTTGTTATTGCTTGAAGAGTAGTTGTCTTACCAGCACCATTAGCACCTATTAAGGTCACGATTTGACCAGTCTTCACATCGATATTGATTCCCTTCAAAGCATGTATACTGCCATAGTGCACATGCATGTCTTCGATTTTCAACATCGTTTGGTTATTCACGAGAGCACCTCCTCTCCCAAATATGCTTTAATCACAGTTGGGTTGGATTGAATTTGTTGTGGGTTTCCTTCTGCTATCAATTTACCATAATCCATGACGTAGATCCTTTCACAAATACCCATTATCACCTTCATATCGTGTTCGATTATCATAATCGTTAAATGAAAATCATCTCTGATTTGTTTTATGAATTCCATTAATTCAAAAGTTTCCTGTGGGTTCATACCGGCTGCGGGTTCGTCAAGAAGAAGCATCTTTGGATTTGTCGCCAGTGCTCTTGCTATCTCAAGTTTTCTCTGTAATCCATAAGGAAGCGAACTTGCCTTTTCGTTTGCAAATTTTTCCAAACCAACTCTCTGTAGGAGTTTCAATCCTTCCTGTCGCATCTGCTTTTCCATGAGTATGCTATCTGGTGTTTTCGCAATACTTTTAAAAAACCACAACCAGTTTCTGAGCTTCAAATGCTGTGAGACCATGACATTTTCAAGGATGGTCATATCTGAAAACAAACGTATATTTTGAAAAGTTCGAGCAATACCACATCTTGTTATTTCGTAAGGTTTATGGCCTGATATATCTTTGCCTGAGAAAAAAATCTTTCCTTCGTCAGGGGCGTACATACCAGTTATGACATTGAAAAGTGTCGTTTTACCAGCACCATTTGGACCAATTAAACCCAGCAACTCACCTTGCTTTACATACCCATCAAAATGATCGACTGCCACAAGTCCCCCAAATCTTTTTGTGACATTATCTATTCGAAGAACTTCATTCATCTTTCACACCTCTTTTTTTATTTGACTCTCTTGCCACAAGATCATAAATCATATCCCAAGATAGTTCGTTTCTCCCCATGATTCCACGTTGCCAAAATAGCATGAGAACTATGAGTAAAACCGAAAGCACAACCATTCTCATACCGGGGATTCCAGGAAAGCTTATGAAACCTATTTTGAAAGGACTCTCAAGAACTCTCAGAAACTCCAACCCAACCGTGTAAATCGATGCACCTATGATTGCTCCGCTTATACTACCAAGACCCCCAAGAACTGCCATGATGAGTATTTCGAATGTCTTGGAGAATGCAAAAGATTTGGGATCTATAGTCGTTATCAAATGTGCCCACAGCGCCCCTCCAACTCCTGCAAAAAAAGAACCAAGCACGAAACTAACGACTTGGTGTGAGAACACATTTATTCCCATTGCCTTAGCGGCTATAGGATCTTCTCTAATGGCTTTCAATGCTCGTCCATAACTACTCTTCGCCAAGCTTGAAATTACTAAAACAGTCACAAATGCCCATCCCCACGACCAGTAAATATTGGTATATGGTGGAATTGCTTTCAAACCAAGTGCCCCATTTGTTATCGACCATGCATTATTTGCAATTATTCTTATAGTCTCACCAAGGCCAAGTGTAGCTATTGCAAGATAATCACCGATCAATCTCAACGAAGGTGCTGCAACGATATAACCAAAACCCGCTGCAACGAGTCCTGCAATTAGTGTAGCTGGTAGAAAAGGCATTTGAATTTGATTCAATGGATAGATGAGAGGTTTAATAAGAAAAGTCATCTCCTTTTGTGCAGGTGAAAGAGTCAACAGTGTTGATACATAAGCACCGATGGCTATGAAACCAGCATGACCAAGTGAGAAAATACCAGTTATGCCGTTTATAAGAGTCAGTGAAACTGCAAAAATTATATTTATCGCCATCAAATTGAGTATGAGTATCACATATTCACTTGCTTTGTTGTTGGCAACAAAAAGAAGTAAGCCAATAATAGCTATCAAAATAACTGTGAGGAGAAATTTCAATTTATTTGGAAGAGTTTTCACCATACTCTCACACCTTTTCCGATACTTCAACACCGAGTATTCCAGTTGGTTTAACCAGTAGAACAAACAACAATATCGCATATGCAAATGCATCTCTATAACCTGCTAAGGATGGTACAAATGCCACGATCATTATCTCGCTTATACCCAATATGAAACCACCAATCATTGCACCTTGAATACTGCCTATTCCACCAACAACTGCCGCTATGAAAGCCTTTAGGCCTGGTATCATGCCCGTATAAGGGTAAACCTGTGGATATTTCATTGCCCAGAGGATTCCACCGATTGCAGCCAATCCTGAACCGAGCATGAAGGTGAAACTGATCACTCTATCGGCATTGACACCCATCAACTTTGTTGTTGGTATGTCCTTTGAAATAGCTCTCATCGCCATTCCAATCTTTGTTTTGTAGACAATCCACATCAATAGCAGCAATGCCAGAACAACGATACCTATCGTGATAAATGTAAGGACGGGTATCTTAACATCACCTATATCGATCATGTTTAAGAAGGATGTTGGATAGATCCCAGTTTGAGGATTGAAGGATTTTGCCCTGCCACCAAAAACCACTATCGCAAAGTTCTCTAAAAAGAAGGAAACACCAATAGCAGTTATGAGTGCCGATATCCTTGGTGCATTTCTCAAAGGTCTGTATGCAATTCTCTCGATGAAAGCCCCCAGGAATGCTGTTACAAAGATTGAAAAGATAAAAGCTGCCCACCATGGCATTAAAAATAAGATAACACCATAAAAGGCAAAGTAGATTCCATATGTAAAAATATCACCGTGCGCAAAATTGATGAGCCTCAAAATACCATAAACCATTGTATAACCTATGGCGATCAAAGCATAAATCCCACCCAGAGAAAATGCATTGACAAGATGCTGTAGAAATCCAGCAAAGTTCAAAAAATCACCCCCAAATTTGGAAAAGCCCCCTTTTCGGGGGCTATAATCACGGTCTGACGACTGTCATAAGCATGAATTGACCGTTCTTCACGGTATTGATCACAGCGGGCTTCACAGGGTCTCCAGAACCTTCCGGATAGGTGATAGAACCGCCAACACCCTGGAAATCCTTGGTGGCTGCAAGTGCATCTCTGATCGCTACAGGATCAAGCGATTGGGCTCTTTCGATGGCATCTAACACAAGATTGTAAGCGTCAAATGCCAAGGCACCAAAGGCATCTGGCCTTCTGTTGTATTCTTTAACATATGCTTCAACAAAAGGTTTTGTTGCTGGTGAAAGGTCGGCATCCTGGTGGAAATAGGTTGTGTAGTACAAACCCTCAACGAATTTTCCACCTATTTGTATGAGTTCTGGTGCATCTGCACCATCACCAGCCAAGAAATTGCCCTTGAAACCAAGTTCTCTTGCTTGTTTACAAATCAATGCTATTTCCGAGTAATATCCAGGTAAGAAAATTGTATCTGGCTTTTTAGATAGTGCATCTGTCAACTGAGCGGTGAAATCTTGGTCTCCAGTATTGTAGTATTCTTCAAAGAACTTACCCCCCAGTTGTGCGAACTTTCTCTTGAAATAGTTTGCAAGTCCGACAACGTAATCTTGTGCTACATCAACCATGATTGCGACGTTTTTTGAACCAAGTTGTTCCCATGCAAATTTTGCAAGTAACTCTCCTTGCATTGGGTCGATGAAACATGCTCTGAAAATGAACCTTCTGTTCTGGGTTACAAGTGGGTTTGTTGCGGTATTTGTAACCATCGGAACTTGTTTTTGTTCGGCTATCGCGCCAGCAGCAAGGGCACATGAACTGGTACACGGTCCAAGAATGGCAACTACTTTCTCGACATCAATCAATCTCTTTACAACGTTGGCTGCTTCGGCCTTATCGCCTTTGTTATCGAGCAAAACTACCTTTACCGGTACATCCTTGCCGCCGATTCTAACCGTTGGTCTGAGTTTCATCGCCAGTTTCACACCATCCCACGACATCTGGCCAAATCCCGCAATGGGTCCTGTCATTTCCCAGCCAGCACCAATCTTTACTTCGGTGATTTCGCTTGCTAAGACGACGGCAAAAGTCAGAACTAAAGCAATAAACACGTAGACCTTCCGCATGATCCAACCCCCTTTTAGAGAAATATACCTGATTTTCTCAGGTTGGCACATATTATATCACATAGAATCGAGCATCCGTCAAGATTTGAATTTACAGACAAAACACAAAAGGCGGAGTCAATCTCCGCCTTATTCTCCAGTACTTGCTATTTCTAACTAAAAAATCACTGAGAAAAAATTCAAGTATTATCTTTGAAAAGTAGAAAATTTAAGAAAATATCAAATGAATAAGAGAAGAATTCAAAAAGATAACCCACAAGGTTTCTGGTGCTTTTTCAGTTTTCATATCTTGTTCGAATTTTGTCCTACGAAACTTTACCGAGATCTTTTTATATGGAAGTCTGAAAGCAATATAATTTCTTTCAAAGGATCAAGATAGATGATCTTTACCAAACAAGCCACAATGACTTGCCTTTCACAAACCGATTGATCACGCCAGATCGATGGACCAAGGTCCCAAGAGATTAGACCAACCCCAATTTACACAGTCGTTCCAGGACAGATCTGCCCGACAAGCTTGTCTATTATATATTATACGAAAGTGAAAAATATAACAAACAAACCGAATATTTGCTATGAGTATATTTGAGATAAATTTTATAGAAAAATCATCTTCTAATCATTGATTTAGAACTTAGTTGTATCTAAGTATCGGATACCGCACAAATCCTTTGAATAGAGCAAGATAAGGAACTCGGTAGATTTTCTTTTCAAGGTTGTTCTTGACTGTATTTTGTATTTTTCCAGAATTTACAGATAGATCCCGCAAGGTCAAGGTCTTCTGGTTTTGTGATCTTGAAACAATACGGATCACCCTCGACGATTCTTATCTTTCTATTACTCAGAAAAACTGGTTTTGTGCCGTCCTCAGCTTGGAATTTTCTGATTGCATCCGCTATGATTCTATATTCAAAAGCTTGTGGAGTTTGAATACGATACAGAGATTCTCTTGGTATATAAGAATCTACAAAATCGTCTTTGCAATACGCTACTGTATCTGAAACAGATATAGCTGCAGTGGCTGCCCCATAGATCTTTGCTTCTTGTATCACCTTTTCGAGTAAATTCAAACTCAAAAAAGGTCTTGCTGCATCGTGAAAGATCACTATTGACGGGTTGATGGTCTTGAGAAAATCGATTGCTATGAGAGATGTTTCATGCCTCGTCATACCTCCTGTCAATATCCATCTAACCTTGCTGAATTCTCTGGTTATCTGTAAAATATTGTCTTTCCACCCGTCAGGTATCATTACAAGACAGGAATCTACCAAAGTTGACTTTTCAAAAGTGGAAAGCGAATAAGAAAGAACAGGTTTATCACAAATCTTACAGAACTGTTTTGGTAAATCTGTCTTTGCACGAATACCTTTGCCAGCAGCCATTATTATACCTATTGTCATCTTTTCATCACCATATGTTAGAATACCAGAAGGGGGAATGTTTTGTGGTAGATGCGAAAAAATTAGAAAGTATTATTTCTCAAATATCTGGAGTCACAGCCGTTAGGGTTGTGCCTGATGGGGATAATTTGAGAGAAATACATGTCATAGCCGACTCAGCGAAAAATCCCAAACAGATTGTTCGCGATGTAGAGACAGCGATATTGGCTTCAACTGGTTTGAGAATAGACAGAAAAATAATAAGCGTTGCTCAGATGTCTGGTGAGATACGTACTCAACCTGAGTATACTATCGCATCTCTGACGACAGAAGATCTCGGTAAAAATTTGCGTATCAGGGTCGTTGTGGAACACGGAGAAGATAGATACGAAGGCACTGCTGAAGGGGCAAAAACAAGCCTTCAAAAGCTCAAAACTGCTGCAACGGCGGTCGTCTCTGCTTTCGACGAATTGACAGAAAGCATCTATTCTGTTGATGATGTGCGAATCGTCACATTAGCTGGTAAAGAATTCCTATTGTGTCATATAACCAAACTCGATAACGGCAAAGAAAAAAGTCTGATTGGCAGTGCTGAACTTGAAAGAGATCCGCTCTTAGCTGCCGCGAACGCTACTCTTGAAGTTCTGGTCAGGTCTCAATGATTCTTTACTATCTGGGCAGTATTCAATGACGACCTTTCTGTATGGTTCGATACCAATTGAATAACTCTTGATATCACAATAATTTTTTGCAATCTCATGAACCACACGTCTTTCAAAGGAAAACATTGGATCTAAAATAACCTTCCCTTTATTGGTTCTTACGTTCTCTATCACTTGTTTAACCATATGCTCAAGGCTCTTTTTTCTTCTCTCTCTGTATTCACCGGCATCGACTATCACAGACAATTTCGTATCACTCAATCTGTTGAGATAGATAGTGGCAATGTGCTGTAATGCAGCAAGAGTCTTTCCGTGTTTTCCAATTAACCTGCCAAGATCCTTTCCCTCGAGTTCGACTGAAAATTTTTTACCAACACACTGAACGTTCACGTTTATATCTCCATATGTGCTCAATATATGGTTCATGAACTGCTCAAGCTTTCTTTTATAGAATCCATTCTTGATCGTTATTTCAACCACTGCTTCCTTAGCCATGAGACCAAAGAATCCCTTTGAACCTTTTTCGATAACGGTGTAATCGAACTCTTCATCCATAAGATCAAATTGTTGTTTTACTTTTTCAATGGCCTCTGTTACAGTAGGTCCCGTGGCTCTTAATTTTTTCACCAGTTCTCACCCCTCAATTAAGCCTTAGGTTTCAAACCGAGTAATTCTCTTGTTGTTATGCCTCTTATCTTGTAACGCTTATAAATATAGTATGTGATTACAAGTTGAATGACTGTATTGAGTGTATAGTACAAAAACAAACCACTTGGTAGTCCAACAAACAAAAATGGGAAAATCACAGACATCAAGATACCTTGCCAAGCGCTTCTTGTATCCTGGCTCGTTATTAATGTATTGTAATAACTCGCGACAATGGTGATAACTATGAACAACACATTCGGTCCAAAACCACCAACGGAAAGATCGTTCCACAACAAAAATCTGCTGCCAAAGGCAAATTCTTCTTGAAAGTATCTTATAACTGCGTAAAGCAAGAAGAATATGGGTAATTGTATAAGTAACATCAAACAACCACTCGCAGGATTCACACCTTCTTCTTTGTAAACCTTCATCAGTTCTTCTTGCTGCTTAGTTGGATCTTTGTATTTCTTTCTCACTGCCTCAATCTTTGGTTGAAGCTTTCTCATCTTTATCATTGATTTTGTCTGTGCGTGGTACAGTGGATACAAGACCAATCTCACCACGATTGTGAAGACCACTATTGTCCAACCAAAGTTCTTTGTGAGTTCAAAAAGCCACCAGAAGAACCATACAAGTGGATAGAAAAATGGATCGTACCACGATGAACTACCGCTTATTTTTTTAATTTCTGCGAGTAATACCGGATAATCATCTTCAAACAGTTTCTTCAAAAAAATTCTCTTGTAAGGTGCCATGTGGAGCATTACTTTTCCTAAGTTGTTGATGGTTAGTTTGTTGGAAACGAGTTTTCCACTGTTATTTATCTTTGAAATCGAGATGATTCTATTTTTCGGTGCGAAAGACACAAAGTAATCTTTTACAACACGGTCGTTTTCTTCGTACCAAACTCTTGGTAGTGTTAAGACCACGGAGTCTACATTGTTGATTTCAACAATTATTATATACTCTGGAGCATTCTTGAAAGTTATTACCTTTTGAGTGCCGTTTTCGTATTCGTATACTAAGGACAGATCCCCAGAATATGTGTTCGGTGCAACCATGGTTCCTTTGACAGTAGTTGTGATCACTTTCAAAGGAGAACCTTCTGGCGAAAACAACTCGAGTCCATCGCCATCGGCTTGGAATATGTGGATCTTTCTGTCAAGAGTTAGATAAATGTTAACAAAATCACCTTTATTGTTCAATTCATATTCACCGAATCGTGTGACGATCTTCAATCCATTCTCAAGATTTGTCAATTGGATCTCATTCTTAGAAAAAGCAAAGATTACTGAAATGACAACTAATATGAAGACAATGAGTTTCTTCAAGTCGATCTCCTCCTTAGTGTGAATTTCTCCGGTACAGGATCATCTCCTCCGGGATTTAGAGGATTGCATCTGATAATTCTTATGAGCGCAAGAAATCCTCCTCTAAGCACTCCAAAACGCTCAATTGCCTGGATGGCATAAGTTGAACAAGTAGGGGTAAACCTACATGTCGGTGGTTTCAATGGAGAGATATATCTTTGATAGAAACGTATCAATGATATAAATATCTTTCTCATCTCTCGATCCTCTTTAGCAAATCATAGAGCTCTCTCTGCACAAGTGAATATGACAAACTCCTAAAGACTTCCGACAGGGCTTTCCGGGGAAGAATGATTATATCAAATCCCCTTGCCAATTCACTTTTCATCAATCTGTATGCTTCCTTTATCCAGCGTCGAATCTTGTTTCTCTCATGAGCCTTGCCGAATTTTCTCTTCACCATAACAGCTATTCTGTTGTAATCAAGGCTGTTTTTGACATACATAACTGTGAAAAAATCACTCTGTAGAACCTTCCCTTCTCGGAACACCCTGTCGAAGTCTCTGGTAAGTTTCAGGCGTTCTGTTCTGGGCAGACAAAAATCATTCAAACGGCGATTCTCCATCTACCTCTCGCACGTCTTCGTGCCAGAACCTTACGACCAGATGGTGTTCTTGATCGTGCCAAAAAGCCATGAGTCTTCTGCCTTTTTCTACGATTGGGTTGATAGGTTCTTTTCATCCTTGATCCTCCTTCTACATCTTAATATGACCTTTGCCATTGTACCACATGTCAATGGTATTGTGATCAACCAACTCTATTCTTAATCATACCAATTGCTGACGCAATTGCCAATGCCCTTTTTTCACCTATACCATCTACAGACTGAAGAGAATCGATAGTTGCCTCACTGAGTGATCTGAGATTCTTAAAAGTTTTGACAACTTTTGCAGAAACACTTATAGGAATCTTTGCAGTGTACTTCAAGACTCTATAACCGCGTGGGTAGGAAATTACCTCACCGGCTTGAGCCAGATTTTGAACATCGATTCCTAAGGTTCGAATGATTCTCAAAAGAGAGCTTTCTCTGTCCTGTTCTAATCGTTCAACTATCTCCCGAGCTTGATCTAAATCTAAATCCTTTTGAGAATAATCCATTACCAAAAGGCATGTTATATCTTCTATATCTTCTAAAATTTCTTCCAATTGCATATTCATTAATTTTCCTTCTTCACCGAGTTCTACTAAATATGGATATATCTCTTCGTAAGTTTTCATTATAGTTAATGCCTTCTCCACAGCGCGAGCAACGTCATATATCGAAACACCTGAATGAAATTCGTTGACTTCTATTTCAGAGATGATCTTATCAAAGTTCGTCCTGTATTTTTCCAGAGTATTTATAGCTTGTGATACTCTTGCCATCAAGATACGGGTGTCGTTCATAACGTATTTGTACTGACCACAATAAAGTGATATCACATTTCTTCTTTTTGATATTGCAACGACCATCTGTCCTGTTTGTTTTGCTACTCGTTCAGCTGTTCGATGCCTCATACCAGTTTCCAAAGTTGGAATCATTGGATCTGGTACCAGATGAACATTGGCGAAAAGTATTTTTGAAAGATCCTCTGAAATAACTATTGCACCATCCATTTTTGCCAATTCGTAAAGTCTCTCTGGTGAAAAATTACAATCCAGATCAAATCCCCCTTGGATTATATCTTCATATTTCTGAGGATCATCGACAAAAAAGAGCAATGCACCTAAGTTTGCAGATATAATATCATCCAAGGCTTTTCTCAGTTTGGTCCCGGGTGAAAGTAAAGCGATTTTGCTGAGAAGATCATCTGGTATCAAGTCAAATCACCCCCAATACTTTACCGAGTTCTTGTAGAGAGTTTATTTTCTGGACGTCTTCCTCTTTCAGTTCCGTGGTTCTTGGGATAATAATCGAATTAATTCCAATTTTTTTAACCGCATCGATTCTTGATTTCAAACGGTGAACACGCTTCAAAGATCCATCTAAACTCACTTCACCAATCAATGCTACCTTGCCGATTTTCTTGTCTAACATAGAAGAAAGTAATGCACCAACGACAGCTGCATCGATCCCGGGGTCAGTGATTTTCAAACCTCCGAGAATATTGACATAAACATCGTGTGACTCTATTGGTAAATGTAGATGTCTTCCTATCACCGCTATCAACAAAAGCAATCTTGTCATTTCAAAACCATTGCTCACTCGCCTTGGTACTGTACTCTTGGTCCTCGATACGAGAGCTTGTACCTGCACCACGAAAGTTCGAGATCCTTCAATTGAACATGTTAAACAGTTACCTGGCAATTGATCTTCAATATCGTAGAAAGCTGGATTGACGACCTGTTTGAGCCCATTTTCAGTCATTTCGAAGACTGCGACTTCTCCTGATGGTCCAAAGCGGTTCTTCATGATTCTCAAGATTCTGAGTTCGGTGTTTCTCTCTCCCTCGAAATAAACAACTGTGTCGACCAAATGTTCAACCAGTTTCGGTCCAGATATCTCACCACTTTTAGTTATATGTGCTATGAGTACACTTGGAATAGAGAGTTCTTTGCACTTCTCTATTATCTTCTCGGCACAAGTACGAATTTGCAATATACTGCCAGGATACGTTCCAACTTCAGGTGAATACATCGTTTGGAGCGAGTCGATTACGAGTAAAGCATAATTCCGATTGAGCAAATTGACTATTTGCTCAAGATCGTTCTCGGAACAAATCATGATCCTTTCAAGGCTGTTACAGGAAAGCCTTTGAGCCCTAATAGCTACCTGGTCTGCTGATTCTTCAGCAGCGACATATAGAGTTTCTAAATCATTTTTTGACAATTCACTACATATCTCAAGAGCCAATGTGCTTTTTCCGACACCAGGTTCTCCACCAAGTAAGATCACTTGCCCCGGTAAAATACCTCCACCCAACGCTGTGTCGAGTTCTGTAAAGCCCGTACTCAGTCTTTTGATTGTCTGAGCAGATTTCGTAGCTTCTTTCAGATTGATTATCGTTGGCTTATTCTTTTCCTTTGCTTCTACTTTGAATTCACTTGCAGTATTCCATTCACCACATTTAGGGCATCTACCGAACCATTTTACTGACTCGTAACCACAATTGGTACAAACAAAATACGCTTTTTCCTTCATCTCTTGAGTACACCTGTTTTGTGTTTCTTCTTGACGAACTTCAAACCATTTTTATCGACCTTACACACTACAGTATCCATTGGGTTGAATTTTCCCCTGAGTATCTCTTCTGCAAGAGGATCTTCTAAATATTGCTGGATGGCTCTTTTCAAAGGCCTTGCGCCGAAGATGGGATCGTAACCTTTCTCGATTAAGAATTGCTTTGCTTCCTTGGTCAATTTCAATGTAATTCCTTTACTTACGAGTCTTTCTTGAACATCGGACACGAGTATATCGATGATCTTTTCTATATGTTCGCGCGTCAACGAGTGGAATACTATAATCTCGTCTATTCTATTTAAGAATTCTGGTCTGAAAGTTTTCTTAACTTCCTCCAAAACGAGATTTTTCATTTCTTGATAATCCTTTTGTGCATCCTCGGCAGATACAAATCCCATAGTCTTCTTTGATTTGTTTATGAGGTTGCCTCCTATGTTACTCGTCATCACAACAATCGTGTTCTTGAAATCAACTTCTCTACCTTGAGAATCTGTTAGTCTTCCATCGTCCATTATCTGCAAAAGGATATTGAACACATCGGGATGTGCTTTTTCTATCTCATCGAACAAAATTACTGAAAATGGTCTTCTCCTGACTCTCTCAGTGAGAGTTCCTCCTTCTTCGTATCCGACATATCCAGGAGGTGCTCCAATTAACCTTGAAACGGAGAATCTCTCCATGTATTCACTCATGTCGAATCTTAAAAGCGCTTTTTCATCGCCGAACAAATGTGCTGCGAGTACCTTTGTGAGTTCTGTTTTTCCAACACCTGTTGGCCCTAAAAACAGGAAGACACCTATAGGCCTTCTTGGATCTTTTAGTCCACTCCTCGCCCTTCTTATGGCTTTTGAGATTGCTTTTATAGCCTCGTCCTGTCCAACTATTCTCTGATGAAGTGCCTTCTCAAGGCTCAATAGTTTCATGCTTTCGCTTTCCTCGAGCTTCATCAAAGGTATCCCCGTCCATCCAGAAACAACTTCGGCGATTTGGTCAACATCGACAGTTACAATCGATGATTCAACAGACTTCCGCCATTGTTCATATCTATCAGTGTATTGCTGATTGAGAACTTTCTCTTGTTCTTTGAGTTCAGCTGCCTTCTCGTAATCCTGGTTAAGTACAGCCAGTTCCTTACTTGATTTGACATCTTCAAGTTGTTTTTTCAACTGCTGCAATTCAGATGGAATTACAAAGCTCTTGAGTCGTGCTCTGGCAGCCGCTTCGTCTATAACATCGATAGCTTTATCTGGCAAGAAATGATCTGTTATGTATCTCTTTGAGAGATAAACAGCAGCTTCCAATGCACCATCTGTGTACTTAACCCTGTGATGAGATTCATATTTGTATCTGAGTCCTTTGAGTATGTTGAGTGTTTCCTCAATTGTCGGTTCTCGAACATAGATTTTTTGGAATCTTCTTTCAAGTGCGGCATCTTTTTCGATATATTTTCTGTATTCATCAGGAGTTGTAGCGCCTATGCATCTGATTTCTCCACGTGCAAGGGCTGGTTTTAGTATATTTGCTGCATCAACAGCACCTTCTGCAGAACCAGCACCGACTATCGTATGAACTTCATCGATGAAGAGAATTATATTTGGATCTTTGGTAACTATTTGCAGTAATTTTTTCATTCGTTTTTCAAATTCCCCACGATACTTTGTACCAGCAACGAGGGCAGCTACATCAAGAGAAAATATTGTTTTACGCTTGAGAGGTTCCGGGACCTCTCCTGCAACAATTCTCTGGGCGAGTCCTTCTACTATAGCTGTCTTACCAATTCCCGGTTCACCAATCAGAACTGGATTGTTTTTCTTTCTGCGAACAAGCACTTGCATGACTCTTTCTATCTCTTCTTCTCTTCCGATAACTGGATCTAACTGGTTTTTTGTAGCAAGAGCGGTCAAGTCTATTCCAAAACCTTCTAAGTGCCTTACTGAAGCATTTTCAACGGTTCTGTCACCCTCGAACTCCGTGTTCTTTGGCGAGGCATTCTCGACGATTACCTTTCTAAGCGTTCCAAGATCGATACCCATCTTTCTAAGTACATGAACGGCAATACCTTCTCCTTCTCTTATGATACCGAGCAATATATGTTCAGGATGGATTTTATCGCTTCCAAGATACTTTGCTTCTTCATATGCCAACTCTATGACTCTTTTGGCGCGTGGAGTCATTTGAGGAGAGCTTGAAAAACCCCGCATTCCCATTCCAACCATTGAAATGACTTCATTCTTTGTTCGAGCATAAGTTATACCCATTTCTGCAAGAGTGTCAACAATGGGCAGATCTTGTTTCAAAATTGCCAAAAGTATATGCTCTGTTCCTACATATGAATGTCCCATTTCTTTAGCCTCGTTCTGAGCTTCAACAAAGACCTGTGCTGATCTTTCAGAAAATCTGTCGAACATCATATCACCCCTTTCAAATCAGGAAACTAACTACCAACGCTACTGTGTTATTGAGGCAATGTATTATCATCGGCGGAACGAGTGATCCAGAGATCTCTCTCACAACACTCAGCACCATTGACATCACAAAGATCTGGGGAAAGACCTCAAATGGATGAAAGAAAGAGAAAAATAATGCCGTGATCAGTATTGCTGAGTTAACATTCAATTTCCTGCGAGCTATTCCCTGAGTATAACCTCTAAAGGCCATCTCTTCCGAGATTGGTCCTAAAAATGTTATTACTATAGCCGTTGTTATATCGACTTTTTGTATTTGAGTAGTTGCACCAATGGATGGGAAAATAAAACTCACCACTGCCATCAAGGCATATATCAATGGTAGAAATAAGATACTTTTCAATATCCATTTGCCATTTAATCTGAAAAGATCCGATAACTTCTCACCGGTTTTTAAAGCGAAGTATAAACTTACCACAAAAATACTGGCATACCACGTTGTGATGAACCACATACTCGAAAAATAGTATGCCAATGTAGAACCTATCCAAAGCATTGTCACGAATATCAAAAACCTTATCACTGCCTTACTCATTTTCAGATTTCTCCTCATTACAATTTTATCACACAACAAAAACCAGCACCAACGCGTAGGTGCTGGAACAGGTTAGAAAAGTAACTTAAATCTTCTTATAGAGTTTTTTACAGTTATGATCTTATGGCTTTTACTAAGCGAGATTTTCTTCGGGCTGCTTGATTTTTATGAATAATTCCCTTGGAAGCTGCTTTGTCGATTGTTGAAATAGCATTTTTCAAAAGTTTGTCTATACTATCAGCTGGTTCTTTTGTCTTGACAGCTTCGAGCACTTTCTTGATTGCATTTTTCATCTGAGTTTTATATGCCCTGTTTCTAACCTTTCTCTTAAGCGCTTCCTCAGCCCTTTTCACTACAGATTTGCTGACTTTCTTTGCCATCTATTCTTCCTCCTTCACATATTAAATGCCCTTTTTAATTCTGGAACAACATCGAGATTTTCCCAGGTGAAATCTGGGTCATTTCGACCAAAGTGTCCATATGCTGCGGTCTTTTTGTAGATAGGTCTTCTGAGATTGAGTTTCTTTATTATGGCAAGCGGTCTGAAATCAAAAATCTGTGTTATTACATCTCTCAGTTTTGTCTCATCGACCTTTGCCGTTCCGAAGGTGTCTATCATGAATGAAACAGGTCTTGCTTTACCTATGGCATAGGCAACCTGCAACATGAATCTATCTGCTAAACCTGCAGCAACGACATTCTTTGCTACGTATCGCGCCATGTAATGTGCCGATCTATCAACTTTCGTTGGGTCCTTACCACTGAACGCTCCTCCCCCATGTGGGATCCAACCACCATATGTATCGACGATTATCTTTCTACCGGTCAATCCCGTGTCGGCTGATGGACCACCAAGGACAAATCTTCCAGTTGGATTTACCAGTATCTTCACTTGATCGTTCCAGTATTTTTCTGGAATAGTTGGTTTGATGACATGTTCTATGAGAGCATCCCTTAAGTCGTTCATGGTGACATCGGGATCGTGTTGGGCTGATATCAATACTGTATCAACACGGATTGGTTTGCCGTTCTCATCATATTCCACTGTTACCTGGGTTTTTCCATCGGGTCTTAAAAATGGTATGATTTTTTCTTTTCTCACCTTCGCCAATCTCATTGAAAGTTTATGGGCTAATATTATTGGCAATGGCATGAACTCAGGTGTTTCATTGGTTGCATAACCAAACATCATTCCTTGATCTCCTGCACCAACCTTGTCAAATTCATCTTCATCGTTGTTTTTCTCTCTTGCTTCGAGTGCTTTATTTACTCCAAGGGCAATATCGGGAGATTGATTGTGTATTGAGGTAAAAACTCCACATGTTTCACCATCGAAACCATATTTTGCCCGTGTATATCCTACTTCTAAAATAGTCTTTCGTACAATATCCTGTACATCCACATAAGCTTCAGTTGTAACCTCTCCAGCAACAACCGCTATACCAGTTGTCACGAGTGTTTCTACAGCTACTCTTGCATCTGGATCTTGTTCGATAATCGCATCCAGAATTGCATCTGAGATCTGGTCGGCTACTTTATCTGGATGGCCTTCGGTGACGCTCTCGCTTGTGAAAAGTTTTTTCATTTCTCCTCCTCCTTTTTTTCTTGAATCATTCGTTCATATTCTTCCTTAGTAATGAATTTTCCACCTTCAAGACTCACACTTTTTACCTTATATGAAGCACTAAAAGAGGCTAACAAATGGATTTTGTTTGGGCACTTTGATCCGACATAGACTTTGTCTATCTTGTAAGGCGTGGCTGCGTTATCATAATCGTTTATGAAATCATAACCTATCCTCAGGTGGCTTCTGAAATATTCTCCACATCGATCACATTTCAGATAAACAACCAACAGATTTCCTTCTTTATAGAACGGGTTATTCTGTAGTTCCTGATCACTTTTTCTCTTTTTGAAAAACCACACAATCTCTACCTTCTTTCAATCACGAATTTAAGTGTAAATTCTTCATTCCATATGTCGGTACAGACGATTTTGACATTCACTCTTGAAGGTAGTCTTCCAAGTTCGGCAAATTTATTCGTCTTTACGACAGCAGTACTCCTGTCTGGATACAATTTATACCACGCATTGTAACTGTACCCATCAGAAACAGAGTCGTTGGTATAAACACTCCATACGTTGTTGAATTCATCCAATGGTATCTCACCAAGATTAATATCATACACAAGAGTTTCGTTGAAATACATCTTTAAATTCTTCAAGCCAATTACATTTTTGTTAAGCATTGTGGCAGCATTTATTGCTATCTTAGGATATGCATCTTTGAACTGATAAACTCTACCCTCTGTGTATGTGTAACGTTCAGAATCAATCACCAATGATTTGACAGAAAAGACCGCATCTTTTGGTTTAGCAAAACTCATAAAAGAAGCGGGATCATAACAAATCGATTCATCTGCGCTTCGAATTTCGAAATGACAATGAGGTTGAGCAGCTTCACCTGTCTGGCCTGAATAACCGATCGGTTCACCAGCTTTGAAAAAGAATGTTTTTGATGGGAAATTAATTACAATTCGTTTTTTTCCAAATTCCGAGATTACAGAATTGATTATCATATCGAGTTTAGGCGAAAACTTACTCAAATGTGCATAAAGCGTCCTCATACCATTTTCGTGCTCTAATACAACGACATTACCATATATATCATCATCATCGATTTCGATTCTAACGAGCCATCCATCGGCTGCTGCAAGTATGGGTACGCCACTTCGCATATTGGTGGAAAGATCAATCCCCATGTGAAAATGAGGGCCTCTGTTTCCACTGCCTCTGAATTCTCCAAAACTCGATGTAACCACAGCTGTACCCGCAACCGGTGGAACAAAATCAGCAGCGTAGGTTAGCACAGCTAAGAATATCAAGAGTAAAAGCAAGTACTTTTTCACGAATTCATCCCTCCTGTAATCTGCTTTAGGCGCTCTAAGATACTGGATTTTGCTCTAACCCGAACCATTACTGTATCGTCGTGATACACCTGTTCGGTAATTGTTATTTTTTCTTTTTCTTTCATCAGCAAAGGTAAATCTTCCAATTTTACTGCAAATAAATCTTCGCATTCATTCTTTTCGATTTCTTCGCAAACACGTTTCAAAAGTTCTTGAATCCCTATACCTTGCAGAGCGCTTATGAAAATAGCCTCCGGGTAAGTGACAGATAGATCTTGCAATACATGAGAAGAAACTCGATCGATTTTATTGAAAGCCAAAAGCCGTGGAATGAATAGTGCTTCGAGCTCTTCTAATACCCTCAGAGAAGATTTGAGCTTTTCATTGAAATTTTCGTCTGAGACATCTACAACAATCACTATCAAATCTGAAAAAAGTATTTCCTCAAGCGTTGATTTAAAGGCTTTAATGAGAGTATGGGGGACATTTCTTATGAAACCTACAGTGTCTTTGAAAAGCGCCAATCTACCCGATGGTAGTTTTACTCTCCTTATCACAGGCGCCAGAGTACTGAAGAGTTTGTCGGCTACGAAAACATCATCACCACTCAAAGCCTTGATTAGGCTGGATTTTCCCGCATTGGTATAACCAACCACAGAGATCATCGGAAGTTCGCTCTTCAATCTCAATTTTCTTTGTTGAGCTCTATTTTTTTCTATTTGAACCAATCTTTGTTTTAAAACTCTTATCCTCTCGCGTATCTTTCTTCTCTTTTCTTCTATCTCTTGTTCACCGGGACCTCTTGTACCTATGCCGCCTCCAAGTCTTGACAATTCCTTACCTTGTCCAACCAATCTTGGTAACTCGTACTGCAGGCTGGCTAATTCCACTTGGAGTTTCCCTTCCTCGGTTGTTGCGTGGCGCGCAAAGATCTCAAGTATTATCTGTGTTCTGTCTTTCACAGTGATATTCAGTTGCTTTTCCAAATTCTTTGCTTGTAAAGGAGTTATTTCGTCGTCGATTACTACAAGAGATACGCCAATTAATTTTATCAATTCTTTGAGTTTCTCTATTTTGCCAAGACCAAAATAGTAACGTGCGTCAGGTTCGGTCCTCTTTTGGCATATCACCTCTGTAACTCTTATATCAAGCGTACTCAAAAGTTGTTGAAGTTCCTCAATAGATGAATAATCTTCCCTTATGGTTAAAATGATAGCGTTGATAAATTTGAATTTCTTTCTAATTTGAGACACTTTCAGCTTGACCTTCCTGTTGTTCTTCTTTTTGCTCGGTTTTCATCAGCATCACAAAACTCGATGGCATAATTGTACTTATAGCGTGCTTATAGATCAAATTTTGTTGATTTTCATTTTCCAACAAAATTGTGTAACTGTCAAAGGATCGAATAATACCTTTGGTTTGAAAACCATTCACCAAATAGACCTTCACTTCAATCTTACCCACCCTCAGGGCATTCAAAAACCTGTCTTGGAGATTGAATTTCTCAACCATTTTAAAACCCCCCATCAAATGTTAAACCGCGCTGTGCTTCCTCCAGCACGATTTGTGATATTGTTCTCACGATGTTTTCTCTTTCAGAAAAATGTAAAACCAGCACCTCTTTATACCTCCGGAACCAAATCAACTGTCTTCTGGCAAAATGCCTTGTGTTCTTTTTTATTTGCTCAATCATCGTGTCATATCCTATCTTTCCTTCTAAGTACTCTATCACCTCTTGATAACCTATTGTCTTCATTGAGTTCAGCTCTTTTGTATAACCCTTTCTTAGAAGGCTCTCGACTTCTTCTATCAATCCTTTCTCAATCATCTTTTCGACTCTTGAATTAATTCTATCATAAAGTTCATTTCTATCTCGATTCAAAATTATCAAGCGAAATTTGCCTGCAGGAGAAATTTCCTTTTGAAGTTCTGAGAATTTCCTTCCAGACTTCAAACAAACCTCAAGTGCTCTGATAGTTCTCTTGAGATCGTTCTTGTGTATCTTTGAAGCAGCTTGTGGATCATATTGTTCCAACAATTTTCGCAAAGAACCAGCATTTTCTTTCTCCATTTGCAAGAGATCAGAGCGCAGCCTTTCATCTTTTGGAAATCCATCAAAGATTCCTCTCAATAAAGAGTCAATATACAACCCTGTTCCTCCAACAAAAATAGGAACCTTTCCTACGCTTAGAATTTCTTTAGCTGCATGAATGGCATCTTTTCTGAATTGGTAGGCACTGTAATATTCGTCTGGTTCAACTATATCGATAAGATAGTGTTTGATAAGTTCTCTTTGTTCTGGAGTTGGCTTTGCTGTGCCGATATCCATGAATTTATAAATTTGCCTTGAATCAACTGAGATGATCTGTCCGCCGATGTTTTGACAAACCTCAATTGCAATCTCTGTTTTACCAACGGCTGTGGGACCGGCAATTATGATCATCTTTTTTCTATCACTCCATAAAGCACTTGACTTCTTCTACTACCAAAGATTCTATCAACGGGTATTCTTCTAAAAAGGCTATCTTTCGCATGTGCTTTTAGAACTATCTTTTTCTTTGCAACTCTTAACATCTGGTCAACGTCATCGGTGTTTACAGTATCATAGATCGCAAATGGTCTCAATGGATTCATAGAAGAAGATTCAAAGACAGGATTTTCGAACATAGGATCACAGTAGACAATATCGTATGATTCTTCAGGGCAAGATCTCAAAAACTGCTTAAAATCAGCGTGCAGTATCTGTATCTTTTTCATTGCAGTGTTAATCCAATTTTCTTTTGCCATGTGATTCTCCAATCCATCTCGTACTACGACAAAGATCGGTGTGGAGCCTTCTATGCCTATGACCTTCCCGGAATCAAGAAAGGCAGCCATCAAAATCGCTTCGGTACCAAGGCCAAGTGTTGTATCGAGTATGGTCTCACTACCTGTCAGTTGCAAAGACTCTATCAAATGATCTTTCAATCCTTTTTGTATATTTCTCATTCTCACCTTTGCCATGGATGGATGAAAAAAGAATTCTAAATTATTAGATTTGATGACAATCCTGCTCTTCTCAACAACGTAACAGTACTCTCCTTCGATTGTCTCTGAGATATTTGGATGATCTTTTCTTGCTAAATATGGAATTCCCAGTTCATCCGCGAGTTTCTTTGCTTTTTTGATTTGCAGTTCAGTAGGATCATGTGAAGTGGTGACAAATATCACTTTGTGTTATTCACTCCTTTTATGGTATCGTTGTTTTTCTCCATTTCATTTATTTTCACAAGTAAGTCTGCATATATGGATTGGAGTCGTCGGTTTTCGCTAAGACATTGCTGGTATCTTATGTAAGAAACTGAGAATGCAAAGCATACAAAACACAGAGCAACCAAGACGACAACCTTAAATATACGCCGAGATCTTTTTTCATTGCGTTTAATTGACCTTACCTTCACGTTGATACTCATAAAACCACCCGCTCTATTTCAAGCCTGTATGTGCCACTCCGCGTATGAAGTATTTTTGAGTAAATAGGAATAATATTACTATTGGAAGAATGGAAAAGGTGGCTGCCGCCATTAATTGATTATACACGGTTCCTACATCTGTGCTGAAGGTTTGGAGTCCAACGGGCAGAGTTCTGAATTTGTCTTTGTTGGTCACTATCAGGACCCACAAAAATGCATTCCAACTTCCAACAAATTTTAGAAGAGCGCTTGTGATTATCGTGGGTTTTGAGAGTGGTGCAACGATAGTCCACAGATATCTGAAATGGGAACATCCATCTATTAAGGCGGCATCTTTCAGTTCGGAAGGGAGTGTCAAAAAATGTTGTCTCATCAAAAAAATCGCAAAGACACTGACAATCCAGGGTATTATCAGAGCATAGTAAGTATCAATCCAGCCAAGTTTGGATATCGTTATGAAATTCGGTACCAACAATACCTCCCCAGGGATCATCATTGTTCCCAAAAATAATGCGAAGATCAGATTTTTTCCAGGAAATCTCATTATAGCAAAGGCATAAGCAGCCATAGCGGCAAAAATAATCTCTAAGATTGTAGTGACAATTGATACAAAAGCTGTGTTTATGTAATAAATACCAAATGGGGCACTTTTCCAAGCCATCGCATAATTTTGAAAAATATTCGCAAAAACTTCCTTTGGACTATAATCAGCCCGAACAGAATAATTCTCGTCTTCAAGATAAACTGGATGAGTATTGTTCAACTCTATTTCGATATTTTGGTTTCTGTTAAGTCTGATGTTTTTCACAAACTCTGGGGCCTGAACGATTTTCATGGAAGATTGGCTCTGGTTATAGATTATTCGTAGTTTTGAAACTGCTTGAATATTTTCATAGAGTTGAACCAGTAGTTGCCAGAATAAATCTGCATCACCGGCGATTTGTAATAGACTCTCGAGTTTTTCCAAGCTGATCTGTACAGTCTGTTCCATAACACCAGATTCTTTCAATTTTTGAACTAATAGGTCGAGAGACTGAAATTGTGAGAGACTGCTTATATATGTAAGCGCGTTAGATAAAACCGAAAGTGGTTGCTTCAATTGTTGAACATATGTTCGTAAATTATCGACATTTAGAGTTTTAAAGTCCTCGTAGAGTTGTTCGTCCAAAGCCTTGTCAACCTTCTCTGGTAAGGATTCGGTGGAACGACTGATTTCGCTGTCAATTGTGCGGCGAATTCTTTCAGGAAAGTCCATTTGAGCAAGTTGATTCAACATGATCTTATCTCTTTCTGCCTTGCTCAAAAATTTGAAAACAATCTCATGTGTGTCTGTTTTTTGAGTTTGGACTGATTTGAAGAATTGGTTAACAAAATCGTAAGTATCAAGTACATTCACCAGATTTTGTAGTGGTTGAACGATTCTATTGACGTATAACTGCATTACAGGCGTGTTTTTGATTTCTTCGCTCAGTGATTCTGGCAAGATTTGCTTAATGCAATTTTTGATAATTTCTCGCAGATTTTCAATTTCTGATCTCTGTAGTAACGCTATTGTACCCTTCTTAAAGACTGATGCGTCTGATAACGCATTGTTTATTGATTTTTTTGCATTCGATACCAATAGCAAATAATTCTCCCTTTCATTTTCTGGGATTCTATTTGCATATCTTTCGAATATTTCTAATTGACTCAAAGAATTACTCATTGTTTTTTCAACTTCTGCTACGTAGTTTCTACGATCTAAGAGTGCAGATTGACCGTGGTGATAGAGCACAAAAAAGTTTGAAAAAAATTCCTCGGCATTCTGAGATGATTTTGCCAGATCTATTACCTGTTTGTTTTGGGCTACATAGTTCAGTTGCTCGATGAATTCATTGAAACTCTCTTGATCAAGCTTTCCTCGAAGATAACTGAACTCTTTTGGTAAGTTAATCGTTATTGTTCCTCTGTAAACTGGATCATCATCTATTTGTAGTGAAAGTACATTGGCCATTTGTTGGGAATCTCTGAGTGTCAAAGCTTCCCTCAAAGTCAGTCCTCTCCAATCAACTCCACCAGCCGAACTTCTTGAAACCTTGACCTTTACATCCCACGATCTTGAGAAATTCTTTGAACCCCATTGAGGTGGCCATTTCTCGACCTCACTTCTGGCCTTAAATGAGGTTGAGACCATCCAAGCAAAGGGCAATAACATCAACATGGCACCACAAGCGACTAACAAATAAA